>JAQBGF010000013.1:0-3332 GCA_032122615.1 Gammaproteobacteria bacterium | reverse complement strand
GTCCCACTGGACCCGTGACGAACAGACGATGTCGTCGGCGAAATGTTCCTCCAGTTCCGCGGCCGTGACCGGCGCGGCGAGAAAGATGCGCGCTTCCTTTTCGCTGCCCTCCAGTTCCGGAATTACCAGGTACTCGGACTTTGCGAGTGCCTGGGGCTCGGCAAAATACGCCCCGCGTCCGTTGCTGAGCAGATACCGACCCGAGCCCGGACTTCGCGCCCGGGCGATGCGGTCCGGGTAGGCGAGGGCGAGCAGCCAGCCTATATTTTCTGGCGCAATAGCTTGTGCAGGGCCCGCGCTGCCAAGCTGCCGGCCGTAGGCCTCCGCCGAGCGGCGAATCTGGTGCACGGTGGTGCGATCCACATCGTCCCGTGCAGCCGCATCGGGATCCCGGGCCAGCACTTCCAGGCGCGTGCGCAGATCCGCGTCGCGTTCTCCGGGCCGTCCGCGCAGAAGATCACGCTCACCAAGGACGGCCGCGAGTGCGCAGCCCGTCGCGCCGATGCCGGCGTGATTTGCCCCGAGCAGGAGGTGGGCCAGCCGTGGGTGCGCAGCAATCCCGAGCATCTGGCGGCCATGAGGTGTGGCTTTCGCGTCCTTGTCGAGTGCGCCCAGTGACTGCAGCAGCTCCCGGGCCTGGGCAAGCGCGCCCGGCGGGGGCTCCGTGAGCCAGGTCAGTGCGTTCGCGTCCCGGGTGCCCCAGCCCGCCAGTTCCAGCGCCAGCGGAGCGAGGTCCGCATTGACGATCTCGGGCGGCGTGTGAGGCATCAGGGCGCGGTGTTCTGCCTGGGTCCAGAGCCGATAGCAGATTCCCGGCGCCAGCCGGCCAGCCCGGCCGCGCCGCTGCTCGGCCGAGGCCTGGGAGATGCGGACCGTTGTGAGGCGGCTCATGCCGCTGCGCGGGTCGAAGCGCGCGCGGCGTTCGAGCCCGCCATCGATGACCACCCCGACGCCCTCGATGGTGAGACTGGTTTCGGCAATGTTGGTGGCCAGTACGACCTTGCGGTGGCCGGCCGGTGCCGGGCGGATCGCGAGGTCCTGGGCCTCGCGGCCCAGATCGCCGTACAGGGGTCGAACCTGGACGCGGTCGCCGGGTTGTGATTGCGCCAGCGCTCTCTCGACACGCCGGATTTCGCCGGCACCCGGGAGAAACACCAGGATATCGCCCTCGTCCTCGCGCAGGGCCCGGCGAATGGCGGCGGTTGCCTGCCGGTCTACAAAGTCGGTCGTGGCGCGTTCGGCATAGCGGGTCTCGACGGGAAAGCTGAGTCCCTGCGCAGTGATCACCGGGGCATCCTCCAGCAGCCGCGCCAGCGGGGCGCCGTCGAGCGTGGCCGACATCACCAGTATCCGCAGCTCGGGGGCAAGATGGCGCTGGGCATCGAGCACAAAGGCCAGGCCCGTATCGGCCTGCAGGCTGCGTTCGTGAAATTCGTCGAAGATCACGAGCCCGACGCCCTCCAGCGCCGGATCACGCTGCAGTTGCCGGGTGAGTATTCCTTCGGTTACTACTTCGATCCTCGTTTTAGTCCCCACCCGGGTGTCGAACCGCATACGGTAGCCAACCGTGGCACCGGGTAGCTCGCCAAGGGTGCTGGCCATTCGCGCGGCGACGGCGCGCGCGGCCAGCCGGCGGGGTTCCAGCAGCAGGATGCGGCGACCCTTCAGCCAATGCGCGTCCACAAGAGCAAGCGGCACACCGGTGCTCTTGCCGGCGCCCGGTGGCGCCTGCAGCAGCGCGCGCCGTCCGTTGGCAAGCGCCGTTGCCAGCTCCGGCAGCGCGGCGGTAATCGGCAGGGGATTTCCGGCTCCGTTCATTGGGGCGCAGTCTAGTACCATACGAACGGCATGTTCGTGTACCCCGAATTCGATCCCATCGCGCTGCAGGTCGGCCCGCTGGCCGTGCGCTGGTACGGCATTACCTACCTGGTCGGTTTTGCGGCGGCGTGGTACCTGGCGAAGCGCCGCGCTGCGCGTCCTGGCGCAGCGGTTTCCACCGTGCAGGTGGATGACCTGATTTTCTACGCCGCGCTCGGCGTGATTCTCGGCGGGCGCATCGGCTATATGCTGTTCTATGGCTTTGACCAGGTTGTTGCCAATCCACTGAACCTCTTTCGCATCTGGGAAGGCGGCATGTCGTTCCACGGCGGCCTCCTCGGTGTGATCAGTGCGATGTGGCTGTACGCACGCCGGTTAAAGAGGGGCTTCTTCGAGATCACGGACTTCGCTGCCCCGCTGGTCCCGATCGGCCTCGGTGCGGGGCGTATCGGCAACTTCATCAACGGCGAGTTGTGGGGCGCGCCAACGACCGTGCCGTGGGCGTTTATCGTCAATGGTGAGGCGCGCCACCCCTCGCAGTTGTACGAGGCTTGCCTGGAGGGAATGGCCCTGTTCGTGATTCTCTGGCTGTTTTCAGCGAAGCCCCGGCCTGCGATGTCGGTGTCGGCAGTGTTCCTGATTGGATACGGCGTGTTTCGCTTCGCGGTGGAATTTGTCCGCTTGCCAGATGCCCACCTTGGCTACCTGGCATTTGGCTGGCTCACGATGGGCCAGGTGCTCACCTTGCCGATGCTGGCGCTCGGGTTCTTCCTGCTGTGGCGCGCGTACAGCGGACAGGCCGCCGGCGTGGTGGCAAGCCGCTAGGGCCTCGCATGCGTCAGTACCTCGACTTGCTCCGTCACGTCCGGGATCACGGCGCTCGCAAGGCTGATCGCACCGGAACGGGTACGTTGTCGGTCTTTGGTCACCAGATGCGGTTTAATCTGGCTGACGGCTTCCCGATGGTCACGACGAAAAAACTCCACCTGCGCTCGATCATTCACGAGTTGCTGTGGTTCCTGCGCGGCGACACCAACGTGGCCTACCTGAACGAGAATGGCGTCAGCATCTGGGACGAGTGGGCCGACGACAACGGCGAGCTCGGTCCGGTGTACGGCGCACAGTGGCGTTCCTGGCCCGCCCCGGACGGCACACACATCGATCAGATCCGTCAGGCGCTGGATCTCATCCGCAGCAATCCCGATTCACGCCGCATCATCGTCAGCGCCTGGAACGTGGCCGAGCTGCCGAAAATGGCACTCGCGCCGTGCCACGCGTTGTTCCAGTTCTGGGTGGCGGACGGTCGCCTGTCCTGCCAGTTGTACCAGCGCAGCGCCGATATCTTTCTCGGCGTGCCGTTCAATATTGCCTCGTATGCGTTGCTCACCATGATGGTTGCACAGGTGACCGGGCTTGCGCTGGGTGAGTTTATACACACTCTTGGAGACGCCCATTTGTATGCAAATCACCTTGTTCAGGTTGATGAACAACTCAAACGCACACCCAAACCATTG
>JAQBGF010000012.1:0-7497 GCA_032122615.1 Gammaproteobacteria bacterium | reverse complement strand
CCCTCCCCTCCGGGCCCCGGTCTGGGCCCCCCCTCCGCGGTTCTCCCCCCCCGGCGGCCCCCCCCTGCCCCGCCACGGCCCGCGAACTACGGAGCACGTTGTCGCGGCTGAAGCCGCTCCTACACAGCGGGCGTGCGCGGGCTACGGAGTGTCATCAGGCGGCGAGTGCGACGCCGACCACTGCGACCAGTCGCGGCGGTTCGCCGCCACGTGAAACAGCGCCGCGATCACGCGCCGGTCGTAGTGCGTTCCGGCGCCCCGCATCAGTTCTTCCAGCGCCGCTTCAATCGACACGCCCTGTCGATAAGCGCGAACACTCACGAGGGCCACGAACGCATTCGCGACCGAGAGAATGCGGCCGGACAGTGTCATCTGGTGCTCGATAAGGCCCTTGGGATAGCCACTGCCATCGAGCAATTCCTGCTTCTGCGCAATAACCTCGAGTACCGGACCTTCGAAGTCGAGGCCCTTTAGCAGTTCAAGGCTGTAATCCACATGCTTGCGCAGCAGCTCGCGATCGGCGGCGGTCAGCGGCTCCGTCTTGGTCAGTAAGTCGCTCGGAATCATGATCTTGCCAATGTTGGCGAGCGTCGCGGCGAGCCCGAGAGTGTCGTGCTCGGCATCCGGCAGGTCGAGCTCGCGGGCTACCGCCTGCGCCACCTCGGCCATCCGGCTGGCGTGGTGGCCAGAATACGGATCGTGGAGATCGACGACGTTAGACAGCGTACTGACGAGATCCCGCAACAGGTCAGCGTGGTGCTGCTCGGCGACCTTCAGATCCGTGACATCGCTCAGCACCAGCAACACCAGCTGGCGCCGCTCGCCGATGCGCTCCACCGGGATCACACTGGTCTGGTAACTGCGGAGCGCGCCGCCGACGGTGAGCGGCAAGACGCGGTGCTGTGGCGCGCGCTGCCGGCGGACCTCGTCGCTGAGTGAGTTGAGGATTCCCGCCGTGGCATGCCCGAAGACGTTCGTAAGACGTCCGCCCACGATACCGGCGATGCTGCTCTTTGCCGCATCGGCCGCCGCCTGGTTGGTAAACACCACTTCCTGCTCCCGGTTGACGAGCACCGTGAGCACGTCGACGTTGTCGGTGATCGTGTGCAGCAGATCCGTCTGGCGCTGCAGCTTGCCGGCTTTGTCCCGCAGCTCCGCGGCCTGCTGGCGTGCCCGGACACTGCTGCCGTGGCGCCAGGCGGCCACGGCCAGTGCGCCGATGAACAGCAGCAGCAGCAACAACGTGGCCACAAGGAAAGTTCGCCGCTCGTTCGCCCCGGCCAGCGCCTCGCTGGCATTCACCTGCTGGGCCAACACCCAGTCCTGCCCGCGAATACGCCGGCTCACTTGAAGTACCGGCGTGCCGCGATAGTTGTCGAGAGCCGCGAAGTGATCAGGCATGAGCACAGCAGACACTTCCGCCAACTGTGCATCGGCCATGGGACGGTCGAGCGGCATGCTCCGGCGAAGCGCATTGGCGCCCTCGCGGGTGGGCGACAGGAACAGCACGCTGTCATCCCGGCGCGCCAGCAGCAGGGTTTCACTGTCCTCGGCAAAGGCCGGGCCACGGCTCAATAAGGGGAAGAGATCCTCGTCGGCGCCGCGCACGCCAAGCACCACGCCTGCGGGACCGCCGCCGGTCTGCAACGCGCCGGGCACCGCGTGCACGGGCACAGCGATCACCAGCACCGCCCGGTCGTCGGCGTCGAGCACGAGGTCTACGATCGACTGCGGCGGCGTGGCCAGCGCGCGGCGGGCGACCTCGCTGAAACTTCCGGTGACGCTGCCAAGGCCGGGCGAGACCGCGACCGGGTTGGTTTCCGCATCCAGCAGGACAAGCCCGGACGTCGAACGGCGCGGGAGATTGGCGGGCAGCCGGGTGCCGGAATCCGGCAGGTAGCCGCCCCGCTCAGCCGCCGCAACAATGAGATTTCGCAGGTAAGCCTGCTGGGCCGGATCGGCAGCGGCGTCAGCCGACTGCCGGGACTTGACGACCTGCCAGAGATAGAGCTGAAGGGAGGCGTTGCGCGCGAGTTCCTCAAGTTCGCGGCGATCGGTGGCCAGCATTCGCGCCAGTGAATCCGACTTGGCATCTGCCACCAGTCCCAGCCGCGACTCCCATTGCAGCAGGTCCCGCTGCCGCTCGCCGTCTATATAGAAGTTGATCAGAATGGCCCCAATGCCGATCAACACGAGCAGCGCAAGGAGCGCAATCCCTTCCGGTGAGAAATGGCTGGGGCGTTCGGGTTCAGCGGTCATGACGGCGGCAGGTGAATCCACCAGCGGGATTCATTGATGGAAAACACCGGCGCGTAGTGCACTACATCCCGGTCGGAAAGGACGGCCTGCACCTGGTTGTCGAGGATCAGCGTCTCGCGGCCACGGGTCACCGCCAGCACGGCATGGGGAACGCGCAGGTTGGTGTCCTGCACCACCACCACCCGCATGTCATCCACCGCGTAGCCAAGCCAGCGCAGGGAAAACAACTTGGTGATGACGTAGTCCTCGCAGTCGCCGCCATTACCGAGAAACTCGCGCGTGATCGCCCAGTAGTCCTCGACGCCATAATTGTCGAGATCGAGCACGTACTCCCGCGTATTCGCAAAGCGGTTCACCGCCTGCAACTGTTTGCGAAACGGCAGGCTCTTCGTTTGCTCCAGGAAGCGGCGCCATTCGGCGAGGTGGCAACGGTTGAACGTCCGCGCTCCGCACTCGCCGTCCTTAAGGTCATCCTTAAGGTGACGCTCCAGCACACTCAGCCACTGAGGAAAGTCGCTGAGGTGCTCCTGGGGCAATTGCCGGTACCCGAAAAGTTCATTGGGAAACGGCGACGCAACAGTGGATACTAGACATAAGCATCCTGACGCCAGAATCGGGGCCGCAACCCGACGGAAGAGCGACATGGTCGATGGAGTGTTGATATCAGGGTGCTGTAATGTTGCGCAAGGCCCGGAAACTACAACAAAAAGGCTTATGGAAAGCAAGTTTAAATCCGCCCGTACGAACGGGCTCGCAGGCGTCTGTCTTGTCCTCTCCCTGGGGCTTATGACAGCGAATCCGGTCCCCGCACAGACCAGTGCCAGCGCCGGGGAAGTACAGACGGACTTTGATGCCGCCATGCAAGCCGTGGAGCAATCGCGGCTGCGTACGGCCCGCCAGCGGCTGACGAGCCTGCTGGCCGCCAATCCCTCACTGAGCCGGGCGCGCCTTGAACTGGCCCGGGTCTATTACCTGTCGCGCGACTACACGGCAGCCCGGACGGAAGCCCAGCGCGTGCTGGACGACCCCGATACGCCCCCCACGGTGCGGGCCACGGTGCTGGCCTTTCTCGCGCAGATCGACGCCGATGAGCGACGTTACGCGGCGCGACACCAGTGGTCGCCGTCGTTTTACGGCGGCGTGATGTACGACTCCAACGTTAATGTCGGCGTGGCCCGGGACATCATCGAGATCGGCGGCGTCCCGTTCCAGGTTTCACCCGGTTCCCGCGAAACGAGCGACGGGGCCGCGGTCATCAACACGGGCATCAGCCACACCTACAACCCGAATCGCCGCTTCGAGTGGGGCGAGTACCCGGGCAGTTTTATCTGGCAGAGCGAGGCGAACGCCTACTACCGGGCCTACTTCGACGAGAGCGACTTCAACCTGGGCGTGCTCACGCTGCGCACCGGCCCGGCCTGGGTGGTGCCCGGCCGGTGGCGTGCTTACGTCGGCCTGCAGGCTGACCAGATCTTCCTCGATAACGAGAACCTGGCGCTGTTCGGCAGCCTGAATCCGGGCGTCGCCTGGCAGGTGGGCGACAACTGGGAGGTCGGGCTCGACGGGATTATCACGGAACGCACCTACCACGACAGCGCCGAGAGCGGCCGCGAGGGACGGTACCAGTCGGTCAATCTGACCGTCGGTCGCTACTTTCGCGAGCGCCGCCTGCTGGTGCAGGCGGGTGTCGGCTATCCGGACTTCGACGCCGACAACAATGTTTACAGCTACAGCGGCCCCGAAGCCTTTGTCGGGTTAAACGCCGAGGCCTGGACCAACGGCGCCGTTTTCGCGCGGGTCGGCTACCGCTGGTACGACTTTGAGGACATCGAGCCCGGCTTCACCACCGCGCGCGACGACGAGGAACTCCGGACCCTGGTTGGCCTGCAGCATGACTACCGCGAAGGCTGGCTCGACAAGTGGTCACTGATCGCCAGCTGGACCTACACGGACAACCAGTCGGACGTGGTGATCTACGAGTACGACCGTCACCAGGTCAGCCTGGGATTATCCCGGCGCTTCTGACCCCGGATTAAGTCGAATGCGACCTGCATAGCAGATTTGCGCAGCGAATGGTGAAGTGGCACGCCACATCGTGTAGAACTAGGCAACAAGAATAGATAGAAGAACGGCGAACCGCGGCGACAAGCCAACAATGCGGGGCCGGTAATAGTGGGAAGCAACATGCGAATACTTACAACGCTCGGGTCGCTCATCGTGGTGAGCCTGCCATTACTCGGAACGGCGGTGCCCGCTCACGCGGCCAATACGGCACGTTCCGACCAGGATTGTGCGCAGCTACTGGAACGCTGGGCGACGGATCCGAAAGCGGCACCTAAGAGCGTGATTGATGCGTGCAAGGAGCAACTGGCCGCCATCGCACCCGCCGCCGGGCCGGTTGATGCACCCGCGGAACGCGCCCGTACGGCCAGTCTGGACCCCTGCTCCGGACCCGACGCCGGGGACTCGGTGCTGTGCTGGGGCCCATGGGCCAGCCTCGCGCCGGCCGCTCCCGCACCGATGGTGACCCTGAATCTGCCCGACGTCAGCATCGAGTGCGATCTGCTGGCCGACCAGTGCGTGCCGTCGCTCATACTCGTGGAATCCATCCTGCCCGTAGCCAGCTGCACCCCGGGCACGCCCTGCGGATTCGCCACGATTGTCAGCGGCTTTAGCAGCACCGGCGAAGCCGAGGACACCGAATTCGGCAGCTTCAGGCTGGCCGCGGACGGCACCGACTTTTCCGTCGCGCCGAAGACCGGCGACCTCAGTGGTGGCGATATCGATTCACTCACGATGACCACTATCGTCACGCCACGGCCCGACGGTTATAACAACATGCGCTCCCGGGGCGACCAGGGCGATGTGATCTCGCGACTGATCGCCCGCATCGAACAGGATGACGACAGCGAGATACTGCTCGCCGCCGATATCTGGACGCACGGCACTGTCGCGAATCCCCAGTCCGGCTACTTCGCCTGGGGCAACGCCACCAGCCAGGCCGGCCTCGATACCCTCAATGCCGGGAACGTCAGCGTCAACTACAGCGGGGCGATGTCGGTGGACAACGCCACGATCGGCGCGATGACCGTGAACTTCGGCAGCAACCCGAACTGGACCGGCGCCTGGACCAACCCCGATTACAGTTTCGGCGCCGGCGGCACGCTATCGGGCGTCAACATGATCTCCCAGCCGGGCCAGTTCACCAGCAACGTCATCGGCACCGGCAACTTCGTGCAAGGCGCCCTGGTCGGTGAGCCGGGCGGCGCACACGGCATCACCCACATTATCGATGTCACGCTCGAGGGCCAGGGCCGCATCAAGGACGTGGGTCTGTTGCGCGACGTGGTCGCCAGCTCCGTCATCGAACCTTAACCGCACTAATCGAATCGAGAATCGCCATGAACTATCGCGCACTCGCCGCCGCCCTGCTGCTGATCACGATCGCACCGGGCGCACAAGCAGGCGTCGTCACCATAGAAGCAGGCACCATCCAGCTGATGCCCGCGGCGAACACCGTGGCGCAGAACAGCCCCTTCACGATCGACCTCGTGCTGGATGCCAGCGACCCGCTCGTGCCGGGCACGCACCCGGGACTGTTCAGCGGCGAGATCATCATCGACTTCGACACCCGTCTGCTCAGTTACGACAATTTCACCCTCGCGGGCGGCCTCCTCAGCTTCTACTTGTCCCCGGTGGTCGAGACCATTGGCTTCACGCAGACCGTGCACCTGGGCTTTGACAACGCGGCCGATCTCGGCACCGTCGGTACCTTTTTCTTCATGGCTATCGGCAGTCCCGGCAGCCTGGCGACGATCGGCCTGGCGGATGGCGTCCCCGACCCGGGCAGTTTCGTGAACACCATAGGCACCAATCAGCGCTTCTCACCGGTACCGACGGACGCGCAAGTAAACATCGTGCCGGCGCCGGCCGGCGTGTGGCTGCTCGGCACCGCCGTCGGCGCGCTCGTGATTCGCCGGCGGCTGCGCCACGCCGCTGCCTGAGGCCGGCCCGATGCGGGCCGGGATCCTGGCCCTCGCCCTGCTCCTGACGGCGCTGCCCGCGCTGCCAACGCCCGCCGGCGATCCGGACTGGCACATTCCGCTCGCGCCGGCCGAAGCCGGTCCGTCTGGTTCACCCGATGCCGAACGCCTGCGCGCGACCCTCAATCACTACCAGAACCTGGCCGCCGCCGGCGGCTGGCCCGTTCTGCCCGCGGGCACACAACCAGCACCGGGCGAGCGCGATCCACGGGTCGTGGACCTGCGCGAGCGGTTGCGCCTCAGCGGCGACTTCGAAGGCCTGCCGGAAACGGCCGACGCCTGGTTCTTTGACGCGGGCCTGCAACGCGCCCTGAACCGGTTCCGGGAACGCCACGGCCTGCCCCCCGGTGGCGAAACCGACGAACGGACACTCGCCGCACTCAACGTTCCGGTCGAGAATCGTGTCGCGCAGTTACAAGTCACTCTCACCCGCTGGAACTGGCTGCCGCGCGATCTCGGCACGCGCTATCTCTGGGCCAATGTGCCGGGCGGTTCCCTGGAACTCGTCGAGAACGGCGCACCGCTGATCACCATGCGCATCATTGCCGGCCACCCGGACCGGCCCACGCCCAGCTTCAAGGACAGCATCCGGCACATTGTCGTGAACCCGCCGTGGTCCGTGCCACGCACCATCGCCGTCGAAGACCTGCTGCCGACGCAGCAGGAAGATCCCACCTTCCTCGCGCGACTCGGCATCCGGGTGCTCGGGGCCAGTGGCCGGGAAGTCGATCCCACCCGGATCGACTGGCGGAAATTCAACGCCAACTATTTCCCGTACCGGCTGCGCCAGGACCCGGGCCCGTTGAACAGCCTCGGCAGGCTCAAGTTCGTGCTCGGCAATCCGTGGGACATTTTCCTGCACGACACGCCATCGCGGCGCCTCTTCGACCTGAACAGCCGCACACTCAGTTCCGGCTGCCTGCGGCTTGAAAAGCCCGAAGAACGGGCCGACCTCCGGCTAGCGGGAGCGCCGGTAGGAGCGGCAGTAGGAGCGGCTTCAGCCGCGACACCGATATCGATCGCGGCTGAAGCCGCTCCTACAGGCGCTCCCCCGCGAACGCGAACCCTCACGCTGCCCTCGCCGATTACCGTCTATGTGGTGTATCTCACCAGCTGGGTAACGCCGTCCGGCGCGGTGCATTTCCGCCCCGACGTTTACGGGCGGGACGCGAGGCTGCGATAATGTCTGGCTTAA
>JAQBGF010000011.1:0-58869 GCA_032122615.1 Gammaproteobacteria bacterium | reverse complement strand
AGGGGCAGCGACCGGTAATAGGGAATGGAGCCACCAGTACTGAGGATCAGCTCGTCACGGCAGGTCTTCGACGACGTGCACGCGTTGCTTCGCGCCCAGGCCGGACTCGCGACGGACAGCGCGAGCACAATGACCAACGACCGGATAAGGTTCTCGTTCACCCAAACCCGCGACAGCGGCCTCGCTGGACTCGCATGTCCGGAATAGTTCACGAGTACTCCTCTGGAAAGTTGGCCTGATCGGACCGTGCCCGGTTTCATCGGAATTCACACCGCGGCCAGTGGTGCGTCTCGGCGTGGCGACTAATGCTCGAACTCAGACGCATTATGTCCCAAGAAGCAAGACTTTCCCCTCAAGAACTGCAATCCTGCAGGTGGCCGTTAACCGATACAATGAGCCTCGATAATCAATAAAAGATTTGCCTCCGGACCCGGCCCCGCCACCCGCTTTCGTGACGATACTAGAAGTTTGGCTTGACCTTGATCGTCAGTACACGATTTATGCGTTTAGCCACGGGGGCCTCGGGGGATTTTCGCCAGCTGCACGTCATATAAAAAGCAGATTGAGATGAGTTACATGGACGACCGGGACACCGATGACGGTGACACTACGCGGCATGGCGGGCAACCCGGTATCGAAGTTGATCGAATCCGGCGAGCCGCATGGGCCTTCACGACGCGGCGGGTTCCCCGCGAGCAGCAATTCAGCATCCGCCGCCAGGGCACGCCACCACGAGCGGGAGACCTCGTTCTGGCGCGACTGGATGTCTTGGGCTTTCATCGCGCGCTTCAGCTGCGGAATGGCCGGCGAAAGAACCTCTTTCCCGGCGACGAGATTGTCGTTGTGTATGGCAATCGCTACGCCCCCAGCCAGTTTGAAGCCATCGTGCCGAAAACCCTGGGTCCTTGCCACCTGGTAGCCGGCGGCGGCGTCGCCGCGAAGGCACTCTCCTGGCACGAGCGAATTGCAAGGGGTCCGACGTTGATTACTCCGGTCGGATACCTGCTTCGTAGCGACGGCGAGCGCGCAAACTTGCGCGATTACGCCCTCGAGCCGGTCGAAAAACTTGTCGCGCCCAGTCCCACCACGATTGCCGTCGTGGGAACCGCAATGGACTCCGGAAAAACCGCGTCGGCAGCGTTTCTCGTCCGGGGGTTGTCCCAGGCCGGCATGCGGGTTGGCTACGCCAAGATTACCGGCACGGGTGCCGGCGGTGATACCTGGTTATTGAAGGACGCCGGGGCCTTTCCGGTACTGGACTTTACTGATGCCGGCTTAGTATCAACCTACCGCGTGGAACTGCCCGAACTGGAACGCATCCTGGTTACGCTCGTGGCCCATCTGGCCGAAGCTGGCGTGGATGCTGTCGTGCTGGAGGTGGCAGACGGCATCCTGCAGGCCGAGACTGCCGCGCTACTGGAGTCTCCGGTGTTCAAGGCGATCGTGGGTGGCGTGTTCTTTGCTGCGGGAGACGCAATGGGGGCGCTTGCCGGCTGTAACTGGCTGAAGCAGCGCGACCTGCCCATCGCCGGACTCGGAGGAGTCATGACGGCGGCACCACTTCAAAGCATGGAAGCGACGACAGCGACTGGCGTACCGACATTTACGCGTGAGGAACTGGAGCAGGCCCATGTCGCCCGGGCGATACTCGCCGGGGTAAAAAAACTGAGGATGATCAGTGGAGGAGCCAATGCTCGCACCGACGATACTCGAGAAAAGCAAGAACGCGCCGCAAAGGCGTAAGCGTCTGCAGCGTCGCGTTCTGCTGGCGGACCCGAGCCAGGAATACCTGGTATACGTTCCGAGTACAGGAGGCGATCACGCCCCGCTGGTTGTATCTGTCCACGGCATATCGCGAAATGCCGATCAGCACGCTCGCCTGCTGTCAACCTACAGTGAGATGTATGGCGCCGTCCTCGTCGCTCCGATTTTTTCTGTGGAGCAGCATCCCGATTATCAAAGACTTGGTCGCGTCGGGCGTGGAAAACGTGCTGACCTGGCATTGAACATGATTGTCGCGGAAGTCGCGACCATGACCGGCGCCGCCGCCGAGAAATTCCATCTCTTCGGTTTCTCGGGTGGCGCGCAATTTGTCCATCGGTATGTAATGGCCAATCCCCACCGGGTCGCAGGAGCCGTGATGGCGGCAGCTGGCTGGTACACGTTCCCGGACGCGACCAGGCGCTTCCCGTACGGAACCCGGATGACCAAGAAGCTTCCGTCTGTGCGCTTCGATGCCGAGGAATTTCTGTCCGTCCCCATGACGGTTATGGTTGGCGCTGATGACGACAGTCAATCAGGCCTTCGCCGCAGCGCCCGCCTTGACCGGGAACAGGGTGTAACCCGGGTCGAGCGCGCGCGCCGCTGGGTCGAGGCCATGAAAGCATCGGCAGCCGCGCATCACCTTGAATCCATGGTCTCCTACGAAGAGATAGAGAATTGCAATCACTCGTTCAAGCGATCCATATTGCGCGGCGGACTGGGAGACAGGGTATTCAATGCCATCCTTGGAGCCGCACCCACGAATAAGCATTGACGACAGGTGAACATTTGAATTCCACGAGGACATTACTGAACGACGGGGACATTGACGAGAGCTCTCCGCCGGGCGAGAAGCAGATCCTCCATCGGATGCTTCAGGACGGTTCGGGGCAGGACTACTTCGTCTATCGTCCCGGCAGTGGCGTACCTGGTGGACCCTTGTTCGTGGCCGTCCATGATATTTCGCGTAACGCGCGGGAGCAGGCAACTGCATTCTCGGATGTCTGCGAGCGCTACGGCGCCACCCTCATTGCGCCCCACTTCGCGGCGAGTCGATATCCGAACTATCAGAGGCTGGGCAGAAGCAGGCACGCAATCGATCGCGGCAAGCGGGCGGACGAGGCACTCGACGCGATTCTGCAGGAATTTGCCACACTGGCGGGCGTGTCGGCTGAACGAATCTACCTGTTCGGCTACGCAGCAGGCGCTCGCTTCGCCTTGCGCTATGCCATGGCTCACCCGGAACGCGTGGCGGGTGCTGTGATCGCATGTGCAGAATCCTATACCTTCCCCAATCCCGACAAGCGTTTTCCCCAGGGAATCGCACCCGGGCACAAGCGCCTGGATCTGCAATTCAATCCCGAGCAATTCCTTCGAGTTCCCATGATCGTGCTCGACAGTGCCCAGGATGAGGATAACGGGAGCCGACGGCGGATCGTGCAGGTGGTCCGCTCTTCGGGAAAGCCGGACCGGAACAAGAGCCGTAAATGGGTATCGGCAATGCGGTCGGCGGCTGATGCCCGTCAACTCGATTCCCTGGTGTCCTACCGGGAAATTGTGGGGCCGCTTGACTCGATGGCGGCGTTCGCGGAGCGAGGAACGCTACCGGACCTCGTCCTGGAGTCGCTGCTTGGCCCGCTGCCAGGACTCCCCGTCGTCTTCTTCAACCGCAACGGTTCTGCCGACCACGGTTTCGAGCGGAATAGTTCCCTCACTTTCCGCCTGGAAGCCGAAGACGAGGAAAGCAGCAGACCGAATACCGTTACCGCGAACTTAAAACGGAAGGCGCTTCCCGCCGTGCTTGTCGGCACCTTGCTGGCGTTTCTCCTGCCTCTGGGCCTGTGGGCGAACTATCGATCAACGCACGTGGTGTCGCGTGACGCCGTAGTCCGGAGTCATATTGCAGACGTTGGCGCCCGCCTGGACGGTGTCGTCAAAACGGTCGAGGTCGATGCAGGAGATCGCGTTCAGGCGGGGCAAGTTGTCGCGCGACTTGAGGATAGCCTCTATGCCGCCAGGGTTACACAAACGCGCTCACAGCTCGAAAAAGCCAGCCGCGAACTGGAAGTGGAGCACCTTGCGATCGAGAACGAACGACAACGTCTGGCAAGCTCCCTTAGAGGAGTTTCAGCAGATTTGTCAGCCGCTCGTGCCGCGGTGCAAGCGTCCGAGAGCCGGGCCGAAGAGGCCATGAGACAAGTAGAACTGCAGCGGTCGCTCGTGAGCCGCGGGCTGGTACCCGCCGAGCGGGCTCGTACGGCCGAGACTGAGTTGCGCACGGCGCAGGCGCTGACGGCAAAGGCTCGCGCCGAAGCGTCAGCCGCGAGCGCCGGCGAGGATCTGGCTCAAGTGGAATCAAGGGGACTCGGCGTCCGGGAGAAACGGGTTTCCGTTCTCGAATCGGAAATTGCCACTCTCCAGGCGAAGGTTGCCATGGCCGAGGCCAATCTCGAAGGAACCATCATTCGTGCACCGGATAGTGGCGCAGTTGTGCGGCGCATCGTGCAGCCAGGTGGGTCTACCAGCGTGGGTCAGCCGATCATATCCCTGTGGGTAGGTGGAGATATATGGGTTGAAGCGTGGGTGGATGAAGACGATCTCGGCAATGTCTCGGTTGGCAGTGTGGCAACGGTGACATTCAAGTCCTATCCCGATCGGGAGTTTTCCGGTGTGGTGGAAAGCCTCGGTGTCTCCACCGACATCGAACTCCCCGACACCGAGGTTCCGCAGCCCAGAAGCAAACGCATGCGCGACGCGCCGTTGATCGGCGTCCGCATTCGGCTCGACGATCCGGCAACCGACCTGTTTCCGGGCCTGTCTGCCGTCGTTGGAATCAGCAAGAAGGCTGATTGAGATGCGGCCCGCTGACTGGGCCCGGCATGCGCTAGGTTTGCGCCAGGCGGCATCGGCGCGGACAGCGCGAATGCTGGCGTACATGGCCACAAGCCCCGACCCTGGACCAGGCACCTCTTGGCCCGCGAGCTGGCTGCGGCCAAAGGGCAATATTTCACCCGGGACGCTGACACTACTGCTGGCAATCGGACTCCTGCCGCTGGCAATCGTCGCCGTTCGAATCCTGGCATCGCCGGGAATCCTCGGCCCGGGCATGAGCGGTACGCTACTGCCATCTATCGGGCAGAATCTGAGCCAGATCCTCTCCTTGCAGGATATTCCTCCCGGCGACCGTCATCGGGTGCTCTACCTTCTGTTCATTCCGACCGGCGCACTTCTGATTGCGCTGGCACGCCTGACCTTCGGCATTCGCCTGATAGGGTTCCGGTCAATCCTCATCTCGGTCGGCTTCCAGCAAAGTGGAATAGTACCCAGCCTCCTCCTCATAGTCGCGATGGTCTCCGCCGTCATCGGCATCCGGCCATGGCTTTTGCGGATGCGCCTGCCCTATTTCGCCCGTGTCGCGGTGATCATGTGTATCTCCGTTCTTCTCCTGCTCGTCGCACTGATTGTTGCGCCATGGGTGCGTTCGGAGGTGCTCTGGGGAGTAGCATTCTTTCCCGTAATTGTCCTGGGCCTGCTGGCCGAAGGTGTTGCCAAGACCATCGATCGGGACAGCGGTCTGACGGCCATCTGGCGCACCGTGATGACGATTGCGATCGCACTCGTACTCACTGGAATCAGTTACATTCCGGTCTTGCGCGAGATCGCGATTGAGTTCCCGGAACTCGTCGTGACGCAAATTGTCGCTATCATCCTGATCGCCGAGTTTCTGGATTTGCGGTTGCTCCAGGACTGGGACGCCAGGCTCAGTGGAATCGCGCTGCCGCGACTGTTTTCGGGAACCCACGCCCTGCGTATCGCCGTCGTCAGAAACAATAAGGCAAACGGGGTTATCGGGCGGATTGGCCCACCGAGTCGCGGCGGCTACGGTCGCAGGAGCGTTCGCCGCATCGTCGATAGCCTGCGCCAAAACGGGCATAGCGTGGAAGTCTTCGAGGGCGACATGTCGCTGCTGGGCGAATTGCGGGATTTCATTCCACCAGACCCGCTGACCTGCCAGCCGGGCGGGATCGTTCTCAATCTTTCGCATGGAATACAGGGTGATGCTTCCGTTGCACATGTCCCCGCAATGCTCGAGATGGCGGGCGTGGCCTACACCGGCCCGACGCCCCGGGCCCTTGTTGTTTCCCTGGATCGCATTGCCACGAACACGTTGCTGCGAGAGGCCGGGATCCCTACGACGGACTGTCGCGCGATCAGTGAGTCCGAGAACGACCGCCGGCAACTGTACTACCCGCTCGTCGTCAAGCCGCGGATCGCTCTGAACTACAAACTTCGAATTGCAAAGAACCGCCAGCAGCTCGACGAAGCGCTCCAGTTGCTGGCCGAACGCAATCAGCACGATGCCGTCGTCGAGCCCTACGTCCAGGGCCGGGAGATTGATGTCCCTATCGTCGGCAATGCACCTGCTCAGTGTTTGCCGATGGTCGAGGTACTCCCCGGCAAGGAAGGAAAGGCCTGCCCGGCCGTACTCGACGCCCACCTGGAACGGACCATTCGCGCTGCAGCACTCGGCGCTTTCAAGGCGTGCGCCTGCCGGGACTATGCCGTCGTCAACCTTCGCCTTTCTCCGTCCGGCCGGCCGCTGGTTCTGGAGGTCCGCGTTGCCGGGGTCCTCGAGCAGGGTGAATCGTTCGACATGGCGGCCGACGCCGCGGGTTTGAGCTTTGGCGAATTGATTGAGCAGATCGTTGCCATGGCGCGAGAACGCTATCGCCCGGAAGCCGGAAACCAAAGCCTGCCGATCGTGCACGGCCGAACCGATGCACATCCAGATAAGGGAAGGACAAGCATTGCCGGATAACGCGCAACGGCGCGGGACAATCTTTGCCGTCGGCGGCCGCGAGGCGCGTTACGAAAATTCCGCCGTCCTGTCGCAGTTCGTGTCTCTGTGCGGCGGACCGAAGGCCCGTCTGACGGTCCTGTCTACGGCCTCCCGTGAGCCCCAGCGGAGCGTAGCCAGGTACCGTGTGGCCTTCTCTGCCCTCGGGGTCAACGACCTGTCGTTTTTCCATCAGGATCAGCGTGAGGACGCGAGCCATCCCGCTTTACTGGCGGCTGTGGAAAACGCCGATGGAGTCTTCTTCACCGGGGGTAGCCAACTGAAACTGGTGTCGACCATCGGCGGCACACCCCTGGATTCGATACTACGGGAGCGTCATCGCCGGGGACTCCATCTGGGCGGCTCGAGCGCCGGTGCTTCCGCGCTGAGCGCGGTAATGATTGCCCGCGGTACGGGCCGTTCAACCGCGCGACTCTCGTCCGTTCGCCTGTCCCCTGGACTTGGGTTCCTGTCCAGGGTCATCGTCGATCAGCATTTCCGCGAGCGGGATCGGTTTGGCCGTCTGCTCGCGGCCATTTTGTGCAACCCTTCAATGCGGGGCTTCGGCCTGGACGAGGACACGGCGTTCGCCCTCAATGCAAGCGATCAGGTGAGCGTCGTTGGCAACGGCACACTGACCATCGTCGACGGTACGCACCTTGAAGCAACCAACATCGACGAGGTGCCAGAGGACTCACCGGCGGCCTTCGCTGGTATGCGCATGCACGTCCTCAGCGCTGGCTGGACCTATGGCCTTCTGAGCGGGCGCATCGAGAAGCCGCTGTTGCCGGCGACCACGACCCGGCTTCCCGTGGACGTGCTCGTCACGTCGGGCAAACGGGGGCGCTGAAGTCTGAACCGCGCCTAGTTCTGCTTGCCGGCCGACAGGGATGGCGGTCAGGCGTCGGGCTTTGCGCTGGCACTGGCCTTGCGTTTTCGCTTACCGGCCCGCGGGGTGGGCGGAGCGGGACTGAAGCTGCTGAGGCTGCGATGAATCTCCCTGGCTTTCTTTCCCAGGCTGTAGGCCGCGACACTGGCATACAGGGCACTGTGCGCGACCTGCCCCCAGTCGATGCCGGGGTGCCCCTTTAGCAGTTCTGCCAATGGAATCCGCGCCAGCGGTTGGGTGCCGTCGTACATGGCGATTGAATCACCCTCCAGCACCGCACGGTTGCCCGTCGCGGAGGCCAGTTCAGGCGCTTGCCGACCGTCCACGCCACACACGACGCGGCAGAGTTTCGCTCCGGTACAGGCTTTGTCGATGCCAATGGCGCCCTGCTCGGCTTCGCCCACATACACCACACCCCGGGCGGCACGCGCCACCACCCGGATCGCGGCAAGGTGATCTTCGCTGACCACTCCGCCACCGGACCCCTCCCCGGCACCAGAGTCGACGTTAACGATGCCCACCACATCGAAGGTGTCGCAGCCCAGACCATAGCGCACGACGTCATCCGGCGAGATCTCGAGTACGGCGATATCAACATCCGGATCAAGAAAAATCGCCCGCGCCGCAGCCGGCGGTGTCAGCCGGGTGTTTCCTGTTCTTCGGCCTCCACTGTATACGCGGCCCTTGGTCGCGAGCCCGACATGATGGCCGGCTGCAGTCAGGATATGCGCGAGCATTTTGGCGGCGGTGCTGGTATTTCCGGCGCCGATAATCGCAACACTCGGAATGCGGCTGGGTCTGTTCGGCGGAAACAGCATGTCCATAATCGGTGTTAATACATCCCGTGGCTTTCCCGTTGCGGGCCAAAGGTGTTTACGAAGTCCCGGCCTGGAGTTGATTTCGCAGATCCGCCCGCCGTTCTTCCACATCGAGGATGAAATATCCGTCGTTAGAAAGTCGACACCGGCGATATCGAGCCCGATTGCCTTCGCCGCCCGGACGGCGATGTCACGGTTGTCGGGGTGCACGTCATCGGTGACATCGACAGCGGTCCCACCGTCCGAGGTATTGGCATTGCGTCGCAGGTATACAACCTCGCCGACAGAAGGGATCGAAAGACGGGTGTATCCGAGCTCGGTAATGAGTCGGTCTGCCTGCTCGTCGAGTTCGATTCGGGTCCAGGAGGACGTGGGTCCCGTGCCTCGCCGGGGGTCGCTATTGACCTTATTCACGAGCGCCTCGATGGTGTATACGCCGTCGCCCACCACGTGACCGGGAACCCGCTTCGAGGCCGCACACAGCCTCCCGTTGATGACGAGCATGCGGTAGTCGGCACCCTCCACCACCTCCTCGACCAGCACTGACCGCGAAAATTCACGTGCCCGCTTGAAGGCGGCAGCCACTGCGCGACGGTTCTTCATCCCGACGCTGACACCGCTTCCCATGCTGCCGTTATTTGGCTTTACCACGACGGGGAAGCCGATACGCCTGGCGGCATCTCCTGCCTCCCGGCCGGTATAGACCCGCTCGTAGCGCGGAATCGGCAGACCGAGATCCATAAAAACGCGACGCGAATAGTCCTTGTTCGCCGCAAGGTCGTTGCTCACGACGTTCGTAAGACTCGTCTTCGTTGCGCTCAGGCGCTGCTGGTAACGACCGTCACCAAGTGCAATCGTACGACCGACCAACCGCCTGGCAGGAATATCGAGCGCCCGGGCCGCCCTGATCAACGCCCGGTCCTGAACGGGAAGCATTGTCGCCGCCGCGAACCTGGCAAACTCGGTGAAGCGGCCCTCAAAATCAAATTTCTGGCCGTCAGCACCGGTCGATTGTGGGTCCGCCGATGTCAGGCTCGCGATCAGGTCACAGGCCAACCGGGCCGCCTCAATGCACACCTCCGGTTCTTCGTAGGGAACTGCCGCGCTGTTGGGACCAATTTGGTCAGCTGCGCCCACACGAACGCAGGACAAGTCAGCCCCGGCGAGATTTTGCAACTCGATAGAAATATGCTCGAAAAGGTGACTGATGGGGAAGGCCTCGCCTTCGCCCTCGCCGCCCTCCAGGAACTTCCGCGCGCCGCACAGTTCCGAGTGAGCCCGCAGGCCAGGAAGCCGGCCGAACAGATTGTCCCGCAGACCACTATCGGAAGGACGCCAGGGCAGCTGCCCGGCCGCGTCGAGCGTGCAGTGAACGACGGGTCGTTGCGAATAGATGCTGGGGCCGACGAAGATTGAGGTTGCCGTGATTTTCATATTCGCGTCGCGTACCCTTACTCAACATAAGGGAGCAGTAATCGACCGATCGAATGTACAGAATCGTAGCAGAGGTCTACGGCGAGATCCGGGGTGTAGTTCGCGCGAACGAGATGCCGGGGCGGCGCACGGACTGGCGCTTCGTCACTTCTTCGCCAGCCGCGCCACCAGCTTGCGCATCTCCGTCTGGGTCTCGGTGCTGAACCACCAGGCCGTTGCCGCGGCCGTATCTCCGGAGCTGCCGAGGGCCTCGATCAGCTTCGCCTTGGACGCAAGGCGCGTGGTGTTCATTGCCACCGGCGGCAGGGCGAGGAGCTCGTTCGCGCGCTTCAGGGCAGTGCTCTGCAGCTCGTCAGGCGCCACGAGCTCGTCCACCAGACCGACTGCCACGGCGTCGTCCATCAGCAACAGCTCACCACGCGTCGCGAGGCGTCGCGCCACTCGCGGGCCGACCAGCTGCTCAAGGCACAGGAGGATCGTGCTCGGCACCGGCAGGCCCACCTGGACCTCGTTCAGGCCAATCCTGAATTTGCCGGTTACGCCGATTCGCCAGTCGCACTGCAGGGCAAGCACAGCACCGCCGGCGGGTGCGTGACCGGAGATCGCCGCGATCACCGGCACGGGGCTTCCCGCCAGCTGGCGGTTCAGGGAAAAGAACAGGCCCCAGAAGGCTTCCACCTGCCGACGGTCCTGGGTAATGAGCTCCGGGACATCCAGACCAGCGCTGAACATCCCGGGCCGGCCGGTGAGAATGATCGCGTGGGCGCCGTCCATGCGGGTCGACTCCAGCGCGGCCAGCAGGCGTTCAACGAATTCACGATTCAGGGCGTTCGCCGGCGGCCGATCCATGCGGATCTCGGCGACGGCGTCATGAAATTGTATATGGAGCACGGGAAACTACAGCCTTAAGGGACGGTCGGTTCAACCGGCAGGCGGGGACGCCCCGAACAGGTAAAAGGTTTCGTTAGGTCCGATGAGGCCAAGATCAGCCCGGGCACGTTCCTCGACCGCGCCGTCGCCTTTACGAAGCTGGATGACTTCTGCTTCCAGTCGCTGGTTGCGCTGACTGAGCCGGGAATTTTCCGCGGTCTGTGCGCTGATCAGGCTGGCCAGTCGGCTGACCTCACGGTAACCGTCGTCAGACACCCAGAGCCGGACCTGGAGCAACAGCAGCAGGACGGACAGCAGCCCGATCCCCGCCCGCATTACCAGAATCTCGCCTCGCATAGTGTCCCTGTCCCCTCGCTACTTGTCGGCCTCTGGCCGGCCTCAGGCCGGGAGCGGCACCGAAAACGCGGCCGCACCGGCGTACTGTGCCTCAGATCCGAGCTGTTCTTCAATTCGCAGCAGCTGATTGTACTTCGCCGTGCGGTCGGAACGACAGAGCGAACCGGTCTTGATTTGCGTGGCTCGGCTCCCGACCGCGATATCGGCAATCGTCGCGTCCTCGGTCTCGCCGGACCGGTGCGAGACGACGGCGGCATAGCCTGCGTCGACCGCCATGTCGACGGCTGCCAGCGTTTCGGTGAGCGTGCCGATCTGGTTCGGCTTGATCAGGATGGCATTCGCTATGCCGTCGGCGATGCCGCGACCGAGTATTGCAGTGTTGGTGACAAACACGTCGTCACCGACCAGTTGTACCCGCGATCCCAGCGCCTTCGTGTGCAGCGCCCAGCCAGCCCAATCGTCCTCGGCCATGCCGTCCTCGATCGAAATTATCGGGTATTGCCCCGCCAGGCTCGCGAGGTACTCCGAGAAGCGCTCTGGTGGAAAGCGGCGCCCCTCCGACTCCAGGTGGTACTCGCCGTCGCGGAAGAGCTCAGAACTGGCCACGTCTAGGGCGAGGTAGATATCCACACCCAGCTTGAAGCCTGCTTTGCCAACGGCCTCGGCAATCGTGTCCAGCGCCGCGGCATTGGACGGCAGGTCGGGTGCGAATCCGCCCTCGTCACCCACGGCGGTACTGAGCCCCTTGCCCTTCAGCACGGACTTGAGCGCATGAAATATTTCCGCCCCATGGCGCAGTGCCTCACTAAAAGACGCGGCGCCGACTGGCAGCACCATGAATTCCTGGATGTCGACGCTGTTATCCGCGTGCGCCCCTCCATTGATGATGTTCATCATCGGCACGGGCAGCACCGTGCCCGGCCCGAGCGTCCGGAACAGTGGCTCGCGGCGATCAGTCGCGGCGGCGTGGGCAGCAGCGAGCGATACCGCAAGAATGGCATTGGCACCCAGGTGCTCCTTGTTGGGCGTGCCATCGAGATCGATCATCTTCCGGTCGAGCGTCTTCTGGTCGCGGCCATCGAGGCCCAGCAGTTCGCTGCGAATCTCGCCATTGACCATGGCGACCGCGCGCCGGACGCCCTTGCCGTGGTACCGGGCCGGATCCCCGTCACGTAACTCCATCGCCTCGCGGCTGCCCGTGGACGCACCAGACGGCACGGCGGCGCGGCCGACGACGCCGCTCTCGAGCCTGACTTCGGCTTCCACCGTGGGGTTGCCGCGGGAATCGAGGATCTCGCGGCCGTGAACGTCAACAATCGCACTCATCAGCTTCTCTTCTCACCAAGTTTCAGTTCCACCAGGGGCTGACGTTTAACCACTCGATCGAGTTCGACCAGGGTTTCAAGCAGGTTCTCCATCAGGTGCAGTGGCCACGCGTTGGGGCCGTCGGACAGGGCCTGATCCGGGTCCGGGTGCGTCTCCATGAACACGCCGGCCACGCCGGCGGCGACCGCCGCACGCGCCAACACCGGCACGAACTCCCGCTGCCCTCCCGATACGTCCCCCTTGCCACCCGGCAGCTGCACCGAATGTGTGGCATCGAACACGACCGGCCGGCCTGTCTCTCGCAAAACCGCCAATGAGCGCATGTCGGCAACGAGGT
Organism: Gammaproteobacteria bacterium; assembly: GCA_032122615.1. Lineage (GTDB taxonomy): Bacteria > Pseudomonadota > Gammaproteobacteria > Steroidobacterales > SHZI01. The sequence goes on along the minus strand of JAQBGF010000011.1, from coordinate 46,240 downwards.
TGTTGTAGCCAAAACTGAAGCCCCGCTCGCAGACCATGATGCCCGGATTACCCGTGCTCTCCGCCTTGGCAATGACGTTGCTCATTTCCCAGGGCGAAAGAAACTGGCCCTTCTTGATATTGACGGGTTTGCCCTGCCGGGCAACATTGACGATGAAGTTGGTTTGCCGGCAGAGAAACGCCGGTGTCTGCAGCACATCGACGACCGCAGCCACTTCACCGAGTGGCGAATCCTCGTGCACGTCCGTCAGCACCGGAACTCCCAGCTGGCGGCGAACGCTGTCCAGCACCCGCAAGCCCTCCTCGATTCCGGGTCCCCGGTAACTCCGGATCGACGAGCGGTTGGCCTTGTCGTAGGAGGACTTGAATATAAACGGGAGGTTGAGCCGCCGGGCCATCTCCCGCAGCTGGCCGGCCGTCTCGACCGCCAGCATTTCGGTTTCAACGACGCACGGCCCCGCGATCAGGAACAACGGCCGGTCAGCGCCGACTTCAACACCAGCCAGCTTCATGCGCGGGCCGCGGCGGGCAGCTCCTCGGCCCGAAACTGGCGGGCAGCCCGGATAAAGCCACTGAAGATCGGATGGCCATCACGCGGATTGGACTGGAACTCGGGATGAAACTGGCAAGCCAGGAACCAGGGGTGATCTGGCAGCTCAATGACTTCCACCAGGCCATCTATCGAGAAGCCCGAGAACACCATTCCCGCATTGCTCATCTGGTCAAGGTAATTGTTGTTGAATTCGAATCGGTGGCGATGCCGCTCGCGGATGACTTCCGTGCCGTAGAGATCCTGAGCCAGCGTCCCCGCCTGCAGGCGGCATTCCTGGGCGCCGAGCCGCATCGTGCCACCGGCGTTGGATTTTTCATCACGCTTTTGCAGGCTGCCATCCCGATCCTGCCACTCGGAAATCAGCGCGATGACAGGGTGCGGACTCTGGGCATCGAACTCGGTGCTGTGCGCGCTCGTCAAAGCCAGCACGTTCCGTGCAAATTCGATGACGGCCACCTGCAACCCGAGGCAGATCCCGAGGTACGGCACACTGTTCTCCCGTGCATAACGCACCGCTGCAACCTTGCCTTCGATGCCGCGCTCGCCAAATCCGCCCGGAACCAGGATCGCATCGACGCCGGCCAGAGCGCCAGTACCGTCTTTTTCAATATCCTGTGACTCGATGTAGCGGATACGCACCCGCGTCCGGGACTTGAGGCCGGCATGCATCAGCGATTCGGAGAGCGAAATATAAGAATCTCGCAAGTCGACGTATTTGCCGACCATGGCAACGGTAACTTCTGCTTCGGGATTCTTGCGGGCCGCAACCACTGCCTCCCATTCCGCCAGGTCGGCCTGCGGCACGGCCAGCCCGAGACGGTCGACGACGATGGTGTCGAAACCCTGGCTACGGAGCGCCATCGGTAATTTGTACAGGTCGTCCACGTCAACGGCCGAGATGACGGCACGCTCCTGGACGTTCGTGAACAGGGCGATCTTGCGCCGCTGCTCATCCGGCAACGGCTGCTCGGAACGGCAAACCAGGATGTCCGGCTGGATGCCGATCGAGCGGAGTTCCTTGACGGAGTGCTGGGTTGGCTTGGTCTTGATCTCGGCCGATGAGGCGATGTATGGCACCAGCGTCAGGTGCACGTAGACACAGTTTTGCGGCCCGAGGTCGACCCCAAGTTGCCGGATCGCCTCGAGGAACGGCAGCGACTCTATGTCGCCCACGGTCCCGCCGATCTCGACGATACAGACATCGGCATCCCCGGCTCCGAGCCGGATACACCGCTTGATCTCGTCCGTAATGTGGGGAATGACCTGGACGGTGGCACCGAGATAGTCGCCGCGGCGTTCCTTGGCGATGACACTGCCGTAAATGCGGCCGGTGGTGAAGTTGCTGTTCCGGCCCGTGGTGGTGCGGACAAAGCGCTCGTAGTGGCCCAGGTCAAGATCAGTTTCAGTGCCGTCAGCCGTGACGAAGACTTCGCCGTGCTGAAAGGGACTCATCGTGCCCGGATCAACATTGAGGTAAGGATCCAGCTTGATCATGGACACCTTGAGGCCACGCGCTTCAAGAATGGCGCCGAGTGAAGCAGCCGTAATGCCCTTGCCCAGCGAGGACACGACGCCACCAGTCACGAAAATGTAGCGCGGCATTTATCCCATCTCCGCCGACATTGTCGGCCCAAAATCAGCGCCAAAACAGAGGGACACCTTACCGGCGATCAGGCTCAGGTAAGGCGGCGCAATGTTCGGGCCGGACTCTCCATCGAGGAGGCAGATGGGGCATAAAAGTTACCAGATAGGCCCCTCCGGGACAACGTTCTGAGCGGGCTCATTTCGCGGCACCGGGCTCCCGACGGAGCCACATCGGACTCACTGAATCGGAGCGTGAAGGCTCCAGTCGACCTCAAAACCCCTTACAGACGGCCCTGCCGCAGCCCAGTCGGCCATCCACAGGTCCGCCACCGCGGCCAGCTTGTCGCCCGCAAAGATCAGCGGAACGTGACAGCGCATCCAGGGCACGATGCCGTGGGCCTGAAACAGGTACTTGAGCGTCCGGTGATGCCGGTCGCCGTTGGCGCGCACCCGCTCGCCCCCGCTGCGAAACATCACCTTCAGTCCATCAGCAACAATTTCCGGCGCCAGCCCGACACCTGCGCTTCGGCCGCGACCGAGACTTAAGGTGCCCCGCTGGCCGCCGAGCTCCAGCGTCTCGCCGTTGCACCAGTCCAGCGGGGCGGCATCCGCCACGTCGCCGGGCGCACCGGCATCCAGCAGGTACACATGCTGGCGAAACCGCCGAATCTCGTGCCCGCCCCAGCGCAAAACCGGTTGCTTGCCCGCCGCAGCCCCCAGCAGCTGCGCCATGCCCTCCCGCAGGCGGCGTTCCGGCGGCACGGCCCAGCCCCGCTCGCGAGCCAGATAACGGACGAGGTTGCGCTGCCGCGCCGGGCTCTGCGCCCTTAACCATGAAAGCACCAGCCGATCGCCGGACATCGCAAGCTCCGCGTCAGCGCGAGCCAGGCTATCCAGCAGTTCCGTCGCTTCGGCGGCCAGGGAGGCGCTGCGGCCCGCGGCCCGGGCTACCGCGGGAAAGCGGCGACGCAGAATCGGCGCCACCTCGTGCCGAAGATAGCCCCGGTCGTAGGCCGGATCGGCGTTCATGGGGTCCGCAAGCCAGCTGATACCTTCCGGCTCAAGGATGGCAGTGGCGTAGGCCTGCAGGGCTTCTGACGGCACGTCGAGGAGCGGCCGGCACAGGCGGCCAGGACCGAACGGGGAGTCACGGGGAATTCCGGCGAGGCCGGTCACCCCGGAGCCACGAAACAGGTGCAGCAGGACAGTTTCCAGCTGGTCGCCGGCGTGGTGCGCCGTCAACAGGCGGTCTCCCGGCCGCAGCTGATGTCGCAAGGCATCGTAGCGGGCAGTGCGAGCCGCCGCCTCAAGTCCCTCGCCGCCATCGTTTCGGACGATCACGCGCGCAATGGAATACGGCACCTGGAGCCGGGTCGCCACCTCCGCGACATGCAGCTCCCACTGGCGCGCCGAGGCCTGGAGGTTGTGATTGACGTGCACGGCACGGAGCTCGAAGCGCCGTGAAGCCCGAAGCCGGGCCAGCGCGTGCAATAGTACCGAGGAGTCACGGCCGCCACTGAATGCCACACAGACAACGGCGCCGGCAGGCAAGCCGTGCACCAGTGCCTGGCTGATGGGGCCGGAATCAGGACGCATGGGGTCTGCGCCGGCGCGCTCAATTCTCCCGGTAACTGCCGTAAGACTGCAGGCGCGCCGACCGGCGCCGGCGCAGCTCACTGATGTCGACGGCCTCCAGATCACGCAGATGAGTCGAAAGCGCCCTGCGTACCGCCTCGGCAATTCCAGGCGCGTCGCGATGGGCGCCGCCCAGCGGCTCGCGGATAACCTCGTCGATGAGCCCCAGTTCGCGAAGTCGCGGGGCCGTAATGCCCATGGCCTCCGCGGCCGTTTCGGCCTTGTCCGCGCTCTTCCACAGGATGCTCGCGCAGCCCTCGGGAGAAATCACGCTGTAGACACTGTACTCGAGCATGATCACGCGGTCGGCAACCCCGATGGCGAGAGCGCCGCCGGACCCGCCCTCGCCGATCACGATGCTGATAATCGGCGTCTTAAGACGCGACATCTCGAACAGGTTGCGGGCGATGGCCTCACTCTGGCCCCGCTCCTCGGCGCCAATGCCGGGATAGGCCCCCGGTGTATCGATGAACGTCACGACAGGCAGGCGAAATTTTTCCGCCAACTTGAGAAGACGCAGTGCCTTGCGGTAGCCCTCGGGCTTTGACATGCCGTAGTTGCGGCGCACCCTCTCTTTGGTATCCCGACCCTTCTGCTGGCCGATAAAAACCACCGGCTTGCCATCGAGCCGCCCCAGCCCGCCGACCATTGCTGGATCGTCGGAGTACATCCGGTCGCCATGCAGCTCCTGGAAGTCCGGACTGATAATCGCGAGATAGTCGAGCGTGTAAGGCCGCAAGGGATGCCGCGCAATCTGCGCAATCTGCCAGGCCGTAAGACTCGAGAAGATACTGCGCGTCAGGGTCTCGCTCTTCGACCTGAGTCGCGCGATCTCATCGCTGATGTTGATCTCGGAATCATCGCCCACAAAACGAAGCTCGTCGATCTTGGCCTCAAGCTCGGCAATCGGTTGTTCGAAGTCGAGGAATTTCAGATCCATGCGAAAACCTTACTACTGGCGAGATCCTTCGTAAACGAACCGGAAGCCATCGAGCCCCACCAGTTCGGACAGACGCTCGCGCAGCTCCCGCGTGGGTCTTACAGACCATTCCTCACCCAGCGCGACCCTTGCCTGCGTCCCGTCCGTGCTGTAGTAAAGCGAAACGCTGCACTTGCCGGGTCGGTGGCGCTCCATCACGCTTTTCAGCAACTGCGGACTGAGCGACCGGTCAACATCGGCCCGCCAGCGAAGTAGCAGGCCGGTGGCACGAGACTCCACGATGCGATCCAGGTCAAGGACGTCTTTGGCGTTCAGTCGCCAGCCATCCAGGTATTCCTCGAAGCGCAACAGCCCACTGATGGCAACCAGTGAATGCAGGCCGAGCAAGTGACGGAAACGGTCGTAGCCCTCCTGGAAGAAGCCCACCTCCAGCGTTCCCGTGCCGTCGTCGAGTTCCACAGTGGTCCGCGTGCCGCGCTTGCGAATAGACGCCACGAGGCCCGCAATCACGACCTCGCGTCCACCGCCACGAAATTCAGCGGGCGCCGGCGGACGCTCGGCAATCAGCGCCTCGATGCTCGACGAACTGATGAACGGTTGATCCGTACGATACTGATCAAACGGATGACCACTCAGGTAAAGCCCAAGGCTTTCCCGCTCAGCCTGCAACTTTCGGCCCCAGCCCCAGTCCGGCATCAGCGCTACCGGTTCATTGGCTGCCGATTGACCGACGACGGCACCGAACATGTCTTCCTGGCCCACGCTGGCCGCAGCTGCCGTCTGCTCCGCACCGTCCATGGCCGCCGGCAACGCCGCCAGCAGGCTCGGCCGGTTTGGCCCGAAGCAGTCGAAGGCCCCTGCCTTGATCAGGGCCTCCACCGGCCGACGTCCAAGTTTCTGGCCGCCTGCCCGCAGGCAAAAATCCTGCAGGCTACGGTACGGCCCGTCCTCGTTGCGCATAGCGACGATGTGCTCGGCAGCGCCTTGCCCCACACCCTTGATGGCGCCAAGGCCGTAGCGGATCGCCGTGCCCGCCTCCACCTGAAAGGCGTAGGCCGAGGCGTTCACTTCAGGCGGCAGCACACGAAGATCAAGGACGCCGCACTCGCGCCGCTGGACAATCAGGGCATCCGTGTCGCCCATTTCCGTGGTCATCACCGCCGCCATGAAGGCCGCTGGATGATTCGCCTTTAGCCAGGCCGTCTGGTAGGTCAACACCGCGTAGGCGGCCGAATGCGATTTGTTAAAGCCGTAGCCAGCAAACTTCTCCATGAGGTCGAAGATGTAGGTGGCCCTGGACCGTTCGGTGCCGCGGGCGGCCGCGCGGTCGGTGAAGATCGAACGCTGCTGGGCCATTTCCTCGGCCTTCTTCTTGCCCATAGCCCGACGCAGAATATCGGCCTCGCCGAGCGAGTAGCCCGCCAGACGCTGGGCAATCTGCATGACCTGCTCCTGGTACAGGATCACACCGTAAGTGCTGCGCAAAACCGGCTCGAGATCGGGATGCAGATAGTCGATCGGCTGATCGCGCCCACCGTGCTTGCGATTGATGAAATCGTCCACCATTCCCGACTGGAGCGGCCCCGGCCGGTAGAGCGCCACCAGCGCCACGAGGTCGTCGAAATTGTCGGGCTGCAACCGGCGCACGAGGTCGCGCATGCCGCGCGATTCCAGCTGGAAGACGGCTGTCGTCTTGCAGGCACGCAGCAGGCGAAACGTAACCTGATCATCCATTTTCAGCGACGGGACCTCAATCGGCGCTTCGCCGCCCGCGGCCCGTTTGGCGTTGATCGCGCGGGTAGCCCTGTCGATGATGGTCAGCGTCCGCAGCCCCAGGAAATCGAACTTCACCAGGCCCGCCGCCTCGACATCGTCCTTGTCGAACTGCGTCACGGTGAATTTTTCCCCTGCAACCTGATACAGGGGCGTGAATTCGGTGATGGCACGCGGGGCTATAACAATACCGCCCGCATGCCGGCCGGCATTGCGAACCAGTCCTTCCAGGCGCTTGCCCAGATCAATGACGCCGCGAACGTCGTCATCCTGGTTGTAGAGCTCGCGAAGCTCCGCCTCCTGCGACAGCGCAAGCTCGAGCGTCATTTCCACGCCAGGTTCATTGGGCACGAGCTTCGCGATGCGGTCGACCAGGCCGTAGGGCTGGCCAAGCACCCGCCCCACATCACGGACCACGGCCCGCGCCGCCATCGTGCCGTAGGTGATGATCTGCGAGACCCGGTCGCGACCGTAGCGCTCACTCACATAGTCGATGACGCGATCGCGACCCTCCATGCAGAAATCGATGTCGAAATCCGGCATCGACACCCGCTCGGGATTCAGGAAGCGCTCGAATAGCAAGTCGTGTTGAATCGGATCGAGATCGGTAATGCCGAGCACCCAGGCGACCAGCGAGCCCGCCCCGGAGCCACGCCCGGGGCCTACGGGAATCTCGTGCTCGCGCGCCCAGCGAATGAAATCCGCGACGATCAGGAAGTACCCGGCAAATCCCATGCGGCAGATAACATCCAGTTCCGCAACCAGGCGCTGCGCGTAGCCGGCAGCAGGCGGGGCGCCGGGAAACCGCGCCGAGAGGCCCTCGGCCGATTGCGTCCGCAGGTAGCTGTCAGGAGTGTCTCCCTCGGGAACCTCGTAATCCGGCAGATGCGTCTCGCCCAGGCTGAGCGCCAGATGGCAGCGCCTGGCAATCTCTACCGTGTTTTCGAGAGCCTCTGGCAGGTCGGCAAACAGTGCCAACATTTCCGCCGGCGAGCGCAAGTATTGCTGCTCGCTGTACAGTCGCGGCCTGCCCGGATCAGCCAGTACCCGTCCGGTCTGGATACACACCCGCGCCTCGTGCGCGTCGAACTCATCGGGCGTGAGGAACCGGACGTCATTGGTCGCCACTACCGGCAAGGCGGCGGCGCACGCGAATTGCACGGCCGCGTGCAGGTAGTCGTCTTCCTGCGTGCGGCCCGTGCGCTGCAATTCCACGTAGAAGTCGCCACGAAACCAGGCGCGAAATTCCGCTGCAGTCCGTTCGGCCCGCTCCGTGGCGCCGGTCAGAAGGCTGCGCCCGAGGACGCCGTCGCGCCCGCCGGACAGGGCAATAAGCCCCTCAGCCGACTCTTCGTTCAACCAGCCCGGGTGCAGTAGCGGCTGGCCGCCCTGCTGGCCTTCCAGCCACGCGCGGGTCAGGAGCCGGGAAAGATTCCGGTAGCCCGCCAGGTTCCGGCAGAGCAGCACCAGTCGCGCTGGCTCCTGGCGGTCAGCGGGGCCCTTGTCAGCACTGCCGGCGTACCAGACCTCGGCGCCCACGATCGGCTGGACGCCGGCCGCCAGGGCGGCACGATAGAACTTGACCAGGCCGAAGAGATTGCACTGATCAGTTATTGCCACGGCGGGCATGCCGGCTGCAGCTGCGGCCGCCACCAGATCCGGCACGCGCACAACACTGTCTACGAGCGAGTATTCGGTATGCACGTGCAGGTGCACGAAACCTGGCGCCGGGCCGGACTCTTTTCGCGACGTCATGACTTGTGCGTGCCAGAGGGCATGGCAGCACGCACGGGACCAAAACTGCGGCGGTGGGCCGGGCACGGCCCCAGCGCGATCAGTGCCGAGCGGTGCTCTGTCGTTGGATAGCCCTTGTGCCGGTCAAAGCCGTATCCCGGGTAGGACAAATGCAGCCGCTCCATCACGGCATCACGGTGCACCTTGGCAAGAATCGAGGCGGCCGCTATTGCCGGGCGCAGACGGTCACCACCGACAATCGTTTCGATGGCGCCTGCGAAACCCGGCAGGCTTGGCGCCCGGTTGCCATCAATTTCCACGCGCACCGGCGCCCGCGTCAGGCCGGCAAAAGCGCGCCGCATGGCCAGCAGCGTCGCCTGCAGGATATTCAGTTCGTCGATCTCTTCCCGGGATGCCTCACCAACTGCCCACTCCAGGGCCTCGTAGCGAATGCGGTTCGCCGCGACGCTACGCTGGGACGGACTGAGCTCCTTGGAGTCCCTGACGCCGGCAATGACCTGGTTCATTCCCAGCAGCACCACCGCGGCCACGACGGGCCCGGCCAGCGGGCCACGCCCCGCTTCGTCGATGCCAGCGATGGTATCGAGCGCAATAGTCACGGCAGGATGGGGTCAAGGGACATGGGGTAACTGATTATACGAAGGCTCCAGCATGCCGAGCACAACTTCCGCTGCGCGTTCACTCGCCTGGCAACGCAGTGTAGTTCCTAGCGCGTGGAATCGTTGCCTGAGTCGCTCCCGGTCCGCCGGTGACTCAAGCCAGCGGAGCAGTTCGGCGCCCAGCGCCGCCGGATTCGCCCCTGACTGCAGCAATTCCGGAACCAAGCGCTCGCCGGCCAATAGATTGGGCAGCGCAAAGTGCGGAACCTGCACGAGCCGCAAGGACTTGAGCACGGCGTAGCTGAGCGGCGCAAGGCGATAGGCCACCACCATGGGCCGGTTTATCAGCATCGCCTCAAGGGTCGCCGTGCCGGAGGCCAACAGGACCACGTCGGCGGCAGCCATGGCCATCTGCGACTGGCCCTCGACGACTTGCAGATTGACGCCGCCAATAGCCGCCGGACTCCACAGCCCGGCAAAGCGGCTCCGCAAGGCTGGGGTCGCCATCGGCACAACGACAGTGAGACCCGGTACGCGGGCACCTAGCCAGGCCATAGTTTCCGCGAAGACGGGCCCGAGCCTTTCCAGCTCACCCGCGCGACTGCCGGGCAGTACGGCCACCACCGGCCCGACGCCCGGCAGGCCCAGGGCCTGCCGGGCGTCGGCAGGATCGGGGCTTGCCAGCAGGTCATCGGCCAGCGGATGCCCGACAAAGGTCGCTGGCACGTCGTGCCGGTGAAGAAAGTCCGCCTCAAATGGCAGGAGACAGAGCACGTGATCGCAAGCCTCACGCAGGACCCGTACCCGCCCCGGACGCCAGGCCCACACCGATGGCGACACGTAGTGCACGGTTCGCAGGCCGGCTGAACGCAGCCGCCGCTCGATCCGCAGATTGAAGTCGGGCGCATCGATACCGATATACAGGTCGGGCGGATCGGCCAGCAGGCGGCGTTCGAGTTTTCGCAGGATGCGACGCAGACGCGGCAGGTGCCGAACCACCTCGGCCAGACCCATGACGGCGAGCTCCTCGCTGGGCACCCAGACGTCGCACCCGGCGCCTGCCATGGCCGGTCCGCCAATACCCGCAAACTGGACGTCAGGTCGGCGCTCCCGAACGGCGCGAATGAGCCCGGCGCCGAGCCGGTCACCCGAGATTTCGCCGGCCACAATGGCGATGCGCGGCATAAACGCCGTCAGCGAATCAGGCTGCGTTCGGATTTGTCGATGAAGTCAACGAGAATTCGCAGCTCCACCTGCGTCTCCGCGAGCGTCGCCAGGCGCGCCCGCGCCTCTGTCAGCTGAAGCTGCTCGCGATAGAGAATCCGGTAAGCATCCTTCAGGTTCCGCAATTGATCCGCCGTAAATCCACGACGCTTCAGACCTTCGCTGTTGATTCCGTGTGGTGCCGTCGGTTGACCGGCCACGATGATGTACGGCGGCACGTCGCGCGTCACGGCGGCAAAGCCCCCGAGAAAACTGTGGGCGCCCAGCCGGCAGAACTGATGGACGGCGGAAAAGCCACTGCAAATAACATAGTCGTCGACACGCACATGGCCGGCCAATGTGGCGTTATTGGAAAAAATAACGTCATTGCCCACCACGCAATCGTGCGCGACGTGCACGTAGGCCATGATCCAGTTGTCGTGGCCGATGCGGGTAACGCCACCTTCCTGGGCGGTACCCCGATTAATGGTGCAGAATTCGCGAAAGGTATTGCGGTCGCCAATTTCCAGTTTCGTTGGCTCGCCGCCGTACTTTTTGTCTTGCGGATCCTCGCCGATCGATGCGAACTGAAAGATGCGGTTGTCGCGGCCTATCGTTGCCAGGCCTTTCACGACGGTATGCGCACCCACCGTGGTTCCGGCACCGATTTGTACCCCCGCACCGATCACGGCATAGGGCCCGACGCTAACGCCAGTATCCAGCTCAGCGCCTGGATCGACGATCGCGGTCGGGTGTATGTCTGTCACTGACCAGATGATCCCGTGATACGTTTTTCCAGAGCCCGCAGCCGCCGGGCGAGTTCATCAAGCTGACTGAAGCGCGCCATATTCTTGCGCCAGCGCTGCAGCTGGTCGGCGGGTGTCCCGCCGCCTGCGTAGGCGCCCGCGGAACGAATGGAGCCAGTCACGTTAGTGCCGCCAGCGATGACGACGTCGTCCACTACCACAATGTGCCCGGCAAATCCGGCCTTGCCCCCGACCGTGCATCGGGCGCCGATCGTGGCGCTGCCGGCAATGCCGGTCTGGGCCGCAATAACCGTGTGTTCTCCAATGCGAACATTGTGCCCCACCTGTATCTGGTTATCGAGCTTCACACCGTTGCCGATGATTGTGTCATCGATGGCGCCACGGTCAACCGTGGTGTGTGCGCCAATTTCCACGTCGTCGCCCACAACCACACCACCCAACTGTGGAACCTTGACGTAAGCACCCTCCCGCTCCCGGGCAAAACCGAAACCATCGGAGCCGAGAACCACGCCCGTGTGCAACACACAACGCAGGCCGATTTTCACGTCTGAATAGAGTGTGACTCCCGACATCAACCGCGAATCAGCGCCGATCGTCACACGGTCCCCGATGACGGTGTGCGGGCCGAGAAAGACCCGCGCACCGAGGACAACTTCCTTCCCAAGAACAACGCCGGGGCCAATCTCGCAGGAAGCCGGGATCCTCGCGCCAGGACCCACGACTGCGGTCGGGTGCACGCCAGGTTCTGGCAGAGAATCCGGATACAGCTCTGACGCCACACGCGCGTAAACGACGTAAGGATCCCGGGTAATAAGCGCAGCAACCGGACAGTCGGCTGCATCCCCGGGGGCCAGAATGACGGCGCCGGCCCGCGTACTGGCTAACTGGCTTCGGTAGCTCGAATTGGCGAGAAACGTCAGGGCGCGATTATCGGCGCTGGCAAGTGTCGCGACTCGCTCCACGACCCGATCGGGATCACCGCGCAGCTCGCAACCGTAGCGTACCGCCAGCAGGCCCAGACTGACGCCCATCATTTTACCCTCCACCATCCGGCCCAACTTCTCAAGCCGGGCGCGTTGCCCGGCCAGACCGGACACGCGGTCCCGCTATTGAGCGCCAGTCTTGCTCTGCAGTGCCTGAAGCACCTGGGCGGTCACATCCAGTGTCTGACTGACATAGAGTCCATCACTGACGATGAGGTCATACCCACCCTGCTTGGCAAAGCCTTCAATTTCACGCAGCACGTCGATGCGAAGCTTGCCGAGCTCCTCGTTCTTGCGGTTATTCAAGTCTTCCCGCAGTTCCTCGATCTGGCGCGCCAGGTCGCGCTCGTCCTTGCGCAGCTCATTTTCAGTGTTGCGTCGCTCATCTGCGCCCATGACAGCGCCGTCCTTCTGGAACTTGTCGGCGCGATCCTTGAATGCCTTTTGTTTCGCCTGAAGGTCCCGCTGACGCGGCGCAAATTCGCTCTCCAGAGCACGATTTGCGGCGTTAGCCTGGGGCGACTCGATCAACAGTCTCTGTACGTTCACAAAACCGATCTTCAGTGCCTTGGCAGTCTGCGCCTGCGCCGTCGCCTGCGTGACCAGCGCGACTACAGCCGCCAGGACGAAAATCGAACTCCATTTCTTCACGTGAAACATTTCTTTGCCCTTGTCTGAATCTGCAATCTGTACCTAGAAGGCACCACCGATGGAAAACTGGAATCGCTCCGTCTCGTCGCCGTAGTCCGTAGGGGTGCCATCCTGGGAATTAAGCGGGAAGGCATAACTGAACCGGAACAGGCCAAGTGGAGCCAGCCACTGCGCGGCGATACCGTATGACTGCTTCAACTCGCCGCTGTCGAAATCATACTCGATCGGGTTGGCTGGGATTGACTTGTCGTAGAACTGGACGTCCCCGAGCGAAAACACGTTACCAATGTCGTAGAACAGGGAAAAACGAGCCTTAGCCTGCCACTTTTCGGGCATCGGCAGGAGAAATTCGGCCTGCCCCGCCACCAGGGTGTCGCCACCATAGGGGTTCCCGAAATCGTCTTTTGGCCCCAGTTCGTTCTCCCGAAAGCCGCGAACCGTGTCGGGCCCGCCGCCGAAGTAGTTCTTGTAAGGCGGCAGTGACGTGGTGTCACCCAGCGCGTCGCCATACCCCAGGTCCAGATTGAACAGCAGCGTCGCCCAGCGGTTTAGGGGCCAATACTGCTTGTAGTTGTAGTTGATCGTGTAGTACTCCACGTCGCTGCCGGGAATTGTGGTGTTCGCCACAAGCCGGTGACGCGCCCCCCGGTCGGCAAACAGCGAGCGATTTCGACTGTCGTAGACCCAGCCCGCCAGGAGCTCAAATGTATCGAAATCGGTGGTGTAAATGGCTCCGCCATTTACAAAACTCGTCGAACTGTTGCCGTTGTTCCGCACCCACTCCTGAGACTGACGGCTACTGAAACTGTCGGACAGCAATTCGGCACTTTGCCAGGTTCCACCAAAAATCAGGCGCTGGAACTCGGTGACGGGATAACTGTACTCAACGGAAGCCGATAGCGTCTTCGTGGAAAAGTCCGAGGCCTCCGACGTGAACTGGGTGATATCCCGATAGGCAACGCTGATGGTACGGCTGACTTCGTTAATGGTGGTGTAGGGATCCGTAATGGCGAAACTGTAGACGGTGCGAAACTGCCCGGAACTGATATCCGCCTGAATCCGGTTGCCGCTACCCATGAAGTTAGTGTGAATGAAGCTGCCATTCAGGATCAGCTTCTGTGATTCCGAGTAACCCACGCCACCACCGAACTGCCCGGGCAACCCCTCCGTAATGTCAAAATCGAGATCGACAAGATCAGGCGTCCCCGGAACCGGATTGGTGGTTTCCTCAACTTTCTCGATATAAGGCAAGCGCTGCAGTCGGATCTTCGACCGCTCCAGCCGACTGTTGGAAAGATAGCCACCCTCGAACTGCCGCATCTCGCGCCTGAACACCTCGTCGTTAACCGACGACGTGCCATTGAAGTTGATCCGCCGCACGTAGACTCGATTCTTGGGCTCAACGTAGAGGGTAACCGCCGCCGTCTTCGCCTCGCGATCGAGTTCCGGAACCGGCTCGACCGTCGCGAAGGCATAGCCCTCCTCCGACAGCCGCAAACGGATCAGGTCGGCACTCTGGGTAATCAGGCGCTGCGAATAAGTCTGGCCAGGCTTCACCTGAACGAAGGGGTTCAGCTGCGCCTCCGCCAGTACCAGATCGCCGCCGAGACGCACATCACTGACCTTGTAGCGATCGCCCTCTACCAGATTGATGGTAATAAACATGTCGCGCTTGTCCGGCGAAATTGCGACCTGGGTAGACTCGACGCCAAAGTCCGCGAAGCCACGATCCATGTAATAGGAACGCAACTTTTCGAGATCCCCGGAGAGCGCTTCACGCGAATACCGGTCATCCTGCCTGATCCAGGACAGCCATGTCGGGGTCTTCAGTTCAAAGCGCTCGAGCAGATCCTCGTCACTAAAGTTCTCATTCCCGACCAGGTTGATCTGGCGAATCCGGGCCCGGTCGCCCTCTTTGATCGTAATGGCGATATCGACCTTGTTGTCCGGCAACTCCTTGACCTCGGCCTTGATGGACGCAGCATATTTGCCGCGACTGAAATACTGGTCGATCAGGGATTGCTCGACTTCATCGAGGACGGACTGATTGAATGTCCTGCCCTTTTTCAGCCCGATCCGGGCAAGGGGCTCCTGCAGATCCTCGGTCTTTATGTCCTTGTTGCCAGTAATAGTGAAATCCGAGATCGAGGGCCGTTCGGCAACGGCAACTACCAGTGTGCCGTTGTCCCACCGGATTTCAACGTCACGGAAGAATCCGGTTCCGTAGACAGCGCGGATGGCTTCGCTAATCCGGCTCTCATCAATTCGATCGCCGATGTTTACCGGCAAATAATTGAAGACCGTACCCTCGGCGATTCTCTGCAGTCCTTCGACGCGAATGCCGCGCACAACAAGTTCCGTCTGTTGCGCGATCAGCCCCTCCGGGACCGTCAGGCTAATGGCCAGCAAAAGGGCAACCGACAGGCTGCGTACGGGAGCTGAAAGCGCCACTCGAAAATGCATGAAGCGCTCAGCCGAGCAGTCGGGAAATATCGTTATAGAAGGCAAAGCTCATCAGCACCAGCAGGAACGCTATGCCGATCTGCTGGCCTATCACTTGCGTGCGCTCCGACAACGGGCCGCCCTTCAGGGTCTCCGCCACGGTGTAGACGATCTGGCCACCGTCCAGCATCGGTATAGGCAGGAGGTTGAGCACGCCAAGACTGATACTGACGATGGCGAGAAAACTCAAGAATGCTGAAGCCCCGATCGTGGCGCTAAGGCCTGCGTACTGGGCAATGTTGATCGGCCCGCTGATATTCTTTGGGGACACGTCCCCGGTGACCATGCGCCAGATCATCCGCAGCGTCAGTTCACTCATTTCCCAGGTCTTGGCTGTAGCCCTGACAACAGCCTGGACGAAGCCGTAGCGCTCATCGGCACGCATACCAGCGAACAAATCCTCAGGCAGCTTCACGGCGGCACCAATGCGGCCGATCGGGCCCTCGTCAGACGGCACGGACCCCACCTCAACGACCACCTGCTGCTCGAGTTCTCCGCGGAGAATGGTTACGTCCAGCTTCTCTCCAGGCCGCGCCCGCACAACATCCACCAACTCCGTCCAGGTCAAAATGGGTTTGCCATCGGCCAGAAGAATTCGGTCGCCGGGCATGAAGCCGGCTTCCTCTGCGGCGCCGCCCGGCGTCAGGTCGCCGATTACGGGCGCCGGCTCTGGCGACCAGGGCGTGAGCCCCAGCTTGACGAACAGCGCGCCGGGTTCCGTCAGTTCTGATTCCCGACCCGCCGTGGGCACTATCAGGGCTCGCTCCTGCCCCGAAGCGTCGCTAATGGCGAGCCGGATCGCGCCGTCGGCCAGCATCCCGTCGAGCATGGCGAGGATGGCCGACTCCCAGGTGAGGACGGCCCGGTCGCCAACGGCGAGGATAGTGTCTCCGTCTCGTAGCCCGGCCGTTGCGGCCAGCGACCCTGACTCGACAGATCCCACGACTGGCTTCATGCCAGGTACACCGCTCATGAACATGATGGTGTAGGCAACGACTGCAAACAAAAGATTAAAAGCCGGCCCGGCCAGCAGGATCGCGATTCTCGCCGTCGCAGGCTGCCGGTTGAAGGCCCGCCCCCGATCGGCAAATGTAACCGCGCAATCGCGCTCGTCGAGCAGTTTGACGTAGCCTCCAAGCGGAATTGCCGACAAGCAGTATTCAGTGCGGTCCGGCCCGGCGAACCGCGACCACAGCACGCGACCAAAACCAATGGAGTAACGGAGAACTTTCACCCCGAGGGCGCGGGCAACGATGTAGTGCCCGTACTCGTGGATTGCCACGAGCAGGCCAATAGCTGCCACGAAAGCCAGCGCCGAAGTCAGGATCTGCGACATGGCGCGAATCTTAAGGCATTACGCCGGAGCTTGCCTTCACGACGTTGCCGGGACCGATCGGACCTGGCGGGTGACGCGCCACGGGCAACCAGCGGTTCATTCCGGCAAGACCCCGAGCCACGACAATGCCAGTGCAAACGTTGGCAGTGCTGCCGTCACGCTGTCGAGGCGATCAAGCACCCCGCCGTGACCGGGAATCAGTTGGCCACTGTCCTTCAGACCCACACTGCGCTTGAACATGCTCACGGTCAGATCGCCGACTACCGACAGGGCAGCTATGCCCAGGCCGATCGGCGCCATAAAGGCTATCGGCAGGCCCAGAACGGTGCTGCCGCCGGCAGCCACCAGTCCGGCAAACAGTACGCCGCCGATGAGTCCTTCCCAGGTCTTGCCAGGACTCACGCGGGGCGCCAGCTTGATGCGGCCGAACCGGCGACCAGTGAAATAGGCGCCAACGTCCGCCGCAAAGACAATGCACAGGGCCAACAGCAGCAGTCCGGGGCCCTGCTGCGGAACCCGCAGGATGGCAATCATGGACAGCCACGCAGGAACGAGCACGAACAGGCCGGCAATGGCGGCGATTCCGGGCGGCACCGGTATCGGAAAGCGCAGGATCCAGAAGAAGGCGAACAGCCACCACAGCAGTGCGATCCACAACACGACTGGCAAGCCAACTTTCCCCGGCACCAGCCAGGCAATGCCTGCCATGAGCACCGCAACAGCTGCCACGTAGCCGCCACGCGCCAGGGGCAACTGCCAACCGACGAATGCCGACCACTCCCAGGCTCCCAACAGCATCAGGACCGTGCTGACGGCAATGACGACCCATACGGGCGCGGCGAACAACAGCAGGAGCAAGCCGATCAACAACGGAACGGCTGTAAGCACGCGCTGCCTCAGCTGACTCATGATTCAAGACGGCCCGTTAAGGTGACAGGGAAACTAGTCGGCGACCGCCTCTAGCTGATTGTCGGTCTGACCAAAGCGACGCTGCCGCTGACCGAAGAAGTCGAGGGCCTGGGCTATCTGGTCATCACCGAAATCGGGCCACAGCGTACCGGTGAAAAATAACTCCGTATAGGCAAGGTCCCACAACATGAAATTACTGAGACGCTGCTCGCCTCCAGTGCGAATCAGCAGGTCCGGCGATGGCAATCCGGCGAGTGCGCGATGTCGGTCGATAAGGGCTTCGTCTATATCCGTCGGATCGAGGTCACCCGAGCGCACTTTCTGGCCGATGCGACGCATTGCCTGAACCATGTCCCACTGACCACCGTAAGCAACAGCCAGAACGAGGGTCATCCGTGAATTGGCAGCCGTCCGGGCCTCTGCGTCCGCCATCCGCTTGCGAAGAATCGTAGGAAGGCTCTCCCGGGCGCCAATGAAACGCAACTGAATACCGTTTTCATGCAGGGAGTCCACCTCGCGCTGCAGAACTTCGACAAACAGACGCATCAGGGAATCCACCTCGCTCGGCGGGCGCTTCCAGTTCTCGCTGCTGAAGGCGAACAATGTGAGCACCTTCACGTCGGACTCAGCACAGGCCATGACCGCCGCCCGAGCGGACTTCACGCCCGCGCGGTGTCCCACGTGACGGGGCTTGCCGTTCCGCATTGCCCAACGGCCATTGCCGTCCATGATGATCGCCACATGGTTCGGTCGAACTGGGCGATTGTCGCCGCTGCTGGTCATGAAATCCCTATCCTCGATCCCGCGCGAGATAATGCCTAGAACTCCATGACTTCTTTTTGTTTTTCTTCGGAAATTCGGTCAATTTCCGCCACGTACTTGTCAGTAGTATCCTGAATCTGCTGGGCGCCCTGCCGCTCCAGGTCTTCATTAATCAGTTTTTCCTTCAACGCTTCCTTCACATCCGTCATGGCGTCACGCCTGACATTACGAATGGCCACCCGCCCGAGCTCCGCTTCCTGCTTCACCAGCCGCGCCAGGTCCCGGCGGCGCTCCTCGGTCAGCACCGGAAGTGGGACACGGATTACCGTGCCTGCCGTTACCGGGTTGAAGCCCAGGTTGGCGCTCATGATGGCCTTCTCGATAACGCCAACCATCCCCTTCTCCCACGGCGTGACCGTCAGGGTACGAGCGTCCTCAATCGCGATATTCGCTGTCTGAGACAGCGGCACACTCGTCCCGTAGTAGTCCACCATCAGATGCTCCAGCAGGCTGGGATGGGCCCTGCCAGTACGAAGTTTACGTAATGCCTGGCCCAATGCTGTGACGCATTTGGCCATGCGTTGATCCGCATCCTGACGAATTTCGTTAATCACGCTACCCCCCGCGCCCGTTAGCCGGTCACCAGCGTCCCAACGTCTTCACCCTCGGCGAGCCGCAGGAGTTCACCCGCCACCTGCAGGTTGAAGACCCGGATCGGGACATTGTTTTCGCGGCACATCACCACGGCTGTGGTATCCATCACGTTTAGCTTGTCGTTAATCACCCGATCGAAGGTCAATCGGTCGTAACGTGTGGCCCGGCTATCTTTGACCGGGTCAGCGGTATACACGCCGTCCACCTTGGTGCCCTTGGCCAGCACATCGGCGCCAACCTCGATGGCGCGCAGCGCGGCTGCCGTGTCGGTGGTGAAAAACGGATTGCCGGTGCCTGCGGCGAAGATCGCAACCCGCCCCTTCTCCAAATGGCGGATCGCGCGACGACGAATGTAGTCTTCACTGACCTCATGAATCTGCAGTGCCGACATCACGCGGGCGTGAGCCCCAACCCGCTCCAGTGCATCCTGCAGCGCGAGTGCGTTGATAACCGTGGCCAACATGCCCATATGGTCACCCGTGACGCGATCCATACCAGCCCGCGCCAGGCCGGCACCACGAAAGATATTTCCGCCACCGATCACGATGGCCAGTTGAATGCCCAGCGCACTGACGTCCTTGACCTCACCGGCGATGCGGGTGAGCACGTCGGGATCGATGCCGTAGTCACCGTTTCCCATCAGTGCCTCACCGCTGAGCTTCAGCAGGATGCGCCGGTAGAGCAGACGTGCCTCGTTCATGAGCGAAAAACCGTGCGGAAAGCGGGGAATAGCAGGGTCAATGCTCGGGGGATTCTACCGGATTTACGACTCCCCGGATCAGACCAGTACCCGGTGACCCTGATCCAATTCACCCCTGCGCGTTCATGGCGGCTACAGCATCGGCAATGTTTTCCGACTTCTTCTCGATTCCCTCGCCGACCTCAAGGCGCACGAACCGTTGGATGCTCGCTCCCCGATCCTTGAGCAGCTTGGCCACCGAGGTGTCCGGATCCTTGACGAACGGCTGGCCGACCAGCGCAATTTCATTCAGGTACTTGCGCAAACGCCCCTCCACCATCTTGGCCACAATCTCCGGTGGCTTGCCCTCACCAGCAGCCTGCTCGCTTAAGATGCGTCGCTCGTTGGCGCGCAAGGACTCGGGCACGTCATCAGGGGACAGGTACTGGGGGTTGCTGGCTGCAATATGCATGGCCAGGTCCTTGCCCAGCTCGATATCACCGCCGCTAAAGTCCACGAGAACCCCAATTCGGGCGCCCTGATGAAAGTAGCTGCCCAGCTCGCCGGTTGGTCGGATGTACTCAAAGCGTCGAACGCCGATATTTTCGCCAATCTTGGCAACAAGAGCCCGACGCGCCTCTTCGAGAGTGCCGCCGTCAGGGTGTTTCAGGGCCATCAGTGCCTCGACGGTGGCCGGTTGCTCGCGAGCGGCCACCGCGGTTGCGGCGCGGGCAAATTGAACGAAATTCTCGTCTTTCGCCACGAAGTCTGTCTCGCTGTTCACCTCAACGATGACCGTCACATCGCCCGTCGGACTGCTGGCCATTAGAATCTGGCCTTCGGCGGCTACACGCCCCGCCTTCTTCTCGGCTTTGGCCTGGCCACGGGTCCGGAGCAGCTCAATTGCGGCCTCAATATCGCCACTGGAATCGACGAGTGCCTTCTTACACTCCATCATCCCCGCACCCGTGCGCTCGCGCAGATCCTTTACCAGGCTTGCTGAAATTGACATCAAGTGTCCTCTTCTCAGGGCTCGGTATCACCGGAGGTGACATCGGCGTCAGCGCTCGCGGTTTCACCGGGGATGACATCGGCGTCAGCGCTCGCGGTTTCACCGGAGACGACATCGGCATCGGCGTTGGCACTCCCGGCATCATCAGCTTTGGCTTCAGGCGCAGTGGGCTTTGTCGCGGGTTCGCGGCGTGGGGCCGTTGCCTTGCGGGTGGCGCGCTTCGCGGTTGCCGGACGACGGCCATCAGGCGACGACTTGGGCTTGCCTTCCGAATCCAGCTCAACGAAATCGTCCTCGCCAACCGGCAGGTCCGGGATTGAGTCCTTCCCGTCGAGAATTGCATCAGCAACGGCAATGGCGTACAGCTCCGCGGCGCGCATGGCGTCATCATTGCCGGGAATCATGTATTGCACGCCATCCGGTGACGAGTTGGTGTCGACGATGCCAATCACGGGAATGCCCAGCTTGTTTGCTTCGTGCACGGCAATTTTTTCATGCCCCACATCGATCACGAAAAGCGCGTCTGGGAGCGACGCCATCGACTTTACGCCCCCAAGGCTGCGTTCAAGCTTCTCGCGCTCCCGGCGACGCTCAAGAACTTCCTTCTTGGTCAACTTGCTGAAGCGGCCATCCTCTTCCATCGCGTCCAGGTCCTCGAGGCGCTTGATGGACTGCTTCACGGTCTTGAAATTGGTCAGTGTCCCGCCAAGCCAACGGTGGCTGACATGGGGCATGCCGCACCGGGCAGCCTGGGTCTTCACTGATTCCCTGGCCGACCGCTTCGTGCCAACGAACAGGATTCGGCCACCATTTGCCGCCAGTGACCGGATATACGCGGTCGCCTTGCGAAACAGGGGAACCGTGTGTTCCAGGTTGATAATGTGGATGTTATTGCGGGCGCCGAATATGTACGGGCCCATCTTGGGGTTCCAGTAGCGAGTCTGGTGGCCAAAATGGACACCGGCCTCAAGCATCTGGCGCATGCTCACGTCAGTCATGGGATCTCCTGTTTGAGTCCGGATCCAGGATCCGGACTGCTGGTTTCGGGTTAGGGCCGCCGCGGTCCCCATCCAGCAACCGGTCCCCGAAAGGGAAGCCGGCACCCAGCCAGACGTGACGGAACGCGTGTGGATTTTATTGCCTCAAGGGCGCGCGCTTTATACCATAGGCGATTAGTGGTCACAACGCGATTCCGGCCCCGGATCCCGGCCCAGAATCAAGCCCAAGGATGAGCATCACGATAAAGACCCCTTCCGAGCAAGACGCCATGCGTGAAGCCGGACGGCTGACTGCCGCGGTCCTCGACATGATCGGCCCGCATATCCAGCCAGGGGTGACCACGGACGAACTGGATCGCATCTGCCACGATTTCATCGTCGACGTGCAACACGCCATCCCCGCCCCCCTTAATTACCGCGGGTTCCCCAAATCGATCTGCACCTCCGTCAATCACGTCGTCTGCCACGGGATCCCCAGCGAGAAGAAGCTCCGGCCGGGGGATGCGATCAATGTGGATATCACCGTCATCAAGAACGGCTTCCATGGCGACAGCAGCCGCATGTTCTTCGTCGGCAAGGGCACAGTTCAGGGCGAGCGCGTGGCCCGCGTGAGCCGCGAGGCCCTGTGGCTGGGTATTAAGCAAGCCCGCCCCGGGAAGCGCCTCGGCGACATCGGCCACGCCATCCAGCAATTCGTTGAGGCGGAGGGGTTCAGCGTGGTCCGTGAATACTGTGGGCACGGCATCGGCCGTGTTTTCCACGAGGACCCCCAGGTCCTCCACTACGGTGAACCCGGAACCGGTCTCGAACTGCGGGAAGGCTTGACCTTCACCATCGAACCCATGGTGAACGTCGGCAAACGTCACGTCCGGTTATTGCCCGACGGCTGGACAGTGGTGACCCGCGACCATTCGCTATCCGCACAGTGGGAGCACACCGTATTGATAACCCGCGACGGCTGCGAGGTGCTCACCCTGGGTACGGACGAAAAACGATGAGCGCTGTCGTCGGGCCGGCGCTAAGCCTGTCAATTGACACCCGGCAGCTGGCTTCTGAAGTCCTGCAAGCTGACGGCTCCGCGTTTGACTGGCCGGCGATACGCCACCTGCTGCAGACGCCGGCCGATGCGCTACCTAGCCTGATACATGTGCTTGGCGCTGGAAATGCGGCACTCAAGCAGCGCTTCCTGGCTGGCGAAACCGCCGCTGCCCTCGTGGCTGACCGGGCGGCACTGGTAGACCTGGTCATCTGCGAGGCGTGGCGCCGCGCCGGAGACCCAGGGCATGCCGATTGCGCGCTGGTCGCCGTTGGCGGCTACGGTCGCGGCGAACTCCATCCGTACTCAGACGTCGACCTCCTGGTCCTGACACCACCACGCAGCGCGCCTCCCCCTCCAGACAGCCTCTCGGATTTTCTCACGCTGCTGTGGGACGCCGGGATCGAGATCCGGCACAGCGTACGCAGCGCTGCAGAGTGTGGCCAGGACGCCGGCCAGGACATCACGGTCATTACAACGTTCATGGAAGCCCGGCTATTGCTGGGCCCCGAAGAGTTGGTGTGGGAAATGCAGGCCGCCACTGCCCCCGCGAAGATCTGGCCGTCGCGTCAGTTCTTTGAGGGCAAGATCCGCGAGCAACAGACCCGCCACCATCGCTACGACGATACGGCCTATAACCTTGAGCCCGACGTCAAAGGCAGCCCCGGCGGTTTGCGCGACATCCAGACGATCAGCTGGGTCGCACTCCGCGAACACGGACGCGGCGACCTTGAGTACCTCGTGAGCCGCAGCTTCTTGAGCCCCTCCGAGCTTCGCCTCCTGCTGCAGGGCCGGGAATTCCTGTGGCGTGTCCGCTTTGCCCTGCACCTGCTAACGGGCCGCCACGAGGACCGCCTGCTGTTCGATCACCAGGCCCGCATAGCACAGCTGTTCGGCTATCAGGATGCGTCCTACATGCTCGCGGTCGAACAATTCATGCAGCGCTACTACCGCACCGTGATGGACTTAAGTCGCCTCAATGAGATGCTGCTGCAGCAGTTTCAGGAAGCGATCCTTCATGATCCGGACGCGGAACCGAAGCACCTGAACGATCACTTCAGTGCTCACAACGGTTTCCTGCAGGTCGCCGACGATGACGTGTTTGACCGCACACCATCCGCGTTACTGGAGTTGTTCCTGACCCTGCAACAGCGCCCGGAACTGAAGGGCGTCAGCGCCGGAACCATCTCGCTGATCCATCGCAGCCTGCACCTTATAGACGACGAGTTTCGGCAGGATCCGCGTAACCATCGACTGTTCCTGCAAATCCTGCGGGCGAAGGACGGCGTCACCAGTGAATTACGCCGGATGAACCGTTACGGAGTTCTCGGCCGCTATGTACCGGCATTCGGCAGGGTCGTCGGGCGGATGCAGTACGACCTGTTCCACGCCTACACGGTGGACGAACACACACTGTTTGTTGTCAGCAACCTGCGCCGATTTGCCCTCGAACGTTTCAATCACGAGTTCCCGCGTTGCTCGGAAATCATGCAAGGACTGCCGACTCCGGAGGTTGCGTACCTCGCTGGACTGTTTCACGACATCGCCAAGGGTCGGGGCGGCGATCACTCCGAGCTCGGCGCCATCGATGCCGAATCCTTTGTCCTTGAGCACGGCATGAGCCGCTACGATGCGCGGCTGGTGGCCTGGCTGGTCCGCAAGCATTTACTGCTCTCGCTAACCGCCCAAAAGCGGGATATCAGCGACCCGGCGGTGATTAGCGAATTTGCCGGCCAGGTTGGCGATGAAGTTCACCTGGATTACCTCTACCTGCTGACGGTTGCGGACGTACGCGGCACCAATCCGAAACTCTGGAATTCATGGAAAGCCCAACTGTTTGACGAACTGTATGCTCACGCGAAGCGGGCACTGCGGCGCGGACTCGAGAAGCCAGTGGATCGTGATGAGTTGATTCAAGAACGGAAAGCGGCGGCCCGCACGCTGCCCTTGCTGGCGGGCGTATCGGGCAGCAAGATTGAAGAGATGTGGGCGCAGTGGGGCGACGACTACTTCCTGCGTTTTCGCCCGGACGAAATCGCCTGGCACACGCAACTGCTTGCCGGTCGCGAGGACAGGGAAGATCGCGTGCTGGCCGGCGTCCAGGACGAGGCGCCCGGCGCGGGGACGTCAATCATGGTCTACGCGCCCCGCGATCGATTCTCTTTCGCGACGGCTACTGCCGTGCTCGACGAACTGGGACTGAATATCGCGGATGCCCGTATCATCCGGCTTCGCACCGGGTTCAGCCTGTCTACCTATATCGTGCTCGAGAATGACGGGGAGCAGATTCATGACGAGCAGCGCCGCGACCAGATTCGGCGCCGCCTTGAACAGGGCATTACCACGGGGGAAAAGCAGGCCGTGCGAGTGACCCGCCGGCCTCCGCGTCAGGTTCGCATGTTCACAACCCCGACCCTGGTCAATTTCGATGGCGACGAGACCAACAACCGCACGGTTATGGAGATCGTCGCCGGCGACCGCCCCGGGATCCTGTGCCAGGTGGGTCAGGTTCTTCGTGATCACCGGGTCGCAATTCAGGCCGCCAAGATTCTGACTGTCGGCGAGCGCGCCGAGGACGTATTTTATGTGACTGACATGGCCGGTGCACCGCTGATGCCGGACCTTTGCGACCGCCTCAAGGTGGCAGTCACCGAGGCACTCGACAGCGCAGCCTGATTGCCATGCGGCCGAAGTACCGCACCCCTAACCAGCTCACCCGGAAAAACCTGTGAACCACGCCAGCATTCAAAACACCATCGAAGTGGCCTTCGAAAAAAGAGCGTCGCTGGACCTCCCGAATGCAGCGCCTGCGCTGCGTTCGGCTGTAGCTGCGGCCATACAACTTCTTGACCGCGGCGAAGTGCGCGTTGCCGAGAAATCCGACCAGGGCTGGATCGTCAATCAATGGCTCAAGAAGGCTGTACTCCTCCACTTCGGTATTGAGCGCAGCGTGCGCATGCCAGCGGGCGTCACGGATTATTACGACAAGGTGCCGCTCAAGTACCACGAGTGGACCGCTGAGCAGTTTGCGGCTGCGGGTACTCGCGTGGTCCCTGGCGCCATCGTTCGTCACGGTGCGTACGTCGCAAGCAATGTAGTCCTGATGCCCTCGTTCGTGAATATTGGCGCGTTCGTCGACAGTGGCACGATGGTGGACACCTGGGCCACCGTCGGCAGTTGCGCCCAGATCGGTCGCAATGTCCACCTGTCTGGCGGCGTGGGAATTGGCGGGGTGCTCGAACCGGTTCAGGCCGGCCCAACCGTCATTGAGGACAATTGCTTCATCGGTGCCCGCTCGGAAGTAGTTGAGGGTGTGGTGATTGAGGAAGGCGCAGTGATTTCCATGGGCGTTTTCATCGGCCAGAGCACGCGCATTTACGATCGGGCCAGAGACGAGGTGTTGTACGGCCGTGTACCCGCCGGCGCGGTGGTCGTTCCCGGCAGCCTGCCCTCGGACAGTGGCCGCTGTAGCCTGTACTGCGCGGTCATCGTAAAGCGGGTTGATGCGAAAACCCGCGCCAAGGTATCCCTGAACGAACTCCTTCGCAGCGACTGAGGCGCCCGCACAAAATCATGAACCGTACTCTAGCCCTGGCGATCGAGTTGATTCGCCGGCCCTCGGTTACCCCCGACGACGCTGGCTGCCAGGCTATCCTCGGTGCGCGCCTCGCGGCCGCCGGCTTTACCGTCGAAACCCTGTCGTTCGGGAAAGTCACCAACCTCTGGGCACACCGTGGCTCCAGTGGCCCTATGCTGTGCTTTGCCGGTCATACCGACGTCGTCCCTGCCGGATTGCGTGGCGAATGGCAGTCAGAGCCGTTCGAACCTGAGGTGCGTGACGGCATACTCTACGGTCGAGGAGCTGCCGACATGAAGGCCGGCCTGGCGGCCATGCTCGACGCGACAACCGACTTCGTTGCAGCGAAGCCCGACCATCGCGGCACCATAGCGTTCCTGGTCACCAGCGATGAGGAAGGCCTGGCCCAGGACGGTACGAAGCGGGTGATGCAACATCTCAAGGAACGTGGTGAGAGCATCGACTGGTGCGTGATTGGCGAGCCGTCGTGCGAACGGCGGCTGGGCGATACCATTCGGGTCGGGCGCCGAGGCTCGCTCAGCGGGATCGTCACGGTCCATGGCCTGGCGGGTCACGTGGCCTATCCACATCTGGCGCGCAATCCCATCCAGGCGTTCTCGCCGGTACTGACGGCCCTGTATGGCAAGCAACTGGACGACGGCAACGAGTTCTTCCCGCCATCAAGCTTCCAGGTCGTCAAGCTGGAAAGCATCGGCGATGCGGTCAACGTGACACCTGGATCACTATCCGCACGCTTCAACATCCGGTACTCGACGGTCTGGACTCACGAGCAGCTCCAGGAGCACATCGAGGCCCTTTTCCGGGAACACAAGCTCGACTACACCCTGAACTGGCACCTGTCAGGCGAGCCGTTCCTGACGCCGCCCGGTTCGTTGGTCGACACCGTTGCCGCGGCAGTCACGAAACTGACTGGGGTCGTGCCAGACCGGTCAACCGGCGGCGGGACCTCCGACGGCCGCTTTATCGCACCGAGTGGCACTCACGTGGTCGAATTCGGCGCCGTCAACTCGACCATTCACAAGCCGAACGAGCAGATCCCTGTCGCCGATATAGACATCATGCGCGGCGTCTATCACGAGATTCTGGAACGGCTGCTCACCTGACAGTCAGGCACCGGAGGCAACGCTGGTCGATCGGCTGGCCCGCCAGTTGTACACGAGGCCGTACACGCCCAGGCAAACCAGTGAAATCAGGACCCAGGCCGGGATACTGAGTCCGAGAAACCGCCACTCGACGTTCGCGCAT
Organism: Gammaproteobacteria bacterium; assembly: GCA_032122615.1. Taxonomy (GTDB): domain Bacteria; phylum Pseudomonadota; class Gammaproteobacteria; order Steroidobacterales; genus SHZI01. The sequence continues at coordinate 19,067 of JAQBGF010000011.1, read as the reverse complement.
TCTCCGGAACCGGACAGCACCATGGCGAGCGTCTCCTTCAATGGAAAGGACTCGAGCATGAAGTCGAGGCCGGGACCGCACGCTGGGATGCGCTCGGGCGGCAGTGTAGTGAGCCACACATGGCGGCCTGCCACCCCACTGCCAGCGAGGGCCACGAGCGCGAGCAGGACGCCGTACACGCGTCGGCCCACGGCACCAGCAGGGTGCAGTGCCGCGACCAGAAATATGCCGCCCAGGGAAATTACGGCCACGCGCTGCAAGATGCACAGCGGGCACGGCTCAAGCCCAAGTCCATGCTGCACGTACAGCGCGTAGGCCATCAGTCCGGCACAGGCCAGGGCGCCGAGGGCATTGGCGAGACGGATATTCATCAACCACTCCTGAATTGATTGCCGGCCTCGGTTTGTGAGGCTACCCGGTTGCGCAGGTAATTGGGGCGGGCGTCTGCCGGTAATACCACCTTGCCCGCCAGAAACCGTGACTGGGCCAGCCGTGCCACGTCGGCCGCCGACGGGAGATGCCCGGGGTCGACTGCCGAGAGGCGCGTCCGCAGCCGGTCGGCAAGTTCCGGATACGCAGACCACCCTGGCCCGACCGCTAGAAATGTACCGTGCACCGGCAGGTTGACGGCGTCAGGCCGCAACAAGGCATCTGCTGCCGTTGCCCGCACACCGTACTGACTGTCCTTCTCGTACACGCCGAAGTACACCTCGCCAATTCGCGCGTCCAGGCAACAAGCGGCCGCGTCGGCACTCGTCGTCTGAATTGCACCCGCTGCAAGCGCTGCCAGCGTTGAGACGGGGCAGAGCGGCAGGCCACGGGCATACCCGAGAGCCTGCGCGAGTGCAACAGCAACGCGAACGCCCGTAAAACTGCCCGGACCGGCCCCGAAGGCAATGCAGTCGAGCTCACCGAGAGACGTATTCGCTTCATCAAGCAATTCGCGGACCCACTCAAATACGGAACGCGACGGCGCGCGCAGCCCCGGGACCTCCCGAACCGTCATCACCCCGGCGCGCAGCAAGGCCACGCTGGGGAGCTCGCAGGCCGTTTCTATGGCAAGACAACTGAATGGCGGGGAATAAATCGTCACATCCTCAGCGGCACAGCGGCGCCAGAACGGGCTGCTCCGCCTGACGAGCGACACGAGACGGATAGTCGGGCCGGCCGGAGGCACCAGCTTCTTCGGAGCATCGGACCGATTCGGTCTGATCTGTATAATAACCGTCCCTTGAACGACCGGCGACCCGCGGCGCACGATTCAACGTAATACATGCGTGCACCGGTCGGCTTGTTCCGGCGACGACAATCTGGCAAGGACTATCTGATGACGACGAGCACTACAGCGCTGCGGCGCTGGGTAGAAGAAGTAGCTGCACTCACCAAACCGTCGGCCGTACAGTGGTGTGACGGCTCCGAAGCGGAGTACCAGCAACTGCTTGGACACATGGTCAGCTCCGGGGCACTGCTGCCCCTGAATCCCGAGACCTACCCCAACTGCTACCTGCACCGCTCCGACCCTTCGGACGTCGCCCGCGTCGAACACCTGACTTTCGTGTGCACGCCGGAGCGTGAATCGGCCGGCCCGAACAATAACTGGATGGCTCCCCAGGAGGCGCGGGCGAAAATGACGGGCCTGTTTGCCGGCGCCATGCAGGGGCGAACCATGTACGTGATTCCCTACTGCATGGGACCTATCGATTCCCCGTATGCCCGCTGCGGCGTCGAGATCACCGATAGCGCCTACGTGGCAGCAAACATGCGGCTGATGACGCGCATGGGCACGCCGGCCCTCCAGCGCATAGAACGGGACAACAAGTTCGTCCGTGGCCTGCATTCCACGGGAAATCTGTCTCCTGATCGCCGGTTCATCATGCATTTTCCCGACGACCTGCTTATCCAGAGCTTTGGCTCCGGCTACGGCGGCAATGCACTCCTCGGCAAGAAGTGCCACGCATTGCGCATTGCCAGTTGGCAGGCACAGCAGGAAGGCTGGCTTGCCGAGCATATGCTGCTCGTTGAGCTCGAGAGCCCGACTGGAGAAAAGCACAATCTCGCGGCTGCTTTTCCTTCTGCCTGCGGTAAGACCAACCTCGCGATGCTGATTCCGCCCGACTCCCTGTCCGGCTGGAAAGTCCGCACCGTGGGCGACGACATCGCCTGGCTACATCTGGACGAGCAGGGCCAGATGCGCGCCATCAACCCTGAATCCGGGTATTTCGGGGTCGTACCCGGCACTGGGCCGAAGACCAACCGCAATGCCTACGACATGATCCAGAGCGACACCATCTTCACGAACGTCGCGCTGACGGCAAATAACGAGCCCTGGTGGGAAGGCAAGGACAGTGGCACCCCCACCATCGACTGGCAGGGTCGACCCTACGATCCGAAAAACGGCCCGGCCGCCCACCCGAACGCCCGTTTTACCGTCGCGGCACCGAAGAATCCGAGTTACTCACCGCTGGCCGACGACCCGCAAGGCGTGCCCATCAGCGCCATTATCTTCGGCGGTCGCCGGCGTGAACTGGCGCCGCTCGTTTACCAGGCCGAAAGCTGGCAGCACGGTGTCCTGATTGGCGCGGGGGTTGCCTCGGAAACCACCGCAGCTGCCACTGGCGCGGTGGGCGTTACCCGGCGCGATCCGATGGCCATGAAGCCGTTTTGCGGTTACAACTTCGGTGACTACTGGCAGCACTGGCTGAGCTTCGGCCAGCGTTCCGCCACGCTGCCGGCCATTTTCCACGTCAACTGGTTTCGTCAGGACGAAAAGGGCCGCTTCCTGTGGCCTGGCTTCGGGGACAACCTCCGCGTACTGCAGTGGATTATTGATCGTTGCGCGGGCCGGGTTGACGCGCAGAAAACCCCAATTGGTTACCTGCCGAAGCCAGGCGACATTGATGTTGAGGGACTGAAAATGATTCCCGGCGCTATGGACACCCTGCTGGCCGTAGAGCTGAAGAGCTGGCGGGCTGAGATGGCGTCGGTGGATACCTACCTGAAAGAGTATGGCCCACACCTGCCCGCGAAATTGCGGGCAGAACACCAGCGGGTCGTCAGCGCCCTCGGCTGACGGCATCCCGGCGCCTGATTCAGGACACGAGAGCGTCCAGGTCTTCGACGTGATATTCAATGGCCAGTGGCGTACCACGGCCCGCAACGCGGCCCATACTGATAATCCCGCTCCCCGTCAGCACGGTGCTGTCGCGCCGGACATACAACTCCTCGCCGATATCCTGCTGGATGAAGGTCCCGTTGGTGCTTTCATCAATGAGCACAAAGCGATTACGGGCAGCGTCGATGCGCGCGTGAACACGGGATATCAGATTGCCCTTGATAACCACGTCGTTATCATCGGCGCGGCCCATCGTAATCGCCGCCTTGCCGCTGTCCCCAACCACGAGTTCCTCGCCCTTGAAGCGCAGACGAAGCCTTGACACCGGTGCCACCCGCCGGCCGGCCGGGTCGATCGAAGGCAACATGTTTGTCGCCTCCTCCGGCTGCCAGAGAACCTCGAAGACAGCAATTTCATCGGACTGCCCCTTGGGCGTGGCCACATCGATCTGACGGACCAGCGCCTTCCACTGCGGTGTCAGCTGCTCCACGAGCGCACTGGTGGTAAGAATTTGACCCGCCTTGGCCTGCGATGTCATGCGGTTTGCTGTGTGTACCGCTGCACCAAAAATATCGCGCTCCTCCGCCAGAACAGGGCCAAAGTGACAACCGATACGGATGGAAACGTGAGTGTCGTTGGTGCCGACAAGGATCGAGTTCGTAATTCTCTGCTGCATCTGATTGGATGCGCTGAGGGCATCGTCGGCAGACGGGAATGTCGACATGACCTCGTCCCCCATCGTCTTGATGACCGTACCGCCATACTGCTCCGTAGCCTGCTTCATCACCTGCAAGCACTGCTGGACGGTTTCGCGTGCCCGGTCGTCCCCAAGCACATCGTAAAGCTGGGTACTGCCAACCACGTCAGCAAACAGAATCGCGAGCTTCTTTTCGGGGCTGGCAGTCACACGTCACCGGTTGCGCAATATGTTAAACGCTAACCGGTAGTATGCCACGGCCCGTTGCAGCCGGCCCCCGCTTCCTCAGCGCTCGGCAATGAGATACGCGACCCAGCCGGCGTCCGCCTCGCCCCTGTTTTCCGGCGTAAAAACGCCATCGCCGCTACCGTCCTTCTCGGTACCTTCCCACCAGACCGTGACACGACTGAACCCCGCCTCCGCAAGCAGCTCCCGAAGTTCCGGCAGGGACCACAGGCGCCAGTCGTAGGTGAAGGCCTTCGCGATTTTCGAGCCGTCCGGAAACCGGAAGTCGATATGACACAGGATGTCGCCCGTGACCGGGTAGTACTTTTCCTGGTGCCACACATAGGTGAAGCCTTTGCACTTGGTCGCCTCGCGCAGCTCCTTGTAGGCGTCGTAGCCCCCAAAGGCATCCAGAAAGAACACACCGTCCGATACCAGCGCCCGCCTGGCCCGGCGGAAGTAGCGGAGCATGTCCGGGCGTGTCTTGAACACCCAATAGCTGAAGTTAAATGCCCCAACCACGTCCACGCACGCGGTCTTCACCCTGGCCACGTCACCCTCGACGAGATCAACACGATCCCGCTGGGCCGGTTTCAGCCGAGCCAGATGGCGAGTGCGTCCGGACTCCAGCACGCTCGGCTCCAGGTCCACGCCGATCGCGCTGCGCTTTGGCCCGCCACGTACCCACTCGCAGGCGAGCGCGGCGGTCCCGCAAAAATCCTCACGCAGGGTCTGGGGAGCGCGCCCCCGGATCTTGCGGAAAGTGTCGTTAATGAATTCGCATTCCACATCCGGCGTCTGAACGGCGGCTTCGTAGGTTTCGTGCAAATCTGCTAGTTGCGCAAGCGTCCGCTTGCGCAGCGGGCCTCCATCAGCCATTAGTCCAGACTCCTCGTTTAGTGAAGTTATTCAAGTGCCGGTCGCCCGCAGCACGCTCTCCGACGAATCAATCGTCTCGACCGAATCGAGGGCGTCCCGAAGTACCGTGGGACCGGCGTCTGCGCGTGCTGCGCCCAGCGTCAGTGCCCGACGCCAGCTCCGCGCTCCGGGCTGGCAATGATACAGACCGAGCAGATGCCTGCTGATGTGATGAAGGCGCGTGCCCGCACTGCACTCACGCTCCGCATAACGGACCATGGCCAGGACCACGTCGGCACGCGACAACGACCGATCCAGGGCATTATCCGTAAGCAGGAGAGCGTCCAGTTCCGTCAGCCACCAGGGATCAGCATAGGCTTTTCGGCCGATCATCACGCCATCCAGTCCCGCCGCGAGATGCGCCCGGACCCCCGCAACGGTCTCAATGCCGCCGTTGATAATGAGGCGGAGATCGGGAAATTCCCGGCGCAGCCGGTACACCACGTCATAGCGTAGCGGCGGCACCGTCCGGTTTTCCTTTGGTGACAGCCCGGCGAGATACGCCTTGCGGGCATGCAGGATGAAAGTGTCGCAGCCAGCTTCGGCAACGATGCCGACGAAATCCCGCAAAAATCCGTAGTCATCGCAATCATCCACGCCGATACGCGTCTTTACGGTCACCGGCAGGTGCGTCACGGCCCGCATAGACAGGACGCACTCGGCAACGAGACCCGGCGACTTCATCAGGCACGCGCCAAAGGCTCCATCGGATACCCTTTCACTGGGGCAGCCGGCGTTTAGATTGATTTCATCGTAGCCGTAGTTCGAGGCCAGCCTGGCAGCGGTGGCCAGAAGCTCCGGGTTGCTGCCCCCGAGCTGGATGCCCACCGGGTGCTCACACGGATCAAAGCGCAGCCAGCGGTCGCTGAAACCGCGCACAATGGCGGCGGCAGTAATCATTTCGGTATAGAGGCGCATACGGGGCGTCAGCAGGCGCAAAAAATAGCGGCAGTGCCGATCCGTGCAGTCCATCATGGGCGCAACTGAAATGCGCCATGCGTCAGGCCCTGGGCCACTGGCCTGTCGATCATTCTCGTTCATAAGCGGTTCTCAGCTTAATCGGGATCCGGGTCGCATCACAATGCGGCGCAAGGTGACTCTGGTACTTTAGAATCAGGCCAGCGTTAGCAAAGGACATCGGACAGATGGCGGCAGGTAGTAATGATCAGGGCCGAGTGCTCGTCACGGGAGGCGCCGGCTACATAGGCAGCCACGTGGTTCGTCAACTGGGCGAAGCCGGCGAAGACGTCGTAGTGCTGGATAACCTCAGTACGGGGTTTCGCTCGGCTGTGACCAGCGGGACGCTGGTCATTGGCGATACCGGCGACCGGGAGCTCGTCAGCCGCGTCCTGTCCGAACACGGCATCGGGACGATCCTGCATTTCGCGGCCCACACGATCGTTCCGGAATCCGTTGCCAACCCACTCAAATACTATGCAAACAACACCTGCGCGACGCGGAATCTGATCGAATGCGCGGTGGCTGCTGGCGTCCGGCATTTCATCTTTTCGTCGACCGCCGCCGTGTACGGCATTCCGCCCGGAGGGCTGGCCGCGGAAGACTCGCCCACTGCGCCCATCAATCCCTACGGCACATCCAAACTGATGAGTGAGTGGATGTTGCGGGACGCCAGTGACGCGCACGGCTTCAGTCATGTCTCGCTACGCTACTTCAACGTTGCAGGTGCCGATCCGGGCGGACGAATCGGCCAGTCCACGCGGAAGGCGACCCTGCTCACCAAGGTAGCCTGCGAAGCTGCCGTCGGCAAACGGTCGCACGTCTCAATCTTCGGCACGGATTACGGCACCCCCGATGGTACCGGGGTGCGCGATTACATCCACGTCGAGGACCTTGCGACGGCGCACCTCGATGCCCTCCGCTACCTGCGACAGGGTGGCCCATCGACCGTCCTGAATTGTGGTTACGGCCACGGCTATAGCGTTCGCGAAGTGATCGATTCCGTGGACCGCGTAAACGGGATCCCGCTGGTCAGACGTGAGGAGCCGAGGCGCGCCGGTGATCCGCCGATCCTGGTTGCCGCTGCTGACCGCATTCGCGCGGTTCTCGGTTGGCATCCCCGCTATGACGATCTCGACCTGATCGTCAAGACAGCCCTGCACTGGGAGCGCCAGCTGCTCGACAAGCCGGTGGACTAGCTGCCACGCTCCTTGTCGTACTGAATGCCGTACTTTTCCAGCAGGTCATACAGCGTCGGGCGGGTTACGCCGAGGAGTTGAGCCGTTTTTGAAATATTGCCATCTGCATAGGCCAGCGCATTCCGGATTGCCAGCGTCTCCGCTTCCTTGCGGATTTCCCGGAGATTGACGTTCGGTCGCTGCTCCCCGTCGCTGGCAAGACCGAGATCGGCTGCGGTGACATAGCGGCCTTCAGCCATGATCACCGCTCCCTTGAGCTTGTTCTCCAATTCGCGAACGTTGCCCGGCCAGGCGTAATTCTCGATGGCATTTTGGGCGTCCGGGCTAAAACCACGAAACACGCGCCGATGTTGCCCTGCAAACCGTTCCAGCAGCGTGCGGGCCAGCAGGATGCGGCACCCGCCATCCCGCTCGCGTAGCGGTGGGATACGAATCGTAATTTCACTGATCCGATAGTAGAGATCCTCCCGAAAGCGCCCCTCCCGGATCGCCACGTCCAGATTCTGGTTAGTGGCGCACACCACCCGCACATCGACCGGGATTTCCTCGCGACCACCCACTCGCTCGACGATTCGCTCCTGGAGAAAGCGCAGGAGCTTGGCCTGCAGCGAAAGGGGCATGTCACCAATCTCGTCGAGAAACAGCGTGCCGCCGTCTGCATGCTCGATCTTTCCCGGGGTCTGCTTGACGGCGCCCGTGAATGCGCCGCGCTCGTAGCCGAACAGTTCACTCTCCAGAAGATTTTCGGGAATCGCCGCACAATTGATCGCGACAAAGCCCTTGCCGATCCGGCGGCTCAGGGAGTGCAACGCACGCGCAAGAACCTCCTTGCCCGTGCCACTTTCCCCAAGGAGCAGCGTCGTGGCATCGGTCGGCGCCACTTTCTCGATCATCCGGCAAACCTGCAGCATCTGCTCGCTGGCGGCCACGACGCCGTCCAGCGGGGAGGCGCCCCGCTCCTGCAGAAGCCGCTGATTTTGTCGCTCAAGTTCATGAATGTGATAGGCGCGACCGACCAGCAGTTGCAGGGTGTCTGTATCCACCGGCTTCTGGTAGAAGTCGTACGCCCCAAGGCCAACTGCTCGAACAGCATTTTCCTGATCGCCGTGACCGGTAACGACAATTACCTTGGTCGACGGCAGCAAGGCCAAGGTCTCCTCCAGGGCCAGGAATCCCTCGGTCACACCTTCGGCATCCGGCGGAAGACCGAGATCCTGCAGCACCACCGGCGGCTCATGGCGACGCAGCTGCGCCAGCGCGGTCGTCCTGTCTTCGGCGACGAGAACCTCGTAGTCGGTGAAGCACCACTTGAGCTGGCTCTGCAGCCCCGGGTCATCCTCAACAACAAGCAGTTTCCGGCGATGGTCGGTCAACGAACTCTCCAATCCGCGTGCGAATAATGATAGCTCACGACTGTCTGCTCACGAGGCGGGTGACTCAACGCCAGGCTCGTTCACGGGCAGCCGGACGACAAAGAGGGTGCCCTGACCGGGCTCGGACTCCACGCGCAAGGTGCCACCAGCCTCGGCCACGAAGGTCCGCGCCTGGTAGGCCCCGATGCCCATCCCCTTGCTGCCCTTGGTCGTATCAAAGGGGCGAAACAGGCGTGTGCGGACGAAGTCCGCTTCCATTCCGCAGCCGTCGTCCGCGATCTCGATGAGTACGCCACTGTCGGACGCATCCACCTTAACGGAGACGTGCCCGTCCCTGTCGGTCGCTTCCTGCGCATTTCGGATCAGATGAGCCAGAACAGCAGTGAGACGTTCACGGTCGATGCACACCTGGGCATCATCGGCGTTGTTTTCGAACGCCGGAACCGGTTCGCGCGACCGGCACCTTTCCACCGCATCGGCAACAGCCGCGGCAATGCCAACTCGTTGTACCGGGCCGGAGGTTTCGCCACCCTGCAACTGCTGCAGAAGCTTGCTCATGCGGGCAACCGAATTGTTGATCGTCGCCATGGCGTCTTCGAAGAATTCCGGATTCCCCTTGTGCCTGGCGGCGTTCTGCACCATCAGGGATTGCTGTGCGATCAGGTTCTTGAGGTCGTGCATGACGAACGCCGTTAACCGATTCAAGGCTTCGAACTGACGGCCCTCGGCCAGCTTCTGGTCAGCCTCGTACTGGGCCAGAAAAGCGGCGACCTGGCGGCCAGAGGTCCGCAGCAGATCAATCTCCTCAAAAGTTAGCCGAAACGTGGGGCTGGGCTGGAACAACACGATAACGCCAATCAGCACCTCGTTACTGATCAACGGCACGATCAGCAGCCCCTCCGGAAACGACTCCAGCCAATCCGGGCGACGCAGCCCGGAGTAGAGCTCGGGACGTCGCGCGAGTTCCGCGGTGTCGATCGTCCACTGTCGCTCAAGCATGAAAACGAGGGCGGGGTCATCCGGGAAGATGCTCGCCTCCGGCAATACCCGGGTGTTCCAGCCCGCAGTCGCCGTGAATGGCCCGCTGTCGGCGGCCCGCATCCAGAGCACCCCGGCAGGACTACCGACAATCTGGGCCACCCCGCGTATGACCCGTTCCGGCAGTGGCGCCCCCGATTCCGGGGACACCAGCGTGTCGATCAGGCGCAGCCACTCTTCCCGGTAATCGTACCGAAATGGCAGGAAATGCTTGCTTACCAGGATCCTCAAACGCGCATTGAGGCGTGACGAAAACAGCAGGAGACTCATGGGCACGCCAGTCGCCACCACCAGCAACAGCGCAAACTGCTGTGCGGCGTCGAGCGCCATGGCACGGAAGACGGGCAAAAGCAGCAGCGCGATCAGCAGGATCGACCCCGTGGCAAGAAATCGCGGCGCGTAGCTCCGGGCCTCGGGAGAAACGAAAATGGCGAGCGACCATTGCGGCCTTAACCGGAGCGCAAACAACAGCAGGAGACCTGAAACCGACAGCACGGCTCCGGTCGCACCAAGCAAGGCACTCGGCACGCCCGCCCCGGCCGACGCGACGATGGCCAGGGCGGCCTGCACACCCGTCGCCAGGCCGGCGGCGGCTACCAGCGAGCGCAATGCTGTCTGACTCTCGATCGGCGCGTCGCGGCCGAGCTGGGCGGCAAGGGCCAGACACACGAGGGCGATGCCCGCCACGGCGATGCTGTACAGCATGTTCTGCCACGGCGCGCCCTCCCGGGACGCAACCCAGACAACGAGCACAGTGGTGGCCAGAACAACAGTCCAGAACAATCTCAACAGGCGTTTCACGACCTCTGGCATTGACCGCTCGTAGGGCCCGCGAAGCAGGCGATGAATCAGCGCGTACCAGCTAAACAGCAGGATGACCTGCAAAAAGTAGAAGACGGGCGGAAACCCGCTGGAAAGATTGAAGAAGCCCGGCTGCGCTACCAGTACGCCCCAGGTGACTGACGCCAGGAGCACGCCGACAATCTGACGGCGTACCAGCACGCTGCCGCGCGTCAGTAGCAGGTAGGCACCAACCAGCGCATAGACGAGGGCCATGACCCCGGCCCAAAGCCCCGGATTGAAGAAGGTAGCTGTCACCGCAGCATCATAATGGCAATCCAGTCAGCCAGTTAGCGCTGGATTCACGAATCGGCCACAGCACCCGCCGGGCCGGCTTGGATGCCGGCCGCAGCAGGCCAAATGGCGTCCCCACGGGGATTCGAACCCCGGTTGCCGCCGTGAAAGGGCAGTGTCCTAGGCCTCTAGACGATGGGGACAAAACGGTGTGAAAAGATCTGGTGGAGCTAGACGGGATCGAACCGACGACCTCTTGCATGCCATGCAAGCGCTCTCCCAGCTGAGCTATAGCCCCACACGACTGGCGCGAGAATCTACGCGACCGCGCCGGAACCTGTCAAGGAAAGGGCCTGCGTCAGTCGCCGCAGAACCTTCTCGCGACCGAGCAACTCGAGCGTGACATCGATTGGAGGAGACACCGTTCCGCCAGTGACGGCGACCCGCACCGGTTGACCAAGCTTGCCAAAGCCGATCCCGCGATCGGCGGCGACGGCAGCCATTTCGTTGTGGATTCCGCCCCGCGTCCAGGCGGCAAGTTCACTCAGGCGCGTTGTCAGAAGGGCCAACGACCCGCCAATAGCCGGCGTGAGGTGCTTGCGCACCGCCGCTTCGTCGATCGCCGGCGAATCGGTGTAGAGATAGGCGGCACTGTCTGCCAGTTCGCGCAGCGTCGTCGCCCGCTCCCGGTAAGCCTCGATGACGGCGGCCGGAGCGGGCCCGTGCGCTGGATCGAGGCCAGCCCGCTGTAGATGCCGCAGAAAATCGTCTGCCAGCGTTTCGGGTTCAGCCACCTTCAAATACTGCTGGTTCAGCCAGCGCAGTTTCTCGCCATCGAAGCGTGATGCGGAGGCGTTTACAGAACCGATATCGAATAGCTGGATCATCTCCGCACGGGAAAATACCTCCTGGTCGCCGTGAGACCAGCCCAGTCTGACGAGATAATTCAGGATGGCATCCGGCAGGAAGCCCTGCGCACGGTACTCGAGAATATTGACAGCACCGTGGCGCTTGGAAAGCTTCGCGCCGTCGCTACCAAGAATCATCGGCAGATGCCCGTAGGCTGGCACCGGAAGCCCAAGGGCCTGGATCATGTGCATCTGGCGCGGCGTATTGTTCAGGTGGTCATCACCGCGGATAACGTGGGTAATCCCCATATCGCCATCGTCAACGACAACCCCGAAATGGAAAGTCGGGGTGCCATCAGATCTCACGAGAATCAGGTCGTCCAGCTCTGCGTTCTGGAACTCAACGCGGCCCCGCACAAGATCCTCCACCACCGTCACGCCTGAATCCGGTGTTCGAAAGCGCAGGACAGGCTGCACGCCGGATACAGGGTTGGTGCGATGCCGGCAGCGACCGTCGTAACGTGGATTCTCGCCTCGCGAGATCTGGGCAACGCGCCGGGCCTCCAGGTCGTCGCGGGTGCAATAACAGTGGTAGGCCTTACCAGCACTCAGAAGCTGGTCCGCCACCTCAGCATATCGGTCGAACCGCCGACTCTGGAAGTATGGCCCTTCATCATGATCCAGGCCGACCCAGGCCAGACCCTCAAGGATGACATCCACGGCCTCCTGCGTGGATCGCTCCCGGTCCGTATCCTCAATGCGGAGAACGAACTGGCCACCGTGATGCCGGGCATAAAGCCATGAAAACAGTGCGGTACGAACTCCCCCGATATGGAGAAACCCTGTCGGGCTGGGGGCAAAGCGCGTCTTGACGGTCATCGGAAACCTGCACCGGCTGTCTGGATCGGGATTTTATCCCGATTCTTGGCACACTGCGGCCATGGGCGGGAATGCAGCAACGCGAGTGACCACCGCGCTTCGGCGTATCGTGCCCGTGGGGGTCGCTGTAGCGGCTACGGAACCGGCACACGCTCACCGGTCCCTGACGGCATCTGAATGCCAGTCGACGTCCGCCATGGCACCACGACGCCTGCTGGAATTCACCGCCGGGCGGACCTGTGCGCATGAGGCACTTGCGCTACTCGGGGTACCGTCCAGCGGAGTGCCCATTGGGCCACAGCGGGAGCCACGGTGGCCGCTCGGTGTCGTGGGCAGTATTTCCCACTCTAAAGATCTGGCGGTGGCGGCCGTCGCGCCGGTGACACTGCTGCACGCCATTGGCATCGATGTTGAACCCGCCCTGCCCCTCGACGCCGACTTGCTCGGCCGGATCTGTAGCCCCGCAGAACTCGCCCGACTGCAAAGCGGCCCGGACTCTGCGCTTCGGGCGAAGTTGGTCTTCAGCGCGAAGGAAAGCGTCTACAAATGCCTGTGGCCCTCGACCCGGCAGTTCCTGGAGTTTAGCGACGTGGAAATCGTGCTTGAAGATTCCGACGAGAAATTCCGCGTGGTCGGCTGGGGGCCCTTGCGGGAACTGTCTTGTGCCAGCCTGGTCGGGCGGTACACGGTGGCAGCAGGTCACATCATCACGGTCGCGTACATGGAGGCCGCCCGCTCAGCGGCCACGGCGGTCCAGTCCTGACCGTCGTTCCTGCCCTGTATAGCTTGCGCCAGAGGACAGCCGACGATCATTCTGGCCGAGCCGCCGACAGATCGGACGACTGAGAAAGCGCATCACCTTCCAGGCGTGGTTGATCAGCCAGAAATAGCCGATACCGACAAGCAGAAAGGCTCCGGACACAATCAACTCGGGAATTGCGTAGTAGATACTGGCCAGCCCCGCGAATACACCGAGGCTGGCGAAACCAACCATGATGGCCACAGTCTCGTTTACGGTGTAGCCGGCGAGCAGGAATACATGGTGCAGGTGCTCGCGGTCGGCAGCGAACGGCGACCGCCCCTTCAGAATCCGCCGCAGCATCATTGAAACGGCGTCGAAGATCGGCACCATCAGAAACCACAACGCGGCCGACGGACGGAGCGCACGCGCCTCGCCCTGGGACAGCGAAATCGCAAACCATGTCAGGGCAAGACCAAGAAACATGCTGCCCGCGTCGCCCATGAAAACGGAGGCGCGCTGACGGCCGAGCAACCGTCGGTTAAACAGCAGGAACCCGAGGATCGCGGCACCCAGGGTGAGCAACAATGTCACGTCAACATCCCCGCCCCAAGCGTAGGCAGCAACGATCAGCCCGCACAGCGATGTCAGCGAAAGGCTGCCACTGAGGCCATCCAGCCCGTCGCTCATATTGAGGGCATTGATGATTCCCAGAGTCGCGAATACGGTAAACGGCACCGCCAGCACTCCGAGCTGGAGCAGGCTGCCGGTCGGAGTCATTGCTCCCAGGTCGGTCAGGACGATCCCCGCACCGAAGATCATCAAGAGTGCGGCAAGGATCTGCGCAGCAAACTTTAAATATGGGGAAAGCTCAAGGAAGTCGTCGACCACCCCGACCGTAACGAGCAACAGTCCCGCGCCAAAGAAACTGTAGATCTCGGTGTCAGTGAGACTGGCAGGCCCGTTCCGGCATAGAAAGAAGCCGATAACCAGCCCGCTGAAAATGGCGAGACCGCCGACCAGTGGCGTTGGCGTGCCATGGTTCTTTCGCTCATTTGGCAGGTCAATGAGGCCCACCCGGACGGCCAACGGGCGCAATAGGCCAATCAGCAGTGCAGTCGCCAGCAAGGCAACAAAGGGTGCAAACTCGGTAGCCATGCATTAAACAAACATTGTATGAATTTGTAAGACGAGACGCGGGCTCATCTGTTGTCTGTGACTCGACTCAAATGAGGCCATTTGCGACCCGTACATAGCGCGGCACCGTAGCGTCGCGGCGGGACGAAAAGGCCAGTACAATCAGGTTTCAAGTGTATACCGCTGATTGAAGCCGCCAGACAAACTGTCCTTTCGGTAATGTCCGCTACCCAACGATACCGGGACGGCGTTTACCTAAATGTGACGGGTATGCTGTTTCGAATGCTTTAATCGGCGTCGAATGCATCGTTGGTTTCGTACGGCAACCCGGCCTGTTCAGGAGTGACGAAATGAGTAACGGCTTGCGCACTGCGCTATGGACTCTCACAGTGATGGGCCTGGGCCTGTCGATAACCGCCCAGGCTGATGACGAAACGCCGGCAAGTTCCTCGACTGCAACGGGCACCTACACAGTTAATCCGGGCGATATCCTGGAAGTCTCGGTGTGGAAAGAAGAGGACCTGCAGCGACAGGCCATCGTGCGGCCGGACGGCTTCTTCTCGTTCCCGCTGACGGGGGACATTCGTGCCGAAGGGCAGACGATCGAAGCAATACGGCGGGAAGTCGGGCTTCACGTCTCGCGGTTTATTCCGGACCCCGTCGTCCACGTGTCGGTCCTTGAACCCCGTGGCAGCAAGGTCTACGTCATCGGGCAAGTGGCACGGCCGGGCGAGTTTCCGATCAATCGGTTCGTCGACGTGGTTCAGGCACTGAGCATGGCTGGGGGAACCACCCCGTTCGCGCAACTGGATAGCATCAAGATTCTTCGTCGCCAGGGCGACACCCAGATGTCGATACCCTTTGCCTACAGCGATGTAGCCGCCGGCAAGCGCCTGCAGCAGAATATCGTACTCAAGCCCGGCGACACCGTACTCGTTCCGTGAATGCTTCTGGTGCTTGCGCCTGCCCCAGCTACCGGCGGTCGGCGCGGCTAGTCTGGCTCGCGATGCTGGCCCCCGTATTGGGGTTGACCAGCGCCACCGCCGTCGCCTATTGGGAAGTCATACCGTACGTCGACGCCGGCGTAACGCTGGAGGACAACCCCCGTTACCTCAACGACTCCGCGATAGCGGCTGCGGAGGCCGTGGATCCCGGGACTGCGATAGGGGATGACGCGATGGGAATTTTCATCGATACCCGCCTGAGCGCAAGCTACAAGACACCGGCAAACGAGATCCGGGTCGCGCCTCAGGTCCGCAAGACCAGCTATCTCAAGAGCAACGAGGATCTGAACGCCGACACGTGGCTTGTCAACCTCTTGGCGACCCATCAGGATCAGCGCGGGAGCGTCGGCATTTCGGCAAATTATCGCGAAACCGGTTTGCGCTCCAGTGAGTACGACAACGCGACGCCCGACTTTGTGGGGAACGATACACAGACCACCAAGGACGTGCGGCCCTTCCTTAACTACACGCTGTCTCCACGCAATACGGTGGAACTATCCTTCAGTGCGTCCGACGTCGCGTATGACCAGGCCGTCAACCCGAATCTGCCGGACAATTTGCCACTCACGAGTAGCTACTTTGACTATACGTATGAACAAACGGTACTGGCGATAAACCACTACCTGAATGACAAGAACTTCCTTCAGGTATCCCTGAACGGCGGCGGTTTTGACTCCCAACAACCGGGATTAGCATTCAGAAACTCAACTGACTCATTCGGGGTAAATGCCGCCTACAACCTGGCAATCACCCCTACACTGTCGGCCAACGCCAACTTCGGCGTGACACGAAGCTCGGTTGAATTGAAAGGACTGCGATTCGACCCTCTGACGGGGGCGTTCTGCCCGGAAGACGCCCTGTGCTCAGCGAGTGACGACGATCGAAACTTCGTCGGCGACATCGGCCTGCGAAAACGAAGCGAACTCACCACCCTGAACTTCAATGTCAGCCGCTCAGTGGCGCCGGGTTCGAATGGCAGCGAGGTCGTTCGGAACCAGTTCCGGTTCTACGTCAACCGGACTGTCACCCAGCGGCTTAGCGTCAGCGCCGCATCCTATTACACCGACGAATCTGCAGTGGCAGGTGGCGACCGCTTGAACCGTACCTACCTCACGATCGAACCCACACTGACCTGGCGCCTGACCAAAACGCTGTCAACTTACGGGAAATACACGTTTACCTCCAATGAATATGACCAGACGATAGGCAACACCGAGGTGACCAATAATCGCCTGTATGTCGGGTTCTCCTATCGCGGGGTTGGCTTCCGCCGCTGATCCGGCAATCCACCGCCCCAGGGCTAAGGATCTTATTTGATTGACGGTGGAAGATGGTGGGCGATGAGTGGATTGAACACTCGACCTCTGCTGTGTGAAAGCAGCGCTCTACCACTGAGCTAATCGCCCGCGGGCCGGATAATATACAAAGTGCGCCAACTCTGGCAAAACCCGGGCCACCGATCGGGCTATACTAGATCAGAGCCTTTGGACGTTACAGAGGGCAAGAACGAATAGGGATGTACGAAGAGTTCTTCAATCTCACCTGCCGCCCCTTCGACCTGGCGCCGGATCCAAAATTCATTTTCATGACGGACCAGCACGCGCGGGCCGTTGCCAATCTGCGGTTTGCCCTGATGAATCACGACAGCTTCGTGATTATTACGGGTGAAATCGGCATTGGCAAAACCACAATACTGAATACCGTGATGGAGGACCTGGGGCCGGACTACGTCACGGCTAAGCTCGTCCACACGACGCTGTCGCACATTGAATTGCTGCAGGCATTGCTGTCCGAGTTTGGCATGCCGAACTACACGAAGAAGAAGGTCATGCTTCTCGACACGTTGCGAACCTTCTTTCTTGAACAGCACAGGAACGGCAAACACGTCGTCATCATCGTGGATGAGGCGCAGAACCTGAGCTCATCGGCACTGGAGGAACTGCGCCTTCTGTCGTGCATCGATACTAGCGATCGCCGCATCGTTTCAATCGTCCTGACCGGACAACCCTCCCTGGACGACCTCCTTGATGCCCCGGGCTTGACGCAGCTTCGACAACGCGCGCGGCTTCGGCAGCGACTTGACGCAATGCTGGAGTCCGAGACTGTCGAATACATAAGGCACCGGCTGCAGATTGCTGGTGGCAACGCGGACGAGATCTTCGAGCCCGAGACCGTCAGAGAAATTCACCGCCTGACCACCGGCATTCCACGGCTGATTAACACGCTTTGTGACACGGCCCTCACCGCCTGCATGGTAGAGGGCCGGCGCCGCCTGGACCTTGAAGTCATCGACAGCGTAGTTCACGAACTGCGCTGGCAGTGGTTCGAGGAGCAGCCATCCGGTGAACAGTCGGGTCACGCGGCTGCCGCACCCTCGCCAGACGGAACTGTGAGCGTAATGGTCTACCGCTCAGGCCAGTTTCTGGAACAGAGCGACGCCCACAGGTTTCCGTTTGTCATCGGTCGCAGCAATGCCAATGATCTCGTCGTCATCGACAAGGAGGTCAGCCGGCGCCACGCACTGATCGACTGCATCGGCGGAATTTATGTCGTCGAGGACCTGAACAGCAAGAACGGCATTCTGGTAAATCAGAAGCGCCGTGCCCGGGCCCTGCTGCGTTCAGGCGATATCATTTCCTTCGGCCAGGTGGACGTCGTTTTTTATCTGGAGCGCAAACATGAAGGCAAGGCTATTACCCGTGCCGCGACGGAAGATAAGCCCCGCACGGAAGTCGGGGACGATACAGACAATTCGAGACTCCTGAAGGTCGAAGACGCGGATGCCGACGGAGACGCCCCGCAACAGGCTGCGAAAGAGGCCTGAATCAGCCTGGACGAGGATTAGCCAGTGTCCTGCTCGCGGGATACTGCCACCCCAGGATCAGCCGCCACGGTTGCCGAGCCTGGCTCTTCGATCGGTCGCGGACGCGACCCGCCCGACATGGTCGTTCCTCGGCCCCACACCACAATCTCAAGCGTCTGCATCAGGATCAGCAGGTCCGTGACGATGTTCGTGTTTTTGATGTAGTAGAGGTCATAGGTAAGCTTCTCGCGGGCGTCGTCCAGGGACGCGCCGTACGGGAAGTTCAACTGCGCCCAGCCGGTCACCCCGGGCCGGACGCCGTGCCGGTAGAAGTACAGCGGCTCCTGCCGCGACAGGATCTCTACAAACTCCGGCCGCTCGGGACGTGGGCCGACCACGCTCATGTGGCCCAGGATCACATTCATCAGCTGCGGCAACTCATCCACGCGAAAGCGCCTGATCAGCCGACCAACCCTGGTGACCCGCTCATCGTTTACCGTCGAAAAGCGCGGACCCGTGCCCTGTTCCGCATTGACTCGCATGCTGCGGAACTTCATGAGATCGAACACAGTGCCGTTACGGCCTACGCGACGCTGCCGGTAGATCAGCGGCGCTGCCATTCCGTCCTCGACCCGGATGGCGATGATCGTGATAATCAGAATTGGCGAGGCCAGGAGCAGCAAAACTGAACTGAAAACCAGATCGAACAGGCGCTTTAGCCAACGATAAAGCATGTCCGTCTGGCTGCTCTTCTCGTACAGCAGCCAGCTCGGTCGCAGTATGTCGAGATCCAGGCGTTCGGTTTCCCTTTCCAGAAATTCCATGACATCCGACACCGGTACGCCAAGCTTCTTATGGGCTAGCAAGAAGTCGAGTGGCAGGGATTCACGACGGTCGTCGAGAGCGACCACAATCTCATCCAATTGCCCCAGCAACTGCGCCTCTTCGAGCGAAATTACGCCAGTGGCGCCGAGCTTCGCGGCCTGCAGTCGCTCCAATTCCGAGACGGCGACGAAGGCCACTATGTCGAAGCCGCGACGATCAGCTCGCCGCCGCAAACGGAG
>JAQBGF010000010.1:0-6281 GCA_032122615.1 Gammaproteobacteria bacterium | reverse complement strand
ATCAACACCCTGCCCGAGTCGACCGTCTTCAATTGCACCGGCCTCGGGGCCGCCGCCTTGTTCGATGACGACGGCATGACGCCGGTCCGCGGGCAACTCCTGGTCCTGCAACCCCAGGCGGACGTGAACTACTGCCTGCTCGCGGATCGCGGCCTGCACATGTATCCGCGCAGTGACGGCATTTTGCTCGGCGGCACGCACGATTACGGAGCGAGCAGCCTGGAGCCCGACCGCGCCGCCAGCGCGCGGATTCTGGCCGGCCACCAGGCACTGTTCGCGGGAATGCGTGCCTGAATCAGGGACTCATGCCTGGGTCCACGGCAACCGCGCAAACTTCCAGCCATTCACGCTGTTGCGATGCTTGTGTTCGTCCAGCGCGCCTTCGAAACCCTCGTTGAGGTTGTGACAGGCGGTGTACCCTTTGGCGGTCAGCTCCATCGCCGCCATCTTCGAGCGCCCGCCGGACTGGCACATGAAATACAGCGGCGCGTCCTTGCTGACGCTGCGCTTCTCAAGCTCCGCCTGCAACTCATCGAGAAAGGCGGGATTGCGGCCCTGCATCGTGATCCACTGCAGGAAAACCGGCGCCTTGTCGAGCGACGAGAGATCGGGCTTGCCGATCAGCTGCCACTCCACCTGGGTGCGCACATCAATCAGCACCGCGTCTGGTTTGGTCTTCAGCGCCTGCCAGGCGTCCTTGCAGCTGACGTCACCGGCGTACTCGCCTTCGGGCATCTGGAACGACGGGGGCTTGCTGGCCATGGGCGGTTACTCCTTGTTTGTCGGACCGATGCTAGTATCGGTGAGGACGCCCAATGAGCACACAGAATTCATTTTCCGGTGATCAACCCACGGTGCTCATCACCGGGGCGAACCGCGGACTCGGGCTCGCCTTTGCGGAGCAGTACGCCGGCAAAGGCTGGAATGTGCTGGCCACCTGCCGCAAGCCCGAAGCCGCCACCACGCTACAGGAACTGGCCCTCACTCGCCCCCGGGTGGCCATTGAAACGCTCGATGTCACGAGCGACGAACAGGTTGCGACGCTGGCAGCGGGTTATCGCGATCAGCCTGTGGACGTCCTGCTGAACAACGCGGGCATCTACGGCACGTTGTCTTCCCAGGCGCTGGGCGCCATGGATTTCAGCGGGGCAGCGCAGGTTTTCGACATCAATGCGCTCGGCGCGCTGCGCATGATCGAGGCGTTTCTGCCCAACGTCGCGGCGAGCGGCCAGAAGAAGATCGTCAGCCTCGGCGGCGGACTCGGCGCGCCAAGCATCGGCAGCCAGTTTGGCGGCCACTACGCGATGAAGATGAGCAAAGCTGCACACCTGATCGCCATGGGCACACTACAGACTGAGGTGAAGGACAAGGGCGTCATCGTGGTGATGATTTCGCCCGGCCGGGTGAACACCCGGCTGATGCGCGATTCCGGCTGGACGGGGCCGTCGCTGGAAGCCGCCGAGAGCGCCGCCCAGGTCATCGCGCGTATCGATTCGCTGGAACCTGCCATGCACGGGCGGCTGGTGACTTACGACGGGAAGATCATTCCCTGGTAACAACAAGAAGAACCACCGGGGTGTTCGCGACCGTAATGGTGGCAATCGCGGGTTGCAGTCAGCCGGCCGCACGCTCGCCATAGCCATTGAAGGAGTCCGTCGCTGACCATCAAGAGTCAATCATCGACGGATGATCGCTCCAGCACCTTTACAGAACAACGAAGTGCGCCGCCATACATCGCACTGATGGTTAGGCCATCAATCTGCTTTGTCGCAAAGTCGAGCTTCGCCCACGCCGCGGCTGCCGCCGCATCCAGTTGCGCCAGCCCGTACCGTGGCAGATAGACGGTTAACTGTTCCGCGTGCTGCTCAATCAGCACATTATTGTAGGTAAGCATCGGGTAAGTCGCAGCGCTTCGGCTGTTCTCACGGCTGGCATCAGTGGCCAGGTCGGCGCGCGGTCCACCGTACAGGAACGGGATACGCACCACCTCGTAACCATGGACCGCCAGCGCCGCAGCGATGCCGTCCAACAGAGGCGCAACATTCTTGCTGGCAGCGACTATCTCGCCTGTTTTGCCCGCCAGCTCCGGCGCTTCCATCCCCTTGCCCCCCGCTGCTGCCAGGCGTTTGATTTCGGGCGCACCGAAAAAATAGCTTTCCGTGGCTTGTTCGAAGTCCCGCACGGCTCCGCCGTCGGCGTTAATCGCCTGCTCGACAACGGTCGCCCCTATTCCGGCATCTGCCAGCGCTACCCGGCCATTACCTAGTGGCGTCAGCATCATGTCGATATGCCCGATCGGTTGCGGGGTAGGGCCGATTACCAGGATCCGACGGCCCAATTCCTGCTCGAACAAGGCAACTATCTGATCTTCGGTCGCCATCCAGCGATTCGCGTTGTAGCGGATGGTGTCCGCACCGATAAAGACGTGCCGCTCATCGGCAACGATGTTGCCGCCCTCGAAGAACAATTTTGACTCCGCTGTTTCGTACCCGTAGGTATCAGCGACCAGTGTTGCCATTGCCCGATCCCCGGCCCGATTGAATTCCCGCGGGACAAGAAGCCGTACGGCACCAACAGAATCCCGCAAGACCAGAAATGGATCCTGCGTCCAGATTGTTATGGGGTTGTCCGGTGGCAATTCCAGGAAACGCACGCGTTTCGGCCAGGGATTGCTGGCAACCGTAAAGGCCTTGCGATCGTTGGTAATAATGCCGAACCGGGTTTCCGTCGGCAGGCCATTGACAATATTCGAGACCAGTTCAGCGTTGCGCAGTGCGGCCCGGCGGGCGCTGTTAACGCTGATAACAGTTTGCTCAATCTTTCCGCCGGTATCGGAGAGCAGCTTGAAGCTGCCGCCATCGGAGCCTTCTGCAGCGGCAAAACAAACACTGCTGATCGTCAAGCTGACCAGCAGCGCCTTCAATGTACCGTGCATGATCGCGCTAGCGGAGTTACGGATCCCTGAATCCGCACGCCGACTGAGCGGCTACCGAAACAATCGAACCTTTGTTGGCATCACTGATCACGCCTGTCTTCAGGAACCTATCAGCGGTTTCTGTCGTGCACTGGACGTACTTACCGTGATTCTTCCAGCCATTGTCACACGGGCACAGATCGGCCACCGAACAACCATCAGCATTGACCACGCCGTCAGCTGTGGACGGGCATAGATCCAGGCCGCCGAAAACGCCATCACCATCGTCATCGGTTTCGCAGGCAAAGCCAACACCGTTGCCGTCATAATCGACCTGATCCTCGTTGGCCACCAGCGGGCAGTTGTCCACGTCGTCGGCAACGTTGTCGTTGTCGTCATCCGCGTCGCAGGCGTCGCCGCCGTCATTGGCCCCGTCTGCATTGCCCTGGTCGGTATTGGCGGTCACAGGGCAGTTGTCTTCGGCATTCAGAATGCCGTCGTCGTCGTGGTCGAAATTGATGCCGACAGCATACTGACTGTTGACGTCCAGCACGGCCCAGACAAACCCTTTTTCGTTGTTGTATCCGTGGTGCCCCAGAATCCCGTCGGGCTCGCTGTCGCCCATCCAGCGGATATCCGCATTGCGTCGAGCGCGGACCGCGTTTACCGCCCGGCCCCAGCGGCCGGTCTCCTCATCGAGACGCATCAGCCGTGCATCAATCATCCGTGCATCCCGGCGGGGGATTTCCCGTAGCCAGTTAGCCCGCAGCCATTGCTCATAACCGGAATTCTGTCGCGCGCTAATCCGTCGCCCCATTTCGCGTGCGCGGAGGAAGTCCCGTCTGACGTCCATCTGGTAATTGATGCGAATATTCCGACGCGCACCGGCAGGATCAGGAGTGCTTAGCGACAAACCAAGGGTGCCGTCAATTAGAACGAAGCGCTCCTGGATTGAGTGCAGCGCCAGATCAATGCCGAGAACCGGATCAAATCCGGAAACGATATCCAGCGATATCGGCTCCAGGTTCAGGTTTTTCAGGTTGAAGCCGGTGTTTGCGAACAGAAACGGGTCAGTACTCGTGAACCTGTAGCTGAACGGATCGATGGGGTTGAGAACGATCAGATCATCGTAGGGAAACGGGAAGATTATTGGTGGCGGCAAAATGATCTGCGCGCCGGATTTGAGCGGCAGGAGTACAACTGCACCAAGCAGGACGGACCGACAAATCTGAGTAATTCTCATTCTGGTTGCCTCTGTCTGAAACTAGCCTGATTCGGCACTTTCATTGCTTATATAGCATGCTGGCTTGCTGCGCAAAGCGCAGTGGCTGACGCGCCCCACCGGGCGATTTCTCCGCAGTACCATGTCGGGGATCCAGAGGAGTAACTTCACCAATTGCGGTGGCTTGCGGTGCGGCTTGCCGAAACAGCCTGAGCCGCGATTGTTCGCTTAACGTAATGAGCCGCGATCATCCGCTCAACTTGACCTGACCTAGATGAATGAGTTAAATGACTTAACTGACAAGCAACACAGCGTAAGTGCACGGCGCACTCACTCACTAGCGGGGAAATAACAATGGATTCGAGATTTTTCGCGAGGCTGGCGGCGGGCGCAGCAGCGTGCCTCATCATATCGGGCGCACAGGCAGCACTCGTGGATCGCGGCGGCGGCCTGATCTACGACACCGTGCTGGATGTCACCTGGACGCAGGACGCCAACCTCGCCTCAACGCTGTTTGTTCCGCCCCCACCGGAATGTTATGAGGAAGGGGGAGAAATCTTTTGCTTCCCCCCCGAAACTTTTAATGGCCGCATGAACTTTGCGGACGCCAATGCCTGGGCGGCGGCGCTGGAGTTTTACGATAGCGAGCGCGATGTAACCTGGGACGACTGGCGGTTGCCGACCGTGGGCCCGATCAATGGCAGCACCTACCAGTTGAACACCACCTATAACGGCACATCCGATAACGGTTATGCCCTGACCACCACCAACGGGTCGGACGGTGGCTGGCGGGACGGTGACGGAAATCCGGTCTCGGAGATGGGACACATGTTCTATGTGAACCTGATGAATCTTGGGGCGTGTACCGCAACTCCTCAGGCTCCCTCCACCTGCATCCAGCAAACCGGTCGTGTGTTGAATACCGGTGTTTTTCTCAACCTCACGACCGAGCCATTCGACGCCTACTGGTCCAATGCTTCGGCCAGTCCCGGCGATGCCTGGGTCTTTGACCCCTACAGTGGCTTCGGGGCCCGCACGACAAACCAGACCAGATTGTGGACGGTGTGGGCTGTGCGCGATGGCGATGTTGCCCCGTCTGTCATACCGGTACCGGCTGCGGTGTGGCTGTTCGGCGGCGCCCTCGGCCTGCTGGCCACGCTACGGCGACGGGTAGTGACCTGAGTTGGCCCTCGGCCTGACCACCCATGAAACCCCGCTTCGGCGGGGTTTCTGTTAATCAGACAGGTCATCTGGTGCGGCAGCGATGCGATGAAAGCAACAATCTGGCATAACCCGGCCTGCGGGACGTCACGCAAGACCCTGGCGATCCTTCAGGAAACCCCGGGCGTCGAACTGAGCGTCGTCGAATACCTGAAGACTCCACCAACGCGCGACACGCTGAAGCGGCTCTACGATCGCGCCGGGATAACGCCCCGCGATGGCCTGCGCATCAAGGGCTCGCCGGCCGAGGAGCTCGGCCTGACCGCCGAAGGCGTCAGCGATGATGCAATCCTCGATGCGATGGTAAGAGAACCGATCCTGATCAACCGCCCCCTCGTCGAAACCGACAAAGGCGTTCGCCTGTGCCGCCCGCAGGAGCGCGTGCACGAGATCTTGTGAACTTCGGCACGTTTATAGGCGCTACCGCTTGACCGTGAAGTCCGTAACCAGCAGCGCGTTCTCCGGCACCGGTGTATCGGGAATACCCTTGTAATTCTCCGGACCGAGATTCAACGATGACAGGTCCATCACGTGCGTATACAGCGCCTTGCCGCTGGTATCGGTCCTGGCGAACACCATCTTCTCGCCGTTATTTGATATCGACTTCATGCCATCGAAGCCGGCGCGCCAGGTCAGACGCAGCGGTTTGTCACCGGCCAGGTCGCCCAGGAACAGCTCATGGTTGTTACCGTCAAGGATCGTCGTGAACAGATAATGACGTCCGTCGGCAATCGGTGCTGGCCCCCAGTACATCCCGTGGTCGAACGTACGCTGGGTCAGATTGCTGCCGTCGTGCCTGATCGTGAACACAGTCATCGGCGTCGGGGTAACCTTGCCATACTCGCTGCGACGCCAGCCCTGGAACATGATGGTTTCGCTGTCTCGCATGTAGATCGGCGCACCCGGCTGCCAGTCGTCGGTGAA
>JAQBGF010000009.1:0-72538 GCA_032122615.1 Gammaproteobacteria bacterium | reverse complement strand
GGGCCCGTGTGCGCAGCGGTCCACGGTCAACACGTGCCCGCCCGGCGGGAGCGCGTTGATGTACTTCACCTCGACCGGCTCGCCAACCCGCGCCTCAATGGTGAAGCTCGGGTACGCGCCGTTGTAGGTCCAGAGATTCGACGTCGGCGGCAGGTCGCGGTGCAGCTGCTGGGTCGCGGGCTGAACCGTGATCTGGTACTGCGGCACGCCGTCGGGGCGTGTGCCCGTCGGCGCTAAAACGGCAGGCAGCGGCAACGCGTCCACGAACGGCGCCAGCCCGCAGTCCGCCTGGCTCACGGCGCAGGTGCTGGCAACGCCCTGGTACGTGCCCCCGCC
Source organism: Gammaproteobacteria bacterium (assembly GCA_032122615.1). Classification (GTDB taxonomy): domain Bacteria; phylum Pseudomonadota; class Gammaproteobacteria; order Steroidobacterales; genus SHZI01. Next base: position 72,202 of record JAQBGF010000009.1, on the reverse strand, counting down.
GGCGGTGCAGGCGCTGATCGTCACTGCATCGCTGCACGACTCGTCTGCGTTGCAGCAGGCGCCGGTCGGCTGTGGACAGGGGTTCGGGCTGCAGGTGTTCTGGCCGGTGTCCGGCGTGCCACCGCCTGCGACGCAGCTCGCCGTTGTCGCCACGCTGCAGCTGCCCTCGACCGAACAGCAGGCGAAGGTCCCGGCGGGCGGCGTGAAGTTCACCACCAGCGTGGGGCGGTTGGTCGTGGTCCCCGACTCGCGGCTTGCGAACTGCCGCGCCGTCTTGTTCCGCGCCTCGTCGCCCACGATGGCCCAGCCGTTATTGGCTGCCGGGGTATTGAGCCAGTTCTGGATGTCCGTCACCATCGCCGCGTTTCCAGGGGCGGTGCTGCTCCAGGTGCCGACAGAATTGTTCTGGCGGCCGACCGACGCGCTGGCGCTGGCCGCGCTGAAATCGCCCCCGGCCGTTGTCCACGCCACCTGCTGGTGCTGGGCGCTCAGCCACGTGGCATCGCCGGCATTGGCACTAACGCCTTTACCGTCGGCGCAATTGGCGCTGCCCTCGCCCCAGTTGCGGGTCAGCCGGTGCAGCGTCATCGTGGCATTCTGGTTGTCCCTGGACCGCGTCACGACCATCGTCAGCGTCGCGCTGGTGATCGTGGCGCCGGCCGGGATGCTGGCGGCGATGTTGAATTTCATCAGCGCGCGACGGAAAAACGCGGCATCGGTGCGGCCCGAATAGACCGAGGTGCCGGCACCGCAACTGTTGTCCTCGAAATTGTCGGGATTGCCGCCACCGACCGAACCCTGGAATACCGTGTTGTCTGCAACCGGCGTGAGCGACACGCTTTCGCCCCGGGCCGCGCCGAACGCAAGAAGCGCAATTGCAAAGGCGGCAAGACTCTGTGACGCGACCTTCGCCGGTCTGCTTGGGCGCATAGCGACTTTTCCCTTTAATTGGCTTCCTTTTCTTATGTTAGGCGGAGGTTGATGGCTCGCCAATACGTAAATGCCACCGGGCTGGGCGCGATTGCTGCTGCCGTGCGGCCAACCGTGCCCGGGTTCGCGATAGCGATCATTGCCGTGATGCCGGCTCGCTGCGACCGCGCCCCGGCAATTCGTATTCCAGCGTCAGAACGGGCCGGTACTCGGGCGTCCGGCTTTCGCGGCTGTCAAAGCGCTTGACGGACTGCGGAGTCTCCTCGTCGCCGAGGAGGATCCAGCCAAAATTCCGCTGCGGCGCCTTGTGCCACACGCGCACGTCGGCGAGGAGCCGCGCGCTGCCCTGCCAGCTGTAGAAGCCCTCGCCGGCCACCGTGATTGCGGCGCTGGATTCAGGGACGAACTGCCCGCCCGGAAAAGTCCACAACTCGTCGTCGTAATGCCGGTGCAGCCAGGTGCTGTCACCCGGCAGGGCCGGCACGCCGCTGCCGCCCGTGCTGACGCCCGGGCCCTCGCTCCACGATGCGAGCACCCGATGCACTGCGACCTCCGCAGGGCCGGCGTTGCTCGGCGTCATGCGCAGCGTTAGCTGAGCGCTCGTGACGATGGCCTGGCGCGGCAGGACAGCGGCCACGTCGAACAGAAGCAGCGCCCGGCGGCGCCCCGTGTCGCCCTGCGCCGTGCGCCCGGCGAACAGCGCCGGCCCGGCGCCGTTGGCCAGGGCGCCCGCCGGATCCTCGATCAGTGTCGCGTCGCGAGCCGCGGTGATATGAACAAATTCCGCCGCCGGCGCTGGCGCCACTGCAAGCATGACGGCCGATATCCACAGCGCCGCGATCGGTGGGCGCAGTGCAGGTGGTATGTATGTCATTTTTGTCAGCACCGATGGATGAAACTGTAGAGTCTACAATCTATCTGTCGGCAGGATGCCCGCTAAAGATGGTGCCAGTGTGCGCCGCAGTCAGCTACACATCCGGCGTATTTGCTTATGTAATCCGAAAATAGCATGGGAAATGAATAATGAGCGCGAACACATCGACCACGGAAGCCCTGATCAGCCAGTCCCGCACCGCGTTGGGTTATGCCACCAGGGGGGCAACCGAGTCGCTCGCCCCGTTCACGTTCGAGCGTCGGACACTGCGCCCGGGCGACGTCCGGATTGAAATTCTCTACTGCGGTGTTTGCCACTCCGATCTGCACCAGGCACGCAACGAGTGGAAAAACAGCCTTTACCCGATGGTGCCCGGGCATGAAATCGTCGGGCGCGTGACCGCCGTGGGCGAGACAGTGACCGGGTTCAGGGCGGGCGATCTCGCCGCTGTCGGTTGCCTGGTGGATTCCTGCCGGGTATGCGCCAGTTGCGCGGAAGGGCTGGAGCAGTATTGCGAGAGCGGGCTGACGCCCACGTACAACGGCAAGGACAAAAACGGCGAGTTAACCTTTGGTGGCTACTCCAGCTTTATCGTCGTCACCGAGGAGTTCGTGCTTCGCGTCCCGGACCAGCTCGATCTGAAGGCCGCCGCGCCGCTGCTTTGTGCCGGCATCACCCTCTACTCGCCCTTGCGCCACTGGAAGGCAGGTCCCGGCATGAACGTCGGGATTATTGGCCTGGGCGGTCTTGGCCATATGGGGGTGAAGTTCGCCCATGCCATGGGCGCGACGGTCACGATGATCACGACGTCGTCCGGCAAGGAAAGGGATGCGCGCCGGCTGGGAGCAGACGGCGTGCTGATCTCCAAAGACGCGGCTGCCATGAAGAAGGCAGCAGGGTCCTTTGACCTTCTCGTCAATACGATACCGGTTAATCACGATCTCAATCCTTATGTGGCGTTGCTCAAACGCGATGCGACGATGGTGATCGTCGGGGCCATCGAACCGATCACGCATGCGCTTGCCACGGCCCAGATCGTGATGGCGCGCCGGAGCATTGCCGGGTCACTGATCGGCGGCATCGCCGAGACTCAGGAGATGCTCGATTACTGCGCGAAGCACAACATCGTCTCCGATGTGGAAATGATCGATATTCAGGCGATCAACGAGGCCTACGCGCGCATGCTCAAAAGCGACGTGAAATATCGCTTCGTCATCGATATGGCGTCGCTTAAGCGCTCAAACATCTGAGGCAACGGAATGGCGTGGCGTTCAAAGACCTTTGTGATCCTCGCCAGTCTGGCGGGTCTGACTGCCGTATTGCTGCTGATCGGGTTCCTGAAATCTGGCGGCCTGGCAACGCCGCTGAACGCTCCACCCGATACCCGCCTGGCCAGCGCCAGCGCCATGCCCGGTGTGCGCTGCGAGAAGCAGCTTATCCCCGTGCAGCTGTCGCCCGGGGGTTGGCTGCATTTTGACGTCGTGGGTGAGCTGTGCAGCACGGGCGAGCCGGATGGCAGGGTCTTGCAGGTGCTGGTCTCGGGTAGCGGTTACGGCTCGATTTACTGGGACTTCCCCTACCAGCCGGATACCTACTCCTATGCGCGCGCGGCGCTTCGGGCGGGTTTCGCGACATTCAATTTCTACCGGCTGGGCATGGGCGAAAGTGATCATCCGCCGGGCGCGTGGCTCGGCGTCGACAATCAGGCCCACGTGCTCAGTCAGATCATTGCTGCCCTCGCGGTGAAGCATGACTTCGCCGCGGTGCTGACGGTTGGACATTCCTTCGGCTCTGTCACGGCAATGGCGCACGCCCTCGCTCACCCGGACCAGGTGGCCGGCATCGTGCTGACGGGATTCGCCCACAACTCCAACCCGGGTTTCGTTATGGCCATGCGCACTGGCGTGGATCTTGCTGTCTTCAAGGGGCCTTTCACCGGTGACATTGTCGATCCCACCTACATCGTGTCCAAGCCGGACACGCGGGGCGACACCTTCTACACGCGCGAAAACGCTGATCCCCGGGTGATTGAGACTGACGAACTGAATCGGCAGACCACGGCTCTCGGCGAGGTGACTTCCGCCGGCAAGTACTTCGGCCCGCAATCTCGCGATTTGCAGGTGCCGGTTTTCCTGTTATTGGGCGAGGATGATTTCGTGGTCTGCGGCGGGAAACTGGATTGCCGGGATCATGCCGGCGCCATTGCCTACGAGCAGGACTACTTCCCCAAGGCAGCCTGCCTGGAGATGGTGGTGCTGGATGACACGGGCCACAACAGCGCGCTACAGCGCAATGCCCCGCAAAACTTTGCGCTCATCCTGGACTGGGCAGCGCGCCGGGTAGGGGCGGGGGACGGTGCCGTGGCGACATTGCCCTGCGGGGCCTGAACCCCGATCGGATCTAATGCCCGTACTGCCGTGACTGACCTTTAACAGTGGCATCCCGATGCCAGATCTGGCGCGGGCCAAAGCCATCCTTGCGCAGCCACTGCTCGGTATAAACAATCCGTTCCGGGTCGATGCGTATCAATTCCATCTGCGGGGGCTGCTCCAGTGGTTTCCCCAGTTGGGAAGCGGATGCCTCCCAGCGATAGATCGTCATCGCGTGGTTGTGTTCCGGTGTCCCTGGCGCCAGGAACTCGGCACGTCCGAACAACTGCGCGCCGCGCACGCTGGCCCAACCGCAGTTTTGGGCATGAATCGCCAGGCACACGCGCGCGTCCGCGCGCATAGCCGCAAGTTTCGGGCTGCCCGGTTGAGGCAGGATGTAAACGACCATACCTTCGGCGTAATATTCCACTGGGCTGCCGATCGGCCCGTTTTTTCCTGTCGTGCACAGCACACCCATCCAGTGGGTGGCGAGCAGGTGCACAATGCGCGATGACAGCTCCTCGCGGGGCAATTGCTTTGTCGGCCAGGGAGTCTCACTCAACCAGGGATGTGCGCTCATGTTTATCCGATCGATTGCATTAATTGGGGTTCGCAACAAGCTTAGCGCACCCGGCATGTCGCCATCACCAGTGAACTGGTTTCGCGAGGCAGCTATCGGCATTGTCGGATTGCTGGTCAGCGTGCCGGCCGCGGCCTTCACCCTGGTGATCCGGGACAGTGATTTTGTAGTCACGCCGGTCTTCAGTAATGTGGAGGTGTTTTCAATCCGCATCGAAATCGACGAGCTGTTCGAGCGCCGGGTGTATGACAACCCGATCATTACGAGTGTTAACTACCAGGTCAGCGGCGTGCTTGAACCGGGGACGCCGTCCGGGTTTCCATCTTTTGCCTTAAGCCGGATTATTACCGGTGCCGAGTTCTACGCGCAGGGTAGCTCGCTGCAGTTTGAAATCGCGAGTAACGCCGTGCTGAGCGACGGGCTGCAGGTGGCCGAACTCGCCGGAAACGGCATCGTGTTCACGTTCAACGGCCGCGAAATTGATAACGGACGGTATCACCCGGCGCTGCTGGAGCTGAATGGCAACGGCACGGGGATGATCCAGAACTCGAACAACATCCCCACGCAAGGTCCGCCGCCGGTCGAGGTGGATTTCGGCGAGGAGTACATCACGAACCTGGCATTCGACCCCGGGAACCTGACGATCGTGGAGGCACCGGTGACCATTGGCTCCTCGGGTAGCAGTGCAGTGTCCCCGTTGATGCTGGTGTTGCTGGCGGGCCTGTGGCGGCGAAGATTGAGCGCGCAGGGGATGTAATTACCGGGGCCTTGCCCCGCACGGTGGACGGCCCCGGCGCCTGTCGCGAAGCGCGCAGAATGTTCTCTTATGATGCGCCCTTCGAACAAAGGACGCCCCATGAGCAAGCAAAGCGACGTCAAGACCATTCACGAATTCCTGGCCGACAACCCCAATGTCGACGTCTCCCGGCAGTGGGAACGGTGCTGGGACATTCATGGGCGTATTGCCGACCGGATCGTCAAGCACTTTGACGCGAAGCTGCACCCGATCTCCAAAGGCGCCGAGTACTACACCTCCCCGGACCAGCAGATGGAAGGCGCGTTCTTTGGTTACACGGCCAAGGACGTCGACTGGTTCGTCCGCTCGTGGCTGGGCAACCGCAAGGCCAGCATCATCGACATGAACATCAACGTGGTGCTGGGGCAGGAGACCCAGGTGCCGAACCTGATGATCATCTTCGGTACCGTGCCGAACCTGTTGTTCTACGCCGACTACGTGCCCCGCGTGGACCTGAAGGTCAACGAGGACTACGTCAACCGCTACTACGGCGGCGACGTGAACAAGGACTACCTCGAGTTTCGCAAGAACACCGACTTCGTCTGGTCAGCCAGCCACGGTCCTGTTATCCGCGCCATGCAGTCGCCGGTGTGCTCGAGTTACATCACGGCGCTGACGGACGAGCACATTGATCAGTGCGAGGCCTACCTCAATCGCTTCGTCGACCGCTGGTTCAGGATGTACGACGAAGCGCCGCGCCTGGCTCCCGAGCAGCGCGCCGCGCAGCAGACCTACGATTTCACGTACCGCGAGTACACCAACCGTTCAGATCCCATGAACGTGCTGGCCGAGCGAGTGTTCGGCAAGGAGCAGGCGCAGTTCATGCTGGACCGTCGTGGTGGACTGGTGCAGATGCAGGCCGACAAGGGCAAGTGGCAGGGTTGAGCGGGGTTGCTGGCTAGCGCAGGGTCTTTAAGAGAATCACGCAGACCACTGCCATTATCGCCGCCGCCAGCACGCCGGCAGCGAGCGGGCGCGGGCCGACGCGACGGATGCCGCCGAGCTCGACGGTGAGGCCGACGGCGGCCATCCCGACAGTCAGTAGCAGTTCTGACATCTGGTTTGCCAGCAGCAGGCCGGGTGCCCACAGCATCCGACCGAAATCCGGCAGTGCGGGGCTGGCCAGATCGCCGAGCGTACGGACGACGGCCATGCCGACAAAGGCAATCACGAAAGCTGGCAGCAGGCTGGCTCGGCGGGTTTCCACGGTGCCGCCTTGACTCGTGGGCCGGTTCGCAAACGTTGCCGCAAGGATGGGCACGACCGCCAGCAGCGTGAGATTGCGCAGCAACTTGGTGACGGTTGCCGCCTCCAGGGCTTCGGGGGCCAGGTACTGGCCACTGTAGACCAGCGCGGCCCCCATGACCTGGGAGGTGTCGTGGATCGACGCGCCAAGGAAGATGCCCGCGGCAATGGGGTCATCGCCAAACAGGCCGTTGGCGATAAACGGGTACAGCAGCATGCCAACCAGTCCAACGCAGACCACCAGGGTGATCGCGTAGCCAGTTTCTTCGGCCCGGGCACGAATCGCCGGCGCCACCGCCAGAATGGCGGTGCAACCGCAAATGGTCGTTCCGACGGTGAGCAGTGTGACGAGGGGACCCTTAAGCTTCATGGCCCGGGCCAGGCGCGGCAGTACCAGCCATCCGGTGAGCATGCAGCCGGCCACAACCGGCAGGGCCTGCACGCCCAGCTTGCCGAGCCCGCTAATGCTGAGACGCAATCCCACGAGTGCGAGACCGATGCGGAGCACCGCGCTAGACGCGACGGCCACACCGCGTTCAAGTCGTGCGTCGACACCGACGGTGTTCCGGATGAGCACGCCAGCCAGCACCGCGAGCATGACGGGACTGACGGGACTCTTGCCCAGGTTGAACAGGCCGCTGCCGAGCCAGTCGGCAAAAAACAGAGTAAACGCGGCAATTGCGGTGGCAGCGACGAGGCCCGGAATTATCGACGGCCACGAGCTTGGCGAGTGTGTGGACGCCACCGGTGCGCTCAGGGGCCTAGGACGTGGGCAGGGCTTTGGAGTTGGTGCGGTAGGTACTCGGTGCGCTGGCAGGGGGGCTGGCAAGTGGTCGGCGGGCGCGATTCAGGATCATCCGATCATGCAGCTTGCCGATGGCATTGCTGCCGACGCGGACAAACAGGAAGGGGAGCAGGGCGTGGATCAGGCAGGCGAATCCTGCGCCAATCATTCGCAACGAGAAACCCGTGGCGCTTACCAGGTGCTGGCCGTAGGTTTCGCCCACCGATGCCGGGTGTTCCGTGAACAGGCTTAAGAGGGACTTCATGTAATAGAAGGTTAGCGTGGAAGTCGGGTTCATTCTGCTTAAGTATTTGCATTTATGGTTAGATTGTGAAACAAATGTATCGCCGATCCGGCAATACAGAGTACAAGTAGTCATGGACAGGATCGATCTCGCCATTCTGGAGCTGTTGCAGCGGGATGCCGGGCAGTCCGTGGCGGATATCGCCGAGGCGGTTCATCTGTCTCGGGGACCCTGCTGGCGGCGCATCCGGGCGCTGGAAGCCGAGGGCTATATTCGTCGACGGGTCACCCTGCTTGATCCCGACAAACTGAACGTGGGCACCACCGTGTTCGTGCACCTTAAAACCAACCGGCACGACGTCGAATGGTTCGAAAGCTTCAGTTCGGTCGTGCGGGCCATACCCGAAGTCGTCGAGTTTCACCGCATGAGCGGTGACGTTGATTACCTCTTGCGGCTCGCCATTCCCGATATCGCGGCCTACGACAACGTCTACAAGCAGCTGATTCGGGTTGGCGGGCTGACGGATGTCAGCGCCAGCTTTGCCCTGGAATGCATCAAGTCCACCACGGAGTTGCCGCTCGGCTACATCCGGGCCTGAGCAGGGGGCACCGGGCGAGCGTTTGCGGCGCTACTTCGATTGCCGGCGATAGAAACGCACGGGGGACTCTTTCGCTGGCGGCGCGGACGAGGCGCAGTCGCCGCAGTCGCCTGATCTGCGCGTGGATTTTCCGCGCGACCAGCGGCGGCGAACGTACAAGCCGACGACCAGTGCCACAATCCCGAGCGCGATGATTTCCTGAATGCCTGGCACCGTCGCGCCCTCAGCTGCCCAACTGGAAGGCGAGCATAGCCCCGAGATAGCCGAGCCCGGTCATGTAGACCCACGCGAAAACGGGCCAGCGCCAGGTATTGGTTTCACGCCGGATCACCGCAATCGTCGCCGCACACTGCAGGCAAAAGGCGTAGAAGATCAGTAACCCGACCGCCATCGGCACCGTGTACACCAGTGTGCCGTCGGGGCGGGACGCGGTCTGCAAGCGCTCGCGCAGGGCTCCTTCCACGTTGTCGCCCTGATCGCCCACCGAGTAGATCGTGCCGAGCACGGCGATCACGACCTCCCGCGCCGGGAAGCTCGCGATTACTGCGGCCGATACCTTCCAGTCCCAGCCCAGCGGCGCGAACGCGGGGGCGACGAGCTGGCCGAGGCGGCCCAGCCAGCTCTGCTCCAGGTAGGCGGTGGCTTCCGCGGCATCGAGGGCGGAAAGGCGGGCGGTGCGCTCCCGATCGGGTACCGCGCTGATTTCAAGCGCTTCCCGTTCCCCGGCGTAGCTGTTGCCGATTTCGGCAGGCCGGGGGAAATACGCGAGGGCCCAGACCAGGACGGCCACCGTGAAGATCACGGTACCTGCCCGCACGAGAAAAATTCGGCCCCGTTCGGCCAGCTTGAGCAGCAGCGAACGCCAGTTGGGCAGGCGGTAGGGGGGCAGTTCGATCATGAAGGTCGGCGTGGGGCCGCGCAGGAACGTGCGCTTCATCAGCAGGGCCGTGAGCACGCCGCCGAGAATGCCGAGGAGATAGAGGCCGAGCAGTACGATGCCGTGCAGGTTTATGAGGCCGCCGAGGTAATGCCGTACCGGGACGAAGGCGCCGATCAGCAGGGCGTAAATCGGCAGGCGTGCCGAGCAGGTCATGAATGGCGCGGCGAGGATCGTGGCCAGGCGATCACGGCGATCAGGGATTACCCGCGTCGCCATGATGCCGGGAACCGCGCACGCGAAACTCGACAGCATCGGTATAAAGGACTGGCCGGACAGCCCGACGGTGCGCATCAAACGGTCGACCATGAAGGCCACGCGCGGCATGTAGCCTGAGTCTTCAAGAAAAATGATGAAGGCAAACAGAATGAGGATCTGCGGCAGGAAGACGATGACGCCGCCGACCCCGGCGATCACGCCGTCCACTATCAGGCTTTCCAGGGCGCCGTCGGGCAGCAGAGCGCGAACCGATTCGCCAAGCGCGGCGGTGCCGGCGTCGATCAGGTTCATCAGGGGCGTCGCCCAGGAAAACACCGCCTGGAACACGGCCGCCATCACCAGCAGGAACAGCACGGAGCCGATGACAGGGTGGTTGGTGATGTGGTCGAGACGATCGCCAAAAGTAATTTGCCGCAGCGCCCGCTGTTCGGTGCGCGCGACGATGGCGTTAATCAGGCCGTAGCGGGCCGTCGCTTCGGCTTCCGCCAGCGGCACGCCGGCACCGAGCCGGCTGCGCAGCTTTGAAAGTTCCGCGCTGAACTCGTCGCCTGCCGTCATTTCGAAGCGCCGCTCCGCAATGCCCTGCGCGTCAATGAGCGCGCGTTCCACTTCGTAGTCCTGGAGGTGCAAGCCGGCATCCCGCACTCGTTTGCCGAGGTCGGCAGCAGCGGCACAGACCTCGGGAAGCACGCACAGCGGGGTATTGGCAGGGCCCGTGATCGCGGCAGCGAGCGCCGTTCGCAGCGCCTCGATGCCGGTACCCCTGCTGGCGGATACGGGTACCACCGTGGCGCCGAGCTGGCTCGCCAGTTCCGCCGCGTCGATGTGTATGCCGCGGCTCTCGGCCATGTCCGAGAGGTTCAGTGCGATGACGAGCGGCAGGTCGAGCTCGGCAAGTTGCGTCACGAGGAAGAGATTGCGCCGGAGGTTGGTGGCATCAACGACGGCGAGCACGGCCCGCGGTCGCGGCAGATCGGTGACGTGCCCGAGCAGCACATCGATCGCCACCATCTCGTCGGGGGACTGGGCAGCCAGTGAGTAGGCACCGGGAAGATCGACCAGGGTTACCGCCTGGCCGCCGACATTGATCTCGCCGGTGTGTCGTTCGACCGTGACGCCGGGGTAGTTGGCCGTCTTCTGGCGGAGTCCGGTCAGGGCATTGAACAGAGTGCTCTTGCCGGTATTGGGGTTGCCGATCAGGGCGATGATAGTGGCGGGGGGCTGTCGCGGTGCGGTCATGTCTCGCGCACGACCCGGACCCGGCGGGCTTCCTCGCGTCGCAGCGACAGCGCGTAGTCCATGATCGCGACTTCGATCGGGTCGCCGCCTATGGCCCGCCGCGTGATCCGGATCGGCGACCCAGCCAGCAGGCCGAGGGCCATCAGGCGCTGCACCACGGGGCCCTCTCCCTCGATGCCCGTGATCGTCCCGGCCTGGCCGATTTTCAGTTCATCCAGCGTCATCGGCTAATAGTAAATGAGAATCATTGTCATTTAAACAGGCTCAATAAAGCCAAGCATGCCGGGCGGCAGCATGGCCGGGTATCCGGGAAAGTGCGGAGGTCCGCGCGGGCTAGCGGCCGCGACCTGACTTGGGGCTGTCGATTTCCTGCAAGTAAGCGCGGGCGAACTCCTCGGCGAACAGCTGGGGCGAGCCGCCTTCGTCGCGCTGGGTAAGGGCCGGGTAGCTTTCCTCGTAAAGCTCCCAGTACTTGAGCTTGTTGGCCCCGGAGAGCAGGCCACCGCGTTTCAGTCCTTTGTCGAAGCGGCTCTTGAGTTCTTCGGGATCAAAGCGCTCCACATAGTCCTGCACCGCCTGAAGCATGGCCTTGACCAGCGCCTGTTCGTGCTGGCGCACATCACGCAGGCCGCCGCGCACCGCATCCTCGGCGCTGAGGTAAGCGCCCTCACCACGATCATTCAGGAGGTAGCGCAAGGCTTCATCGACGCTGGGCGAGAAATTCAGGGGATTGTTTTGGGCCGACTTCATCGTGGTCTGGGGTAGCCGAAAGGTGTCCTTCATGTGGCTACGTTCCCGCAGCAGATCCATGAGTCCGCTGACCATCACTCGCAGCAGCTTGCCGGATCCCTGCAGCACCTCGGCGGCGGTGTGGCCGGCGATGGCATCGGGCCGGATGCCCGCGGCTTTCAGAAACAGGGTCAGGGCGCGTTGTTCGGGCTCGCCATGACTCGCAGGAGGTGCTGCGGCCGGCGCCGGAGCGGGTTGAGCCGGGGCCGCCTTCTTCGTCCTGCTGGCTACGCCGACCGGGCGGGCGGTGACAGCCTTGCTCCGGTCGACTGCTGACCCGGCGGGAGAAAGATGACGTTCCAGCGCTGAGTCATGGGTCAGCTTGTCTTCGGCGACGAGCTGCAGTTCCACGGATTCGTCTTCGGGCACCAGCTGCGCGCGCACGACCGAGTCGCGCATACCGTCGTCGTTGCGCTCTTCCTCGTCGCCGGCGCTGATGTCCACCGCAATCCGGAATTCGCCAATCCAAAGCTGGTCGCCATCGAAAAGGCGCTGTGGATGCCCCTTGCCAACCGGTGTGTCGGCGCCGTTCACGTAGACGCCGTTCCGGCTGGTGTCAACCAGATAGTAGGCGCCACCCTGGTAATCGATCATGGCGTGGCGGCTGGAAACATACCGGCTGTCGTCGGGGAGCACCCAGTCATTGTCCGGGCTACGGCCAATTGTGCCGCCCACGGCCGGGAACTCCCGCACGCGCTCATTGCGCGGCAGCTCCTTGCTGTCACTGGTAACGCGAAGGCGCAGAGGCATGGAAGTCCCTTACCCAGCGGGAATGATGGCTGATCAGCCCAAGCCGAAATACGCGTCGGGTCACAGTTCGGCCCGGCCTGGAAGGCGCTGGGTTATACTGCGCGCCCCCGATCCGATGCCCGCATGTCCGCCAGACACCTTTACAAAATCTCGTTCGTCAACCAGGGCAAGATCTATGAGATCTACGCCCGAAGTGTGACGCAGGGCACGCTATTCGGCTTCATCGAGGTTGAGCGGCTCGTGTTCGGCGAGCGCAGCAGCGTGGTGGTGGATCCCGCTGAGGAACGGATCAAAACGGAGTTCGCCGGCGTGCGGCGCACCTTCCTGCCCATGCACTCGATCCTGCGCATCGACGAAGTCGAGAAGCAGGGGGTCAGCAAGATCACGCCTGTCGAGGGTGGCAACGTCACGCAGTTTCCGGGCCCTATTTACACGCCGGGTGGTTCCGGCGATATGGGCAAGTGACGGCGCCACTCGTCTCACCGCTTGTTTGGGCCGGCGGCGCCGCGCTTTCCGACTTTCGACTGGCAAAACTTCTGAGCGATATCCGGGCGCGCCTGCCCGCTGTCACGGGCGTAGCCGCCGGCTTCGTCTACCTCGTGGAACTCACCGGGACTCTCACGCCGCAAGCCGAGCAGACACTGCGCAACCTGCTCGAGGACGGCGCTGCACCGGCTCCGGAACTACCGGATTCCCGACTCCTCGTTGTGCCCCGGACCGGAACGATTTCACCCTGGTCAAGCAAGGCCACCGACATCGCCCGAAGCTGCGGTCTTGGTGGCGTCCGCCGCGTCGAGCGGGGCGTGCGCTTCAGTTTGGCCGCCGGCCGGACGTTGACTGGCGCAGAACAGACCAGCCTCGTGCCGCTGCTCCATGACCGGATGACCCAGAGCGTCATAGGGGGCACGGTGGCGGACGAGGCGCTCGCGGCCACGATCTTCGCTGTTGAACCGCCGCGATCCCTGCGCCGGGTGCCGCTGCTGCGCGAGGGCGCCGCGGCGCTGGAGCAGGCCAACGCCGAGCTTGGCCTTGCGCTGTCAGCCGACGAGATTCGCTATCTCGCCGAAAAATTCGGCGCGGAGCAGCGCGACCCGACCGACGCCGAGCTCATGATGTTCGCGCAGGCGAACTCCGAGCACTGCCGGCACAAGATCTTCAACGCGCGCTGGACAATCGACGGCAAGGACCAGCCACAGAGCCTGTTCGACATGATCCGCTCGACGCATGCCACCAATCCGCGCGGCGTGCTGAGCGCCTACCGGGACAATGCGGCTGTCATCGAGGGGGCGGTGGTCAGCCACCTGCACGTCGACCCGGCGACCGGTGCGTACACCGCGAGCGTGGCGCCGCTGCACACCCTGATGAAGGTCGAAACCCACAACCACCCGACCGCAATCTCGCCATTTCCGGGTGCCGCCACCGGCTCCGGCGGGGAATTGCGTGACGAGGGTGCGACCGGTCGCGGTGGCCGGCCCAAGGCGGGGCTTACCGGCTTTACGGTGTCGAACCTGGCGCTGCCGGGGTGGGAGCAACCCTGGGAATTGCCGGCAGCCGCCATTGGGCGGCCGGAACGCATTGCCAGCGCGCTGCAGATTATGCTCGAGGGGCCGATCGGCGCGGCGTCCTTCAATAATGAATTCGGTCGCCCGAACATTGCCGGGTACTTTCGCAGCTTCGAACAGGCGGATCCGCGTGATACCAGCGTGGCCCGCGGCTATCACAAGCCCATCATGCTGGCTGGTGGCCTGGGCAATATCTCGGCGCCGGATGTTGAAAAGGACGATCCGCCGGTTGGCTCCCTGCTCATCGTGCTCGGTGGCCCGGCCATGCTGATCGGGCTCGGCGGCGGAGCAGCGTCGTCGGTGGGCAGTGGCACGAGTTCTGCCGACCTCGATTTCGCCTCCGTCCAGCGGGGCAATCCCGAGATCGAACGGCGCGCGCAGCAGGTCATCGAGGCCTGCCGGGCGCTCGCGGCCACCGCCGGCCGGCCGAATCCGATCCTGATGTTGCATGACGTTGGCGCCGGTGGACTGTCCAACGCGGTGCCGGAACTCGTGGATCACGGTCGCCGCGGCGGACGGTTCGAATTGCGGGATATTCCCAGCGCAGACTCCGGCATGTCGCCGCTGGAAATCTGGTGCAACGAAGCCCAGGAACGCTACGTGCTGGCGATCGCGCCGGCGGACCTCGCCTGGTTTGAGGCGGTGTGTGCCCGGGAGCGCTGCCCCTGTGCCGTGCTCGGGGCGCTGGACGACACGCGACGGCTGGTCGTGACCGACCGGCACTCGGGCGAGCTGCCGGTGGACATGCCGCTTTCGACACTCCTCGGCAAAGCGCCGCAGATGGTGCGCAATGTCCGGCGCCAGCCGCGGGAGCGCGCACCGCTGGATCTGGCCGGCATCGACATCGCTGAGGCGTGCCTGCGGGTACTGCGGCTGCCCGCTGTGGCCGACAAGTCCTTTTTGATACATATCGGTGACCGGACCGTTGGCGGCCTGGTGGCTCGCGATCAACTCGTCGGACCTTGGCAGGTGCCGGTCAGCGATGTCGGCGTGACCGCTCTTGGTTTCGAGACCTTCATCGGCGAAGCGATGGCGATTGGCGAGCGATCGCCGGTGGCCCTGCTGGATGCGCCGGCCTCCGGGCGCCTCGCTGTTGGTGAAGCTCTGACGAATATCGCGGCAGCATCAGTGGTGAATATTGCTGATGTGCGGCTCTCGGCCAACTGGATGGCCGCCGCCGGGGCGCCCGGCGAGGACGAACGCCTCTATGACACGGTGTCGGCCGTCAGTGCGCTGTGCCGCGAACTGGCCATTGCCATCCCCGTCGGCAAGGACTCCCTGTCGATGCAGACCCGCTGGCAGTCCCGTGGAACAGCGCGCGCCGTGGTGGCGCCGGTATCGCTGGTCGTGACGGCCTTTGCCCCGGTCGACGACGTGCGTCGTACGCTCACGCCCGAACTCCGGCGCGAGGCGGGCACCGGGCTTTGGCTGATCGACCTTGGCGCCGGTCGCAACCGGCTGGGCGGGTCGTGCCTGGCCCAGGCCTTCATTCGCACCGGCGGATTGCCACCCGATTGCGATGCGGCCTCCTTGGGCGCTTTTTTCGCCGCCATCCAGGAATTGCGCGCGGCCGGTCTGCTGCTGGCCTATCACGATCGCAGCGATGGCGGCCTGTTCGTCACGCTGTGCGAGATGGCCTTCGCCGGCCGCGCCGGCCTCGATGTGCGGTTGGTGGCCGGTACACGGGAGGAGCAGCTGGGAGCGCTCTTTGCCGAGGAGCTGGGCGCCGTCATTCAGGTGCGCGACGAGGATGTGGATGGCCTGAAGACGGTGTTCGGTCGCCATGGACTCGGCTCGCTGGTGCGTCGCGTGGCAGACGTCACCGGCGCCGACGAGATCTCGATCTCCGCGGCCAGCAAACCGCTGTTCGCCAGTTCCCGCACGGAACTGCTGCGCAGCTGGTCAGAATTGTCCTACCGGATGCAGGCGCTGCGTGACAATCCGGACGCGGCGGCTGAAGCGTGGCAAACACTTCTGGATCCGGGCGATCCGGGGCTTTCGCCGGTGCTGACTTTCGATTCCGCCGAGGATCCTGCCGTACACATTGCGACAAAGCGTCGGCCGCGCGTGGCGATCCTGCGGGAGCAGGGCGTCAACAGCCAGCTCGAAATGGCCGCGGTCTTCGGTCGGGCCGGCTTCGACGCCGTGGATGTGCACATGACGGACGTGTTGTCAGGAAGGCGCTCGCTGCGCGAATTTGCCGGGCTCGCGGCCTGCGGCGGCTTTTCCTACGGCGACGTGCTGGGCGCCGGCGGGGGCTGGGCCCGGTCCATTCTGTACAACCCGCGCGCCCGCGACGAGTTCGCGGCGTTCTTTGCCCGCGAGGAAACATTTACGCTCGGCGTCTGTAACGGTTGCCAGATGCTGTCGGTGCTGGCGGAACTGATTCCTGGCGCCGCGCATTGGCCGCGCTTCCGCCAGAACCGTTCGGAGCAGTTCGAGGCGCGGCTCAGTCTCGTGGAGGTTCTGCCGTCCCGTTCGGTGCTGCTCGAGGGGATGGCGGGCAGCCGCCTGCTGATTGCCACATCGCATGGCGAGGGGCTGGCGACGTTTGCGCCCGGTCACCAGCAGGCTTGCACGACCGACGGGCAGCTGGTGATTCGCTACGTGGATAACCACGGCCGGCCGGCAGACACCTACCCGGCCAATCCTAACGGGTCACCGGACGGCATCGCGGGGCTGTGTTCGGCGGACGGCCGCGTGACGATCCTGATGCCCCACCCGGAGCGGGTGCAACGAACCGTGCAGCACTCCTGGCATCCGCGGGGCTGGGGCGACGACGGGCCGTGGCTGCGGTTGTTCCGCAACGCGCGGCGGTTTGCCGGCTAGGGATGGCGGGCGTCACCCCCGGGCAAACCAGCGGCTGGTATTAGCCGCTGGCGCCGGGGGCTCCTCGAATCCCGCCGTTACCGGGGTGGGGGAGTGCCGGGTTCCGGCGGGGTTGCTTGCGCTCGGGTCGCTTGCGCTAGTAGGGGATGGGAGTCGTCTGGGCCACGCTCACATCGGTCTTGTAGCTCTTTCCGCGTCCTGGCTCGAAGCTGCCGATCAACGTCATGCCGGCCGACAGCCGGGTGGCGCTGGCCAGCCTGATCTTCGAGGCCTCGATCAACCGGCACTCGCCGGGTTCCACGATGACCTCCTGGTCTTCGTACGTCACCTTGAGCGGCACGGCTCCGCGGCCCTCGTTCATACAGACCCTGTAGGCCTTGGTGGCAGACCCCCGCTTCACGATTTTGGTCTCGCCGTTGTCCAGCTGAAACTTGCCAACTCTGGCAAGGAGGGAGTCGGTAGCATCCGCCTGCGCCAGTGGTGCCGCAGCTAACAGGCCCGCACCGATCAAGGCGACGACGCATAGATTGCGCTTGGTCATGGCTGCACTCCTTATGGTTGTTTCTAGTCGGTCTTCTTGCTCTTGTCCCGGGCAAGCCGCACCGGACACGCCACCGAGACTGCGCTACAAACCAGGGTCCCGGTGTCACGCGAGTGACACGGCGCTCTAAATAGGGCTGATAAGGTCCGGATAGTTCGATTATTTATTGCCCGGTGTCATCTGGATGACACGCCGGGCGGGATCCCGGGCATCGCTTGTGTCAGCCTGCTGACACGGGTGGGGTCTGCTGTGGCCGGAAACAGACAGGCCGCAGGCCTTGTGGCACAGTATCCGCTAGCAAACGTCGGTTGGAAGCCAAGGATGGTTCCCATGAAGAATGCGGCAAGAGCAGTCTTCCAGAATAACGAGTTACTGCGCCACCTGGACAGCGCTGGCATTGATCGGGTCGTCCAGCTGGCCACGCGCCGCAGCTACGAACAGGGCTCAGCGATCTTTACGGAGGGCGATCGCGCCGAAGCAATCTACGGCGTGATTTCCGGCCAGGTGCAGATCAGCGCCCGGTCCTCCAGCAATGGGGAAATCTTTCTCGACGCCTACGGCTCCGGCAGGATCTTCGGCCTGATATCCGGCATCGATGGGCTACTCCGCTGCACGACGGCGCGCGCAGCGCCCACCGCCGAGGTGTTCGTGATCTGCCGTGACCAGTTCCTGCGGCTCATTGCGGCCGAGCCGCGGCTATCCATCGGCCTGCTCGCCGTGTTTTGTCAGCGGCAGCGGGTCGTGACCGGGCTGATCGTTGGCGAGTATTCGCAGCGAGATATACCGGCACGGCTGGCGCACCGGGTGCTCGAATTGACCGGGGTCGACCCGAGCGGCACGAGTTGCCTCGATATCACCCAGGCCGAGCTGGCCAAGTTCGTCTTCGTTTCGCGGCAGGTGGTCAATCAGTATCTCAGTGAGTGGCACAGCCGTGGTTGGGTGGCCAAATCTCCCCGCCACCTGCGCGTGACCGATCGCCAGGCGCTGCTCGCGGTGGCAACCAGCGCCGGCACGGGCATGTGACGATGGCCCGCCGCGCTTGAACGCGGCCTGATACGGCTCAGGCCTTCCGGACCGGAAGCCCGGCTTCGTCCTCATCTTCGTCGATTCCCGCGGCCTGATTGGCAAAGAAACGGCGCACTTTCAGCGCCTGGCGCAGTTTCGCGCGGCGGACGTAAGTCTGCGTGAGCAGGTCCTTCATCGTTTCCAGCAGCGCCGCCGCCTGCCGCCGGTCGAATTCGGGTTCCTGTTTGCCGGCTTCCGGCTCAAAGATGATCCGGCGCACCGCATTGAAGGTGGCATCGTCGATGGCGCCGAGATCCTGCACCTCCGCAACCAGGTCAAAAATCCTGAGGCGGCCGGCGTCACCGACGTCATCGAAGGTGGCGCGCGCGGTTTGCCGGCACATGGCAGCGAAGGCCTGCCACAGGCCGCTGGTGTAGCAGGCCAGCGCCTCGCGGAATCGCCCCGCCACGCCGGGTGGCAGGTAACTCAGGCTGAAGCGCTCGGGCGGGTGCTCGACAGGTTGGGGCAGTGGATTCAGTTCCACCCGGTCGTCGCGCCAGGCGCGGGTGCGGTAGCGGAGGAACACGGGCGTCTTGCACGCGTCGCACTGTAAGACCACGCCGACCTGCGTCGGGCGTTCGCTCTTGAGTTTGCCGAAGGTGGGGAACGCGGTGACTGTCATCGGACCGATGGCCCCGCAATGCGGACACTCCATCGTACTTGTGCCGCCGCTGCGCTCGAAGCGTCCGTCTGCAGTGATGGCGGCGGTCATGTGGCGGCTCCCGATCAGCGCGTGAGGGGCTTGAAGCGGATCCGGTGCGGGTTGCTGGCGTCGTCCCCAATGCGACGCCGCAGGTCGGCATCGTAATCCGCGTAGTTCCCCTGGAACCATACCACCTGGCTGTCGCCTTCGAAGGCCAGGATGTGTGTTGCAATGCGATCCAGGAACCAGCGATCGTGGGAAATCACGACGGCGCAACCCGGAAATTCCAGCAGGGCTTCCTCAAGCGCTCGCAGCGTTTCCACGTCGAGATCGTTGGTCGGTTCGTCCAGTAACAGCACGTTGCCGCCCGACCGCAGGACCTTCGCCAGGTGCACGCGGTTGCGTTCGCCCCCGGACAACTCGCCGATCAGTTGCTGCTGCTGGGTGCCCTTGAAATTGAAGCGGCCGACGTAGGCCCGCGATGGCGTCTCGTACTTGCCGATCTTCAGCAGGTCCTCACCGCCGGAAATCTCTGCCCAGACCGTTTTCGTGTCGTCGAGGGATTGCCGCGATTGG
Source organism: Gammaproteobacteria bacterium (assembly GCA_032122615.1). Classification (GTDB taxonomy): domain Bacteria; phylum Pseudomonadota; class Gammaproteobacteria; order Steroidobacterales; genus SHZI01. Next base: position 52,632 of record JAQBGF010000009.1, on the reverse strand, counting down.
TCCACGGCGGCCAGCTGAACCGTGTCGCCGAGCCGGATTTCGCCGGCGTCGGGTTTTTCGAGTCCGGTCAGCATCCGGAAGAGGGTGGTCTTGCCGGCGCCGTTCGGTCCGATGATGCCAACGATCGCCCCCGGCGGGATCTGGAAACTCAAATCCTCGATCAGCAGCCGGTCACCGTAGCCCTTGCGCAGGTGGTTGATCTCGATCACGAGGTCACCAAGGCGCGGCCCGGGCGGGATGTAGATTTCCAGGGTTTCCTGACGTTCCTGGTACTCCTGCGAAACCAGTTCCTGGAATCGGCTCAGGCGCGCCTTGCTTTTGGCCTGCCGTGCCTTGGGGTTGGCCCGTACCCATTCGAGTTCGGCCTTGATGTTTTTCTGGCGCGCCTGCTCGGACTTTTCTTCCAGGGCGAGTCGCTGGCCTTTCTGGTCGAGCCAGGAGGAGTAGTTACCCTCCCAGGGGATGCCTTGCCCGCGGTCGAGCTCCAGAATCCAGCCGGCGACGTTGTCCAGGAAGTAACGATCGTGCGTCACGGCGATCACGGTGCCTGGATACTGCTCCAGAAATTTCTCGAGCCACGCGACGGAGGCGGCATCCAGGTGGTTGGTGGGCTCGTCGAGCAGGAGCATGTCCGGCTCCGACAGCAGGAGGCGGCACAGCGCGACACGGCGCCGCTCGCCGCCCGAGAGTTTCTCGACCATGGCGTCCCAGTCCGGCAGGCGCAGCGCATCGGCGGCAATCTCCAGCTTGCGCTCGATTTCCCAGCCGTTCCTGGCTTCGATCTTGTCCTGCAGCTTGCCCTGTTCCTCGAGCAGCTTGTTCATTGCATCGTCGTCGAGCGGCTCGGCAAACTTGTCGCTGATCTCGTTGAAGCGCTTGACCAGCAACATCATCTCGCCGAGCCCTTCCTCGGCAATTTCGCGCACGGTCTTGCCCGCGGGTAATTCCGGTTCCTGGGGCAGGTAGCCGATCCGAATGCCGGGCTGAGGCCGGGCTTCGCCTTCGAATTCCTGGTCGACGCCGGCCATGATGCGCAGGAGGGTCGATTTGCCGGAGCCATTGAGGCCGAGCACGCCGATCTTGGCGCCGGGGAAGAAGCTTAAGGAAATGTTCTTGAGGATGAAGCGCTTTGGCGGGACGATCTTGCCCACCCGGTTCATTGTGAATACGTATTGCGCCACTGAAATCCTTGCTTCCGCGTTCTGGCCGCGTTCTGGAGGGGGAAAAGAGAGGGCGCATTATCGGGCAAGGGCCACACCTTGCAAAGCTATACTCAGGCCTCTCGTGTTGGACTGATCGGGTGCTGACGGTGGCGTCGGGACACAGTGACGTGCTCGTGCTGAAGGGCGCGAACATCGCCGCCTATGGTTTTGGCGACGGGCACCCCTTCGGTCCGGACCGCCACGATGTATTTCATCGCGAGCTCGCCGACCGCGGACTGCACCACAGGGTCACTCTGGCGTGCGCTATGGAGGCAACACACGCCGAACTGGCAGCGTTTCACACCCGAGAGCACATTTCACGTATCGAAACCCTGTGCCTTGCTGGCTCCGGCTGGCTGGATGGCGGCGACACGCCCGCTCGTCGCGGCCTGGATGCAGCCGCGGCAGCCGTTGTGGGCGCCTCGATATTCGCGATGGAGCACATCATGGCCGGGCACGCCCTCCGGGCCTTCGTGCCGATCGCCGGCCTGCATCACGCCGGGCGGGACCACGCGGCAGGGTTTTGCGTCTACAACGACTGCGGCGTTGTGCTGGAATTGCTGCGGTCCCGGCATGGCCTGAAGCGTATCGCCTACGTGGATATCGATGCCCATCACGGCGACGGCGTGTTTTATGCCTTTGAGGACGATCCCGACATCGGTTTCGCCGATATTCATGAGGATGGCCGTTACCTGTATCCCGGCACGGGCGCGGCAGAAGAAACCGGGCGCGGAGCCGGCCTTATGACCAAGCTGAACATCCCCCTGGCGCCAGGGGCCGGGGACCACGAGTTCCGGGGCGCCTGGGAGCGCGTCGAGGCGTACATCGCCGATTTCCGGCCCGAATTCATCGTGTTCCAGTGCGGCGCCGACAGCCTGGGGGGCGACCCGATCACGCACCTGAAATTCACGCCGGCGGCCCACGGCTACGCGGCGGCGCGACTGTGCGCCCTGGCCGACCGCTGGTGCAACGGTCGATTGCTCGCGACCGGTGGTGGTGGCTATAACCGCCGCAATCTGGCGCTGGCGTGGACGGCCGTTGTCGAGGCCCTGGTCGCCGCCGGGCAGGCAGCCTGAATCGATCCCCGGTCGGCCAGGAAGACCCGCGGGCCGGCGAGCCTCGGCTAGAATGGTGCGCTTTCTGACGCGGAGCCCACCCATGCTCAATTCCCACACCACACTCGCCGGATTTGATCCGGATATTGCCCGTTCGATCGAGAGTGAGCAGCGCCGCCAGGAAGAGCATGTCGAGCTGATTGCGTCGGAGAATTACGTGAGCAAGCACGTGCTTGAAGCGCAGGGCTCCGTGCTCACGAACAAGTACGCCGAGGGCTACCCCGGCAAGCGCTACTACGGCGGCTGCCAGTACGTGGACATCGCGGAGAACCTGGCGATTGATCGCGCGAAGCAACTGTTCTCGGCGGCGTATGCCAACGTGCAGCCACACTCCGGGTCCCAGGCCAATGCCGCTGTCTACCTGGCGCTGTTGCAGCCGGGGGATACCGTGCTGGGTATGAGCCTCGCGCACGGCGGGCATCTCACCCACGGCTCGCCGGTGAATTTCTCTGGCCGGCTGTTCAAGATCGTTTCGTACGGCGTGGATGCCGAGACGGGTCTTATTAATTACGACGAAGTGGCGAGCCTGGCTCGCCAGCACAAGCCGCGCATGATCATTGCCGGTTTCTCGGCGTACTCGCGCGTCGTCGACTGGCAGAAGTTCCGGGAGATTGCCGACAGTGTCGGCGCGTACCTGTTCGTCGACATGGCGCACGTCGCGGGCCTGGTGGCCGTCGGCGAGTATCCGAACCCGGTACCGATAGCGGATGTGACCAGCACTACGACGCACAAGACGCTGCGGGGTCCCCGCGGCGGCATGATACTGGCGCGGCCGAGCCAGGATCCCGCGAAGGACGACATTCACAAGAAGCTGAACTCGCTGGTATTCCCGGGCACGCAGGGCGGCCCGCTGATGCACGTGATCGCGGCCAAGGCAGTTTCTTTCCTCGAGGCGCTTCAGCCCGAGTTCAAGGTCTACCAGAAAGAAGTGAAGGCCAATGCGGCGTTGATGGCGCAATGCCTTATCGAGCGTGGCTACAAGATCGTGTCCGGCGGCACCGAGAATCACATGTTCCTGCTCGACCTCATTGGCAAGGACATTACGGGCAAGGATGCCGATGCGGTGCTCGATGGCGCGCACATCACCGTCAACAAGAATGCGGTGCCCAATGATCCCCGCTCGCCGTTTGTGACGAGCGGACTGCGCCTGGGCACGCCCGCGGTGACCACCCGTGGATTCCGGGCCACAGAGATCCGCCTGCTGAGCGGCTGGATTGCCGATATTCTCGATGACATCAAGGATGAAAAGCGGGCGGCGAAGATCCGCGAGCAGGTCATCGAACTCTGCCGGCGTTTCCCGGTTTACCAGTAGTTCCGGGCCCGGTTCCAGTCGATGCACTGCCCGTTCTGCAGTCATCCGGAAACGAAGGTGATCGATTCGCGTCTGGCGGGCGAAGGTACCCAGATTCGCCGACGCCGCGAGTGCCTCGGCTGCGCCGAGCGCTTCACGACATTTGAGAGCGCTGAACTCGTGATGCCGCGGGTGGTGAAGCGGGATGACAGCCGGGAGCCCTTCGATGACCACAAGCTCCGCAGCGGATTCATCCGGGCACTGGAGAAGCGGCCGGTGAGCAGCGAGGCGGTGGAGGAGGCGATGGCCCGCGTCACGCACCGCCTGCAGACGATGGGCGAGCGTGAAGTGCTGTCGCGCCGGATTGGCGATCTCGTTATGGAAGAATTGCGCCGGCTCGATGAGGTGGCGTATGTGCGTTACGCGTCGGTGTACCGGAGTTTTCAGGACGTGGAGTCTTTCCAGGAAGAAATTCGCAAGCTCCGGGAGCTCGGTGACGACGACCGGCGCCGTAACCAGTTGCCGCTGTTGCCGGACGAGTCCTCGTGAGTTTCACGGCAGACGATCGGCGCCACATGGCACAAGCTCTGCACCTTGCTGCCCGTGGCCTCAACACAACCCACCCGAATCCCCGCGTCGGCTGCGTGATCGTTGCCGGTGCTGCCGTCGTCGGCGAGGGCTGGCACGTGCGTGCCGGCGGTCCGCATGCCGAAGCAGAGGCACTCGCCAGGGCCGGGAACGCGGCCAGGGGCGCGACGGCCTATGTCACGCTGGAGCCCTGTTGCCATACGGGCCGGACGCCGCCGTGCACGGCCGGGCTGATCGCCGCCGGCATCGGTCGGGTGGTTTACGGCGCCGCGGATCCGAATCCGCGCGTCAACGGCGGCGGCGAACAGGCGCTTGCCGCGGCAGGCATCGAGGTTCAGGGCGGACTGCTGGCAGCCGGGTCGGAGCGGCTCAACGCCGGCTACATCCTCCGGATGCGGCGTGGCTGGCCGCTGGTACGAACCAAGATTGCCGCGTCGCTTGACGGGCGCACGGCGCTTGCCGGTGGCCAGAGCCAGTGGCTCACGGCTGCGGCTGCGCGCGACGATGTGCAGCGCTGGCGGGCGCGGAGTGCGGTGATCATGACCGGCATTGGCACGGTCCTGGCTGATGATCCCGCACTCAACGTCCGCGAAGCGGGCCAGCCCCTGCCACAGCAGCCGCTGCGGGTCATTCTCGATTCCCGCTACCGCACGCCACCGGACGCGCGGATTCTGGCCAGACCCGGCGAAGCGCTGGTGATCGGTGCTGGCGCTGACGTCCGGCGGCGCGCGCTGGAGGCCGGTGGGGCGCGTGTTGAGGTTGCACCACTGGATGCCGGTCGCGTCGATGTGGCGGCCGCTCTCCGGCGGCTCGGGGAACTCGAGATCAACGAGGTGTGGGTTGAGGCAGGTCCCACGCTGAATGGTGCGCTCCTCGCCGCAGGACTGATCGATGAGCTCGTCGTCTACATGGCGGCCAGCGTCCTCGGCAACGATGCGCTCGGTATGTTCGATATGCTGCCGCTAGCCAGCCTGGCCGAACGTCCCGGGTTCCGGCTGCAAAATGTCCGGCAGATTGGCGACGACCTTCGCCTTGTTTACACGCCGGCAAGCCCGGCAGGAAAATCTGCCTGATGTTTACCGGAATCATTCAGGGCGTCGGCGCCGTCCGCGGAACCACCACAAGCTCATCGGGCCGGCGGCTGGTCGTCGACCTCGGTGCGCTGCGCAGCCGGGCGTTTAACCTGGGCGATAGCATTGCCGTGAATGGCGCCTGCCTGACGGTCGTGGAGTTCGGTGGTGGCACGTTTGCCGCGGACGTGTCGGCGGAAACGCTCCGGGTGACCACGCTCGGTGGCCTGACGACAGGGAGTCCGGTGAACCTGGAGCCGGCGCTGACGCTAGCCGATCCGCTCGGGGGGCACCTGGTTACCGGGCATGTGGACGGGGTGGGCGAGGTTGTCGAACGGCGCGAGGAGGGTGGCACGGCGATCCTGCGATTTGCGCTGCCGGAACCCCTGCAGCGGTATGCCGCTCGGAAGGGTTCCGTCTGCATCGACGGGGTGAGCCTCACCATCAATGACGTGACGGACGGTGAGGTGCTGGTCACGCTGGTGCCACACACGCTTGGGCACACAATCATGCAACACTATCAAACCGGTTCGCGGGTCAACGTCGAAGTGGACCTGATGGCACGCTACGTGGAAAGACTCCTGGGCAATACATGACTCCTGTCAAGAAAAGCATTGTTGGGGTCGCGCCTGAAGACGCTCCAACGGGCGAGACCGCCCCTGTAGGAGCGCCTTCAGGCGCGACCACACTCGACCACAGTACGGTACCGGCGATCATCGAGGACCTGCGGCAGGGCCGGATGGTCATCATCGTGGATGACGAGGACCGTGAGAATGAGGGTGATCTGCTCATGGTTGCCGCCAAGGTGCGGCCGGAAGACATCAACTTCATGGCCCGTTTCGGCCGCGGGCTGATCTGCCTGACCCTCACGCGGTCGCGCTGTCAGCAACTGCGCCTGCCATTGATGGTCGGGGATACCGACCGGCAGCAGAGTACGAATTTCACAGTCTCGATCGAGGCCGCTGAGGGAGTCACTACCGGCATCTCTGCCCAGGACCGGGCCCGCACCGTTCGGGTGGCCGTCAGTCCGGACGCAAACCCGGAAGACCTCCGCCAGCCGGGGCATATCTTTCCCCTCATGGCACAGTCTGGTGGTGTGTTGACCCGTGCGGGTCACACAGAAGCCGGTTGCGATCTCGCGCGGCTGGCCGGCTTCGAGCCGGCGGCGGTGATCGTCGAGATCCTGAACGAAGACGGCACGATGGCGCGCCGTCCACAGCTTGAGGGCTTCGCCCGCGAGCATGGTCTGAAGATCGGCACGATTGCGGCCTTGATCAGCTACCGGTTGCAGCATGAGGAATCTGTAGAACGCGTTGCCGAGCACAACGTGGAGACGGAGTTCGGTACTTTTCGCCTCGTTGCCTACGAGGATCACATCAGCCGCAATGTGCACCTGGCACTCGTGAAGGGTGATCTCGCACGGCCCGAGCCGCCGTTGGTCCGTGTTCACGTTCAGGACACGCTCGGCGATGTGGTAGGGGTGCGCAGCCCGGAACTCGGATGGCCATTGCATGCAGCCATGGAGCAGATCGCAAAGGCGGATCATGGCGTCGTCGTCCTGCTCCACTACGGCGAGACGCCGCGAGAACTGCTGGCTGCCTTCCATTCGCTCGGCCGGCCGGCCGGCACGGCGCAGCGCGCCCCGCCCGGTGGCCAGATTCTTCGCAGTTACGGTACCGGCGCCCAGATCCTGCGGGATCTTGGCGTACATCGCATGCGGGTGCTCAGCGCGCCAAAACAGATGCATGGAATTTCGGGCTTCGGGCTTGAGGTTGTAGAGTACGTGGACGCGCCGGAACGGCGCTCCAATGGCTGATCGCGACCTATGCACATGCTTGAAGGACAACTGATCGCGCGCGATGTACGCATCGTGATTGTGGCTGCTCGCTTCAATGAACTTATCGTCCGCAATCTCGTCGACGGTGCGGTCGATGCCCTGAAACGGCACGGCGCCGCCGAGGCCGACATTCACGTCGTGCGTGTTCCGGGTGCCTTCGAGCTGCCGCTGGCCGCCCAGCAACTCGCCAAATTGCGGCGTTACGACGGCATCACGGCGCTTGGCGCCGTGATTCGCGGCCAGACGCCCCACTTCGATTTCGTCTGCAGCGAGTGTGCGTCGGGGCTCCATCGCGTCAGCCTTGAGCACGGTGTGCCCGTCGGCTTTGGTGTGTTGACTTGCGACACGGTTGACCAGGCACTGGACCGGGCGGGGGGCAAGTCCGGTAACAAGGGCGCCGACGCCGTCCTGGCCACTCTGGAGATGGTCAACCTCCTGCGCCAGCTGGAGGCCTGAACCCCACATGGCTGCCACCGGTCGGCACGGGACGCGCCGCCTGCTGGTGCAGGCGCTTTATCAGCATCAGCTCGCCGGTCACACGGAGACCGAACTGGTTGCTCAATTTTCCGACCAGAAGGATTTCGAAAAGGTCGACGGGAAATATTTCCGTCAGCTTCTGGCCGAAATTCTGGCCGATGCTCCAGGGCTCGACGCGCTGATTGCGACTGATGCCGACCGGCCGGTGAAACAGCTCGATCCTGTGGAGCATGGCATTCTCTGGCTGGGCCTTGCCGAATTGCGATGGCACCCGGAGGTTCCCGTCAAGGTGGTCATTACCGAGTCCGTTCAGCTGGCGAAGGAGTTCGGCGCTCAGGACGGGCACCGCTATATCAACGCCTTGCTTGATCGGCTATCCACGAAATTTCGTCCGGCGGCCTGACGCCGGGAGCAAAGCGTTGGTAGACGAACAGACGCTGATCAGCACCTACTTCGACCGCCGCCGCTCCGGTCCGGCGGGGCGCCGGGACGACATCATCGTCGGCATTGGTGACGATGCCGCTGTGCTGCGCCCGGAACCCGGCTTCGATCTGGTGGTGGCCACGGACACCGTTGTGGAAGGCACCCACTTCCCGGCGGCGATTGCTGGCAGCGCCGTTGGTCACCGGTGCCTGGCCGTCAATCTGAGTGACCTGGCCGCCATGTCCGCCGAGCCACGCTGGTTCTCGCTGGCACTGTCTTTACCGCGGTCCGATCCCGCCTGGGTTGACGATTTTGCGGCCGGCCTGTTTGCGCTGGCGGACGCGTTCAACGTGGAGCTGGTGGGCGGGGATACCGTCCGCGGGCCGCTCGGCGCCACCGTGACGGTGCACGGGCGCATTCGCCCGGACTGTGCTGTCCTGCGCACTGGCGCGAGTCCTGGCGATGGCGTGTGGGTAACGGGTCACCCCGGCGATGCCGTGGCTGGCCGTCTGCTGCTGACACAAGCACCACCGGTACCAGACCTGCGGACGGCGCGGGCCGCATTGTGTCAGCGCTTTTTGTACCCGCAGCCACGCGTGTGGGAAGGCCTCGCCTTAGCCGGCATGGCCACGGCGATGATCGATGTTTCCGACGGGCTCGACGACGATCTCAACAAGCTACTGGCCGCCAGCGGGGTTGGTGCCGAACTGGACGCGGCGGCGCTGCCGCTTAGTGCCGAATTACTGGCCGTCCGCGCGGGTGAGGCGCTCGAGTGTGCGCTCACGGGGGGCGACGACTACGAATTGTGCTTCACGGCGCGCTCGTCGGACGATGGTCGTTTGCGGGAGCTCGCTGCCGGCTGGATCACGCCGCTCACCCGCATTGGCACGATCGTCCCTGGATCGGGCGCCCGCTGGCGCCTGGAGGGGAAATCTATGGTCGTCCCGGGCAGCACGTTCAGGCATTTCTGATGGCATCCGGACCCGTGCTTCCTGACCTGACGCGACAAGTGCTTCGTGACCCCGTGCACTGGCTGGCATTTGGCCTGGGCGCAGGACTCTTGCCGCTGGCGCCCGGCACCTGGGGCTCATTGCTGGCGGTCGGAATCTTCTGGCTGGTTCCGCCACTGCCTCTCGGCGTTGCGCTGGCCGCATTGGCCGCAGCCTTCGTCATCGGTTGTGTGATCTGCGACATCAGTGCCCGCCGTCTCGGTGTGCACGATCACGGCGGCATCGTGCTCGATGAAATCGTCGCGATGTTGCTCGTGCTGTGCATCACACCCCGGACGGCGGGTTGGACGCTGACGGCATTCCTGCTGTTCCGCCTCTTCGATGTGGTCAAGCCCTGGCCGATTCGCGAGGCTGATCACAGAATACCCGGCGGGCTGGGCATTATGCTCGATGATGTTCTGGCGGCTGTTTACGCGGCGTTGGTCGTCAGGGGAGCGATGCTGCTGCCGCTTTTCTAGCCCGATCAGGTTCCCGCCGCATGGTTCAGCACACGACTCCGAGCGCCGCCCCTGCCGCCGCAGTCGACGTGCCGAAGAAAATCGGCAAGTACCTCATTATCAACGAGGTCGGCCGGGGCACTACTGGTTCCGTCTATCTCTCGCACGATCCGTATTTTCGTCGCGACGTGGCGATCAAGGTCTACACGATCGCCGCTGACGACGATCCGTCGCGGGCCAAGATCGCCCGCAAGATGTTCTTCAACGAAGCCCACATGGTCGGGATGCTCCAGCACCCGAACATCCTGCCGATCCTTGATGCCGGCGAGGAGGAGGGCAAGTACTACGTCGTGATGGAGCATGTACAGCGGGCCCGTACCCTGGAGGCCTACTGTCGACCCGACAACCTGCTTCACGTCGAGGACGTCGTGAAGATCATCTACAAATGCGCGAAGGCGCTGCACTACGCGCACAAGCGGGGCGTCATCCATCGCGACATCAAGCCCAGCAACATCATGCTGACGAACGACAATGACGTGCGAATTATCGACTTCGGAATTGCCATCCTCCGGGATTCCGACATCTCCAAGATTGAGGGTATTGCCGGATCCCCGAGCTACATGTCGCCGGAACAGGTGCAGGGTAACGACCTGACGCCCACGTCAGACCTGTACTCGCTCGGCGCCGTAATGTACGAACTGCTGACCGGCTTCCGGCCGTTTCGCGCCAGTTCACTTTCCAAGCTTCTCAACCAGATCGTCTACTCAACGCCGCCGCCTATTCACACACTGCGTCTTGGGGCGCCCGAGGAGCTCGAGGAGATTGTCTCGACCGCCCTCCAGAAGGATCCGGCGAAGCGCTATACCAGCGGGATGGATTTCGGTGCCAGCCTGACGCGCGTTTACCACCAGCTCAAGGGGCAGTCGGACGCTATCGACCGGCAGGAGCATTTCGACGTCCTCCGCCGCTTGTCCTTCTTCCACGACTTCTCGCAAACCGAGATTCGCGAACTGCTCCGTGCGAGTGAATGGCGGGAGTACTCGGCGACTGACGAAATCGTTCGGGAGGGTACAGCCGATGATCGCTTCTACGTGATCGTCACCGGTGAAGTCACCGTAGAAAGCACCGGCAGGGCGCTCGGTAACCTGCGCGAAGGCGACTGTTTCGGGGAGACCGGGTACGTTTCCGGAGCCCGGAGTACGGCCAGCTTTCGCGCCAGGGAGGCCGTCACCGTGCTGTCGGTAACCTCCACGATGCTTGAGCAGGTCTCGACCGAATGCCAGCTGCGCTTCAACAAGGTCTTCTTGCGCACCCTGATTCGTCGTCTCCAGGGAGTCAGCGCGCCGCCGGCTTCCTGATTGCCTCAAGGGTGACTGCGGCTTCGCCGCCGCTTCCTGGCGGGCTTAGGGGTCCTGTTTGTCTTCGTCGTCGTGTTCATCCCCGGCGTTACTAAAGTCCTGGAGTTCGTCGCCCATCAGGACCTGTACGCGCTGCTCGGCGTCTTTAAGCGCGCCCTGGCACTCGCGACTCAGGCGCACGCCGCGCTCAAACTCCTTCAGGGACCTTTCGAGAGGCAGGTCGCCGGACTCCAGTTGTTCGACGATGGCCTCCAGGTCTGCCAGGCTCTTCTCAAGGTCGACGCCCTTGGCCGATGGTTTATGACGCGGTGTGTTCATCCGATTCCCGGGTGGCGGTTAACTGCTGCGGTGAGCGAGACTTGCACAGGGCAGCAAGCCGGTCAAACCGATTGCCGACAAGCCCCCGAGGTTGACAGCATCACACCCGACTTCCTATATTTAGACCAAGTCTAAACTCTACAAGGAGGATTCAAGTGGCTTTAAAGGGCAGCAAGACCGAAGGCAATCTGAAGGCGGCATTCGCAGGCGAGTCCCAGGCGAATCGCCGGTACCTGTATTTTGCGGCGAAAGCGGACGTCGAAGGGTACAACGACGTGGCGGCGGTCTTTCGCTCCACGGCGGAAGGCGAGACCGGTCACGCGCACGGGCACCTGGACTACCTGAAGGACGTGGGTGATCCTGCCACCGGCCTGCCGATCGGCCCGACGGCGGATAACCTCAAGGCCGCGATCGCCGGCGAAACGCACGAGTACACCGACATGTACCCGGGCATGGCCAAGGCGGCTCGCGACGAGGGTTTCAAGGAAGTCGCGGACTGGTTCGAGACCCTGGCCAAGGCTGAGCGCTCGCATGCCAATCGCTTCCAAAAGGCGCTGGATACGCTCGGCAATTAAGTCGTTGCTGAAATTCCCGGCCGGCGGCTCTGACGGGCCGTTGGCCGGCTTATCCGCTTGCGCGCTTCCCTCTCAACGGTAACGAAAGCGACATGGCCACACGCGAAGGCAGCCTCGACGCACCGACTCGCCACCCGCTCGACTGGCAATCCCCGGACTTCTGGAGCAGGGAGGCCCTGGAGCAGGAGATGGAACGCGTCTTCGACATCTGTCACGGCTGTCGCCGCTGCTTCAGTCTGTGCAATGCCTTTCCAACCCTGTTCGATGCGGTGGATGAATCGCCCACCGGTGAAGTGGACGGGGTGCCCAAGACGGCATTTGGCGAGGTCGTCGATCATTGCTACCTCTGTGACATGTGCTACATGTCGAAGTGCCCGTACGTACCGCCGCATCCATTCAATGTCGACTTCCCGCATCTGATGCTTCGTGCCAAGGCGGTGCGATTCAAGGAAGAGGGTGCGCCGCTGCGCAGCCGGATCCTGTCAGCCACCGACCAGGTGGGCAGCATCGCCGGTATCCCGGTGATTTCAGAAGTCGTGAACGCGTTCAACGAGAACCAGGCCGGGCGCCTGCTGCTCGAAAAGGTCCTGGGTGTGGCCCGCGATGCACCGCTCCCGCGGTATGAAAGCGACACGGCACGCAAGCGCCTTGCCCGTCAGGCGCCGCCTGTTAAGGCCGTGGAAGCCGTGAACGGCACCCGCGGCCAAGTCATTGTCTACACGACGTGTTACGGCAACCGGAACCTGCCCGCCATGGTCGAGGATCTCGTGGCCGTGTTTCGCCACAACGGGATCACCGTGCAGCTGGCGGGTTCCGAGCAATGCTGCGGCATGCCCAAACTGGAGCTGGGAGATCTCGATTCGGTCGCGAAGGCCAAGGAAGCCAACGTGCCCGAGCTTGCAAAATGGGTGGCCGAGGGCTGGGACATCGTGGCTCCCGTGCCGTCGTGCGTGCTCATGTTCAAGCAGGAACTGCCGCTGATGTTTCCCGATGACGAGCAGGTGCAGGCGGTGGGGAAGGCCTTTTTCGATCCTTTCAATTATCTGCATCTGCGCCACAAGGGCGGCAAGCTGCGCACCGACTTTGCGACCTCGCTGGGGAAGGTGTCCTACCACGTGCCGTGTCACCTGCGAGTTCAGAACATCGGCCTGAAAACGCGCGATGTGCTGCAACTCGTGCCTGGTACCACGGTTGATCCGATCGAGCGGTGTTCCGGCCACGACGGGACCTACGGCGTGAAGACAGAGTTTCGCGCGGCATCGATAAAGATCGCGACGCCGGTGGCGGAGCAGGTCGAGGCCAGCGGGGCCGACCATTTCTGCAGCGATTGCCCCATGGCGGGGGCGCAGATCGCGGGCCTCGCCAATCGCAGCGCCCACGCGCAACCCATTGAACTGCTACGTCAGGCTTACGGCATCTGACGCCCGGCAAGACGCCACCGCGGAATCGCAGCATGGACAAGCTCACTCTGGCCGACCTGTACCCCCTCGAGGCCTACGCTACGGTGCGCCCCGAGTTTCGTGACCGGGTCATCGAGCACAAGGCCCACCGGCGACTCGCGCTCGGCGAGCACGTCACGCTGAGCTTCGAAGACCGTCTGACGATGCACTATCAGGTTCAGGAGATGTTGCGCGCCGAGCGCATCTTCGAGCCAGACGGTATTCGTGCGGAACTTGAGACTTACAACCCGCTGATTCCTGACGGCAGCAACTGGAAGGCCACGATGCTCATCGAGTACCCCGACGAGGAAGAACGGCGCGATGCGCTCGCCCGGTTGCGGGGCATCGAGGACCGGGTGTGGGTGCGCGTCGGGGATCAGGAGCCGGTGTTTGCCATTCCCGACGAGGACATGGAGCGGGCCAACGACAGCAAGACATCAGCCGTGCATTTCCTGCGTTTCGAGTTGCCCCCTGCTGCGATCGAGGCACTTCACGCGGGAACCGGGGTGTCGGCCGGGGTCGGCCATCCGGAGCTGACGGTGCACGTCAAGGCCATTCCGGAAATCCTGCGCGAATCCCTGATTGCCGATCTGGCCTGAAAAGCGGGCCTGAATCCGTCCCGGAATTACGGTCCGGACTTCCAGTCCGAGGTCCCTTGCATTCCTGTTCTTGCTTAATCCAGCGGGTACTCTAAGATTCCGTCCGTTGTTGTGTGCGTCGCTGGATCGTTCCTGAATTCTGATGGCTACCCGTTACGAAGCTGCTGACATCGAGGTCTTAAGCGGCCTTGATCCTGTACGTCGCCGGCCGGGCATGTATACCGACACGAGCCGGCCGAATCATCTTGCCCACGAGGTGATCGACAACAGCGTGGACGAGGCTCTTGCCGGGCACTGCAAGCGTATCGACGTGAAATTATTCGCTGACGGTTCGCTGGAAGTGGCGGACGACGGCCGCGGCATGCCGGTAGACAAACATCCCGTCGAGAAGATTCCCGGGGTGGAACTGATCCTGACCCGGCTGCACGCGGGCGGCAAGTTCAACAACAACAACTACCAGTACGCGGGCGGCTTGCACGGCGTTGGCGTATCGGTGGTCAATGCCCTGTCGAAGAATCTCGAGGTGTGGATCCGGCGGAACGGTCATGAATACAACATGAGCTTCCGCAACGGTGAGCGCGTGGGCAAGCTGGACGAGGTCGGAACCGTTGGCAAGGCCAATACCGGCACCACGCTGCGGTTCTGGCCGGATCCGAAATTCTTCGACTCCGACAAGTTTTCCGTCAATGACTTAAGCCACGCACTCCGGGCGAAAGCGGTGCTCTGTCCGGGGTTGCGGATCCGATTTGAGGTCGAGAAGCCTCCGCAGAAGTTCGAGTGGCTGTACGAGGGTGGGCTGGCGCAGTACCTTGCTGAAAGCCTGCCGGATGCCGAACTCATCCCGAGCCCGCCGTACTCAGCCAGCCTCAAGAGTGAGCGCGAGGAGGTCGAGTGGGCCATTACCTGGGCCGATACCGATATCCCGGCCATCAATGAGTCCTACGTCAACCTGATTCCGACTTCCCAGGGCGGCACGCACGTCGGTGGTCTGCGCACCGGTCTCACGGATGCGCTGCGCGACTACTGTGAGTTCCGCAACCTCCTGCCGCGCGGCGTCAAGCTGGCACCGGACGATATCTGGGACGGTTTACAGTACGTGCTCTCCGTCAAGATGCAGGAGCCCCAGTTTTCCGGGCAGACCAAGGAGCGGCTCAGTTCGCGCGAATGTGCTGCATTTGTCGGTGGCGTCGCGAAGGATTCCTTCTCGTTGTGGCTCAATCGGCACACCGAGGCGGGAGACCAGATCGCCGAGCGCGCCATCCTGGCCGCCCAGCGCCGCTCCAAGGCGGCGAAGGTTGTCGTTCGCAAAAAGATCACGAGCGGTCCCGTCCTGCCCGGCAAGCTGGCGGACTGCAGCAGCACCGACCCCGAGCGCTGTGAGGTGTTCCTGGTGGAGGGTGATTCCGCCGGGGGCTCCGCGAAACAGGCCCGGGACCGGGAGTTCCAGGCGGTGCTGCCGCTGCGCGGGAAAATCCTGAACACCTGGGAAGTTGATCAGAGCGAGTTGCTGGCTTCCCAGGAGATCAGCAATATCAGCCTTGCCGTGGGCGCCGAACCCGGCAACGCTGACCTCACCGGCCTGCGCTACCACAAGATCTGCATTCTCGCGGACGCCGATTCCGATGGTCTGCACATCGCCACGCTGATCTGCGCGCTGTTCGTGCGCCACTTTCGAGAGCTCGTTCGGGCTGGCCACGTGTATGTCGCAATGCCGCCGTTGTTCCGCATCGACGTCGGCAAGGACGTGTATTACGCACTCGATGAGGCGGAGCGACAGGGCGTCCTTGATCGTCTGGCGGCTGAAGGAGTGCGGACCAAGCCATCGGTAATGCGCTTCAAGGGGCTTGGTGAAATGAACCCGCTCCAGTTACGGGAAACGACCATGCTGCCGGATTCCCGCCGACTCGTGCAGCTGACGATTGATGCAGCCGACGACACCAATCAGCTCCTCGACATGCTCCTGGCAAAGAAGCGCTCGGGTGACCGCCGAAGCTGGCTGGAAGCCAAGGGCAACCTGGCCGAAGTCTGACGCGCATGGGTACCCGTAAATCATCATCGTCAAAATCGGCCAGGAAGAGCGCCGCGACGGCGGCGCTTCAGAACCGGCTGCAGTTCGATACGGTCGAAAAGGTGCCACTGCGGGACTTTGCCGAGAAGGCGTACCTCGACTACTCGATGTACGTCATTCTCGATCGCGCGCTACCGCACATCGGGGACGGGCTGAAGCCTGTTCAGCGCCGCATCATCTACGCCATGAGCGAGCTCGGCCTGCTGGCTGCCACCAAGCACAAGAAGTCGGCGCGCACGGTCGGTGACGTCATCGGCAAGTTCCACCCGCACGGCGACTCCGCGTGCTACGAGGCCATGGTGCACATGGGCCAGGCCTTTGCCTACCGCTACCCCATTGTCGACGGGCAGGGGAACTGGGGCTCTGCCGACGACCCGAAATCCTTTGCGGCCATGCGCTACACAGAGGCACGGTTGACGCCCTACGCGGCGACGCTGCTCGACGAACTTGATCAGGGCACGGTCGAGTGGTCGCCAAATTTCGACGGCACGCTGCAGGAGCCTGTGCTGCTCCCGGCCCAGCTGCCCAATCTTCTGCTGAACGGCACCAGCGGTATCGCTGTCGGCATGTCCACCGACATTCCGCCCCACAA
The DNA here is from genome assembly GCA_032122615.1 of Gammaproteobacteria bacterium. Classification (GTDB taxonomy): domain Bacteria; phylum Pseudomonadota; class Gammaproteobacteria; order Steroidobacterales; genus SHZI01. The sequence continues at coordinate 36,233 of JAQBGF010000009.1, read as the reverse complement.
TCTGCGTGAAGTGGTGACGGCGCTGGTACGCCTGCTGGAGGAGCCGGACACGACTCTCAAGCAACTCTGCCAGCACATCAAGGGCCCCGATTTTCCAGGCGGCGGCGAAATTGTCACGCCTCGGAAGGAGCTGCACGAGATCTATGCCACCGGCAATGGCACGCTGCGCTTGCGAGCCACCTGGGAACGTGACGAAGACGACATCATTGTCACGAACCTCCCGTTCCAGGTCTCGGGCAGCAAGGTGCTGGAGCAGATCGAAGCCCAGCGGCAGGCTAAAAAGCTGCCGCTCGTGGACGACTTGCGCGACGAATCTGACCATGAGAACCCGACCCGCCTCGTGATTACGCCGAAGTCGGGCAATGTCGACATCGACGCCCTGATGAGCCACCTGTTCGTGACCACGGATCTGGAACGAACGCTCCGCGTAAACCTGAATGTCATCGGGCTCGATGGCCGTCCGGCTGTCCGGGACCTCAAGTCGCTGCTCGGCCAGTGGCTTAAGTTTCGTACCGCCACGGTCAAGCGGCGGCTGGAGTACCGTCTCGCCAAGGTCGAGGACCGGCTGCACATCCTCGATGGCCTGCTGATCGCTTTCCTCAATATTGACGAGGTGATCCGGATAGTTCGCAAGGAGGACAAGCCGAAGGAGGTGCTGATCAAGCGCTTCAAGATCAGTGATGTGCAGGCGGAATCAATCCTCAACCTCAGATTGCGGCAGCTGGCCAAGCTGGAAGAAATCCAGATCCGCGCGGAGCAGAAGGAGCTGGCAAAGGAGCGGGGCAGCCTGCAGCAGATTTTGAAAAGCGCGGCGAAGCTGATGACGCTGATCCGTGACGAATTGCTCTCGTTGGCCGAAAAGCACGGGGATTCGCGGCGCACCGCCATCGTCGAACGCGATGCCGCCCAGGCGCTTGCCGAGACTGACCTGGTCACCAGTGAGCCGGTGACGGTCATCTTGTCGGCCAGTGGCTGGGTCCGGGCCGCGAAGGGTCACGAGATTGACCCGGTCGGCCTGAGCTACAAATCCGGCGACAGCTACCTCTGTTCCGCGCCCGGCAAGAGCACTCAGACAGCCGTATTTCTCGACAGCGCGGGCAGGGCTTATTGCCTGCCTGCCCACTCGCTGCCGTCCGCCCGCAGCCAGGGTGAGCCGCTCACCGGGCGCCTCAATCCGGCGGCCGGGGCTGGTTTTCGCGGCGTGCTGATCGGCGATCCGGATATGCGCTGGCTGGTGGCCAGCGACGCGGGCTACGGTTTCTTCGTCAAGCTGGCAGAACTTCAATCCCGCAATCGCGCGGGCAAGGCCTGCCTGCGTGTGCCGGAGGGTGGCGACGTACTCACTCCGTCACCCGTGACGGGTGCAGAGTTTCCGGGCACGGCGCTGGTGGCAGCAGTCAGTTCCGAAGGCCGGCTGCTGGTATTTCCGGCTGCCGAGCTTCCGGAATTGCCACGAGGCAAGGGCAACAAGATCTTTGGCATCTCGACACGGAAGTTCAAGGCGGGCGAGGAGAAGCTCGTGGCCGTCGTCGTGCTGGAGCCGGGGCAGTCGCTGCTGCTGTTCAGTAATCAGCGCACGATGACGCTGAAGCCGGGCGATCTGGCGGAGTACGCCGGCGCACGCAGCCAGCGCGGAGGTTTGCTGCCCAGGGGCTGGCGGAAAGTTGACCGGGCCGCCGTGGCGCCGTCGACCTAGCGCGCTTTCTTGCGGAGCAGCTCCTCGCCGAGCTGCGTTGCATCGTTGGCGTTATTGCCAAGCACCTTGCGCACGGCTGACATGTCCAGCACCTGACTGGCCGTCAGTTCCTCTTCGTAGTCGCGCTCCAGCAGGGTCAGTGCCTCAAGCAGGGTTTGCGCCTGCTGCTCGTCCTTGGTAGCCGACGTGGCGAGGGCATGAATATCAACACTGCCGGTAGCCGATGTTGAAGCGATGTTGGGTCGTGCCAGATCCGTCGTCTGGGCGGCCATGGCCTCGTCCTCGTCGTCGGCGAGCTCACCCACGAAGAAATCCACAGCGTTGCCCGATTCGACCTCGGCAGGCTCGAACGCGTCGTTTGCCTCGCCGGCGCTCGAGCGAGGGGCGATGGCTGTCTGGGCATCCAGGCGCTTGCGGATCGTCGTGTCGGTGCTGTCGAACAACTTTTCCAGTTCGGAGGTGATCTCGTCGCCAGGAGCCGCCGCGCCGGCTTGCGGCGCCTTCAAAGGCTGCACGATGGCCGCGGGTTTGGGTTCAGCAGCAAACGTGGCTTCGAGTGAATCATCGTATTGGTCAGAGTAGGACACGGAGAAACCGGGTTCGACGGTGCGGGTTACCAGGGGTTGAACCACTGTGGCGAGCGGGGCCGAGCCTGACAGTGTCGGTGAGCCGGTGTTGGGTGCCTTGCCAGCGCTGGGTGCTTTACTGGCGACCGGTTTAGCGAGCTGACGCTTGCGGGAAGGCAGGCGTCCGCGGAACCAGAGCAGGGCGCTGATGCACAGTCCGAACAGGACGCCGGCGCCGGCGGCGGCAGCGGGATTTGCTTCATCGGGGCCGGCCACGACGGTGTCGTCGGCGGGCGCCGCAACAGTTTTCGGCGTGACAGTGCGTCGCGCCACAGCCACTGGAGCCGCTTGCGTCCGGGCTGGTTGAGTCTCGGTCGCTTGAGACTGGGCCGATTCTGTCTGCGCGCCGGGCAATAGCACTTCGCTCGCCGGGGCGGACGTTGCTGTGCCAGCCGGGATTTCCGGTGCGGCGGCGAGTAGCGGTGCCGCCATCACCACCGGCGCTGGCGGTACGGCCGGGGTAGTTGCGAGCGGAGGCACTGAAGCTGCAGCGGGAGCGCTGTTGGCGGCCGGGCTCGGAATCAGGATTTCGCTGCCGAGCTTGATGAGGTTAGCGTCGTTGCGGATAAATGCGTCGGAGTTGGCCGCCTGGATGGCATCAGCCAGGACCCGGAGCGACACATTGCGATCACGCACTCGAGCGGCAATGCCTGACAGCGTATCCCCATCCGAAACCCGGTAAACGGATCCGCTGGTGATCGTGGTGCCAGGGCGGGCGGCAGTTGCCCGCGGTCTGGCCGCGCGTGGTTGCACGGCTGGAGAAGTGGGCTTCGCGTCGGACAGTGGAACGGTGGCGGAACCTGTCGCTTGAAGGGTTGCAACGCCGGGGAGGGCGGCGGCACTGGCGATTGCAGCCGGCAGATCCAGCATCAGCACGTATTGCCGGACCACGACGGGCGACCCGGGGCACTTCACCTTGAGTTCCAGCTCGTACATCGGTTCGTACAGGGACGATGCGCTGCTGACCCGGAGCTCGTACTGTCCTTCGCGCATCGCCTCGGGCGTCGTCACGCTGGCGCCCGGAACGTGGCGCAGTTCGGAGGGCTGTTGAACTGGCACCACGCACCCGCTGGCCAGCGCCTCGCCAGCCCCGAGACGGAGCGGAACCGTCGCATTCAGAGGTTGACCCAGGGCGGATCGAACACTGATCTCGCCGAGCGTAAGCGCGTGTGCGGACGGTGCCAGCACCAGCAGCAGGGAGCTGGCCAGAAGGGAACGTCCCGTTCCTGGTCGCATGACTGGTGCTGCCGACAGTGCCGGACGGGCTGGGACCTGGTGCATGACCGAGCGAAGCGGAGGTTTCAGTCGGCGTGACTGGCGCAGTCGGCGCATGATTTAAGCCCTGAGGTCCTGAAGTTGAAACGCGGGTTCTGTGTCACTTGCTAAGAGACCATCTGCTGGCCAGCCGGGATACGACCCAGGTCTCGTTCTGTTATGTCGTGAATGCCAGGCCGGTCGTGCTGCGTCCGGAGTGTGATTGAGTGCACGCCAGGGCTACCCGGCGGCTTGCCGCTCGGCAGGCTCGGCGTCGCCGAGGACCACGCCGTGCGTCTGGGTAAAGTTGCCCTGTACAAAGGCGATGCCAAGCTGCCAGAGGATCGCCATCGTATTGGCATTTTCGACGCGCTCGGCGATGGTCTTGATATTGAGTTCACGGGCACGGGCGGCGATGTCGCCAACCGTCTTCTGCAGGTCCTTGTCGCGGTGCAGGCCCTGCATCAGGCTCCCGTCGACTTTGGCGAACTGCATGGGCAGGTGGCCCAGCAATTGCGTCGAATCGCGACCTAAGCCCAGATGGTCGACTGCAAACAGGAAGCCGTGTTCCCTCAGTTTTTCGGCGATTTTCTTGCTCTGCTTCAGCTGCTGGAGGACGAGCTCTTCACTGAGCTGGAAGCAGACCTTGGAAGGATTGAGGTGGGTGCTTTGGGCCCGGGCCTTGATCCAGTCGATGAGGGAATCGTCGAGCAGGGAGTCGCGGGACAGGCGGATAAAGACGAGATTCGGCCGCCGGGCGACGCAGAATGAAAACGATGCGCCGATCACCCATCGGTCGATGTTCTTCATCAGGTGGGCGCGTTCGGCTGCCGGAATGAACTCGGCAGGGAGAACCGGTTCGCCCTGCTCGTCGATCAGCCGTACTCGCGTGTCGAGCACGCCCTGAACCTCTTCGTGAAGTCCGACCACGGGCTGGTGCACGAGGCGGAGGCGATTTTGCATCAGCGCGGCCCGGATCCGGGAGACCCACAGCGTGTCAGTCAGTCGCACCCGCTCCGTGGCGCTGGTGTTGTCGCTCAGCATCACCCGGTTCCCGCCCAGATCACGACCACTGCGACAGGCTTGCTCGGCCTCGGTGAGGCGCTCCGCCGCGCTCCGCTCGGACGGCCGGATCTCGCACAGGCCAATCGTGCAGGACATCGAGGTGGACTGGGTTTCGAACTCGAACACCTGGTTGGCCACCGCCTTGCACAACTGACCGGCCCAGGCCCGCACATCGGTCATGGTGCCGCGCTCGACGAGGACGGTGAACATGGTGCCGCCAAAGCGACCGTAGAGATCGCCGGGCTGAGTGAGTTCACGCACTACCTCGGCGAGACGCATCAGCAGCGCCTCGGTTCCCAGCAAGCCCACGTCCGACTGAACGCGAGCAAAGTGATCCGGACGTATATAGGCGAGGGCGCGGACTCCGCCTGTCGGTGGATTTACCAGTCGTGCCGAGAGGCACTCAACAAAGTAGTGTCGCTGGTAGAAGCCGGTAGAGGGATCCCGGGCCACAGCCTGCGTCAGCAGGTCTTCCGGAGCCTGCTCTCGTTGACGATCACTGGGCGCAATGACTCGAACGGCGGGATCGCCATCCACGGTCACACGCTTAAGCCGCAGTTCCAGCGGCAGTTCCGTTTCGTCCTTTCGGTAGGCAACGACCGGCAGTATGGCGTCGTCCTGCCACTTGTCCTTGAGGCACGCGACCAGCGCGCCCTTGAGCGTTGACTGGTCAGCCTCGCGAAACAGGTCCATGAAAGGCTGGCCGATCAAGTCATCTTCCGGCTCCATGCCGAGCAGGGCCGACCACGCCGGGTTCACGGCCACGATGATCCCGTCGTGAATGTCTACTATGGCTTCCGAGGCACCGCTCATCAGGCTGCGCAACTCGTGCTTGTACTGGCGGGCAGAATTGAGGACGCCTTCGAGTGCAAGCCGCAGGCGATGCGCGTGCAACTCACGTGCGACGACAGCGCGTAAACGGTTGCGGTGAGTCAGTGAGACGACATCCCGGGCGCCGCTTTCCATGGCAACGGCGATACTCGGCTCATCGACCTGGCCCTGGACTACAAGCAGAGGTGGCGGTGGCGAGCATTGGGCAACGGCCGCAACTACCGCCGAAAAATCGATTTCATTGTGACCGTCGAAGTACAGCAGTATTTCGGGAGGCTGCGACTGCAAGCGCTCACCGAGTGTCGCGAGATCATTCACGCGCTGACAGTGAACCGGATGTCCGCTGTCCCGAAGTACTGAATTGATCGTCGTCATGTGATCGTCAGTACGACTGATGACGATCAGAGGAATGCCTACGGAGTTGCCCAACCCCACACCTGCCTGGTACCTGTAGTGGAGCGAGATTGTGGCGGTGGGTGCGCAGGGATTATGTGATCGTTGTCCAGTTATGTGGGGTGGCTGGAGTTATGTCGCGCCGAATGGTCCGAGCAGTGTCTTCGATGCAGTGCCGGCCGTTTCGCGCACGAGCCTCGGCACCAGGTATCCAGGCAGTCGCCTCATCATCTCGGTAATCAGCGCCAGCGCCTGCGCGTCGCTCACTGCAAAGTGCTGCGTGCCTGAAACGGGATCCAGTTGATGCAGGTAGTAGGGTAAGGCACCGCCTGCAAATAGCGCGTGGGAAAGAGCCACGAGGGCCTCCGGAGAGTCGTTGATGCCGCGAAGCAGGACGGATTGATTCAGTACGGTGCCGGTAACCGTAGAAAGCCGTTCAAGGGCGGCAATTACGGACGCATCGATCTCACTGGCGTGATTCGCATGGATGACGAAGACTACGGCCGCACGAAGGCGGCCAAGTAGCGCGAGCAGTTGCTCGTCAATCCGCTCAGGCAGCACGACAGGGACACGCGAATGCAACCGGATGCGCTCAACGTGGGGAATGGCATCAAGAGCGTCGAGCAGATTCTCGAGCCGGCTCTCGCCGAGGACGAGGGGGTCTCCCCCGCTCAGGAGGATCTCAGTCAGCGAGGGGTCGGCAGAAATTGCCTTAAGGGCCTCGGCCAGATGGCCGGCGGCGCTGTGTTGCGCGTACGGGAATTCGCGCCGGAAGCAGTAGCGACAGTGTATTGCGCACGCCCCGGTCGTAATCAGTAGCGCGCGGCCGGCGTACTTCTGCAGCAGCCCCGGGGTGCGTGTGCTGGCCAGGTCGCCGATGGGATCGGCGACGAACCCGACTGCTGGCAGGGACTCCTCCTGAACTGGCAGTACCTGCAGCAGCAAGGGGTCCCGGGGATCCCCGTGGCGCATACGGGCCACAAAGCCACGGGGCACCCGCAGCGGAAATCCGTTTGTTCCGTCGGTGGCCAGACCACAGTCTGCGGCCGTCAGACCGAGCGCCGCGAGGAGGTCGGCGGGGCTTTGAAAGCCACGCGCAAGTTCGGCCTGCCAGCGGGTCGGTTCGACGGGAATGGGGTTTATGTGGGGTGTGGCGGGGCGCATGTATCCGGCTAGAATAGCTGGCTACGTAACTGATTGGATTTCTATGGCTAATTACAGTGCGAGCGATCTACGGGGTGGCAGTAAGGTGCTGATCGATGGCGATCCGTGCACCGTCGTTGATAATGAATTCGTCAAGCCCGGCAAGGGCCAGGCGTTTAACCGCGTCCGCATCCGGAACCTTCGTACCGGGCGGACGGTGGAAAAGACCTACCGCAATAGCGACTCGATCGAATCGGCAGACGTGATGGACCGGCCGATGCAGTATCTCTACAACGATAGCGACATGTGGTACTTCATGGACCCGGAGAACTTCGAGCAACTTCCGGCCTCGGGTACCGCCGTTGATGAAGCGAAGCAGTGGTTGCGGGAGCAGGATACCTGCACGGTGACGCTCTGGAATGGCGTGCCACTAACGGTAGTGCCGCCAATTTTCGTTGAACTCAAGATAGTCGAGACGGATCCCGGGGTTCGGGGGGACACCGCGACGGGTGGCATGAAGCCTGCGAAGGTCGAGACCGGCGCTATCGTCAAGGTGCCGCTCTTTCTCAACGAGGGCGAAGTCATCAAGGTGGACACACGCTCCGGGGAGTACGTGTCGCGGGTGAAGTAAGGGCGGCTGTAGCTGGTCTGTCGGCAGGCAGCCCTCAGGTCGGCAGTACCGGGAAGCTGATGCTTTCCTGCAGCGTGTGGAGTCCAAGCAGGACCATAACCACGCGATCAAAGCCTACCGCGACACCGGCGCACTCGGGCAGGCCGTGCTCCATGGCGGCCAGCAGGTTCTCGTCCGGCGCGACATCCGGTCGACCGAGGCGAACCCTGAAGTCCCGGTCGGTGGCGAAACGCCGGCGCTGTTCCGGCGCATCGCGAAGCTCCCGGTAACCATTCGCCACTTCAATTCCCTGGCAGAAAACCTCGAAGCGCTCCGCGACGCGCGGGTCGGCGGGGTCGAGGCGGGCGAGAGCAGCCTGAGCGGCCGGGTAACCGGAGATTACGGCAATTCCGGTCCCGGCCAGTTGCTCGCGGACGACGTGACTCATTAGCAAGTCAAGCCAGAGGGTGGGCTCGTTACCGAGGCTGCCGCACAACTCATCGCTTAACCGGTCCCCCAGCACGGTCCGGGCACGATTGTGGAGGTCCGCCGTCGTCGCCGTCAGTGGATCAATGTCGAGGGTCTCGAGGAACAGCGCGGCGTAAGTCCAGTGATGCGGCGGGTCCGCGGTTATCGTGGCCGGCGCCCCGACGCGTTCCGCGGCCTTAGCGAGAGTGGTCAGCAATTCGCAGGTTTCCGCGACGAGTTCCTGGAGCGTGTAGTCGTGGCGATACCATTCCAGCAGTGTGAATTCTGGCTCGTGGCGTGCTCCCGCTTCGCCGTCGCGAAAAACCTTGCCGAGCTGCCAGATGTCCGGGGCGCCTCCGGCAAGCAGGCGCTTCATGTGAAACTCGGGCGACGTGTGCAGGAACAGCTGTTCGCCGTGCCCCAGTCTCAGCGGAATATTCTGCAGGTGCGGGTCCGTGACCGCGTGCTGCACGAGCGCCGGTGTTTCCACTTCCACAAGGCCACGGCTGCTGAAGAAGTCGCGGGCCGTGGCGAGTAAACACGATCGCTGGCGAAGAGTGAGCAGCGATGCACTCGATTGCCAGCGCATCAGAGGCCGGCGCTTTGACCGAGGCGGGTTCCCATCCGGATCGGTACACCCCGATTCGGATCGTCATCCCAGGTAATCAGACCGCGCTCCGCCACAATCACGACGGTAGAGCCCAGGTTGAACTGCCCGAGCAGGCCGCCGGCCGGAATCATCAGCGCCGGGTCTGTTGCCCCGTAACGAGTCCGGACGACCCTGCCTGCCGACGGAATTTCGCCGCTCCAGGCCAGCGAGATGCTGGCTACGTTCAACGCACCGACCAGGACCACGGCAAACCGGCCCGCGGCGTTCTCGCACCAAAGGATTACGCGCTCGTTGGCCGCGAATAGTCCCGGTACGGTGCGCACGGTGCGCCGGTTGACTGCCCAGCGCCGGCCCGGCACGTAGGTCATGTCGGTTACTCGCCCGCCGAGCGGCATGTGCACCCGGTGATAGTCGCGAGGGGCGAGGTAGACGGTGGCCGTGGCGCCACCCTGGAATGGCTCCGCCTCCGCCGCATCCAGCGCGAGAAAGTCGGCAATGCTGTAGCGGAAGTGCTTGGCCTGCACCAATTGTTCCGCTTCGGCGTAGCCAAGTTGCTCAAGGAGGCCGTCGCTCGGACTCACGACTGTGTCTTCGCCCGTAGCGATGGGGCGTGCGCCGGTGCGGAGCGGGCGCGTGAAAAATGCGTTCATGTGCGCCCAGGATCGGGGTTCGGGGTGCTCCACTTCAGCAAGATCAACGTCGTACACGCGCACGAAGGCGCGAATGAGCAGGCTGCGGAGCCACGGGACCTCGCTTCGCGTGAGGGCACGGACGGCGTGACCCAGCAGTCGTTCCGGCAGCAGGCGCTGCATCAGGACGAAGAGTTGGTCCAGAACGGTTGGCAGCATCGGCAGTGGGTTCCCGGAGCGCGGCGGCGACGTATTCTATACGCCGGCATGGAACTCGGCGGTAGGCGGAGCATGGCATCAGGATCCGGTGGCGAGCGTTGGCGCTCCCGAAACACGGGCGTCAGTGACACGGTTGCCGGGCTGATCGATTCATGTGCCCGGCGTCTGGCCCGCTCCGGTGCGTATTTTGGCCACGGTACCGGGAACGCGCGGGATGAGGCAGCCGCGCTCGTCTTCCATGTCATGGGGCTTGATCACGCGGATGCCTTGCGGGCCTACACTCGCGAAGTACCTCAGGCGGAACGGGCGCAAATCGAAGCAATGCTTGAAGCGCGCGTCAGCAGCCGTCGCCCCTTGCCATACCTTACGGGTGAGGCCTGGTTCGCCGGATTGCCGTTTTATGTGGACGAACGGGTGCTGATTCCCCGCTCGCCCTTTGCGGAGCTCATTGCCCACCGATTCGAGCCATGGCTGGATCCCGCCGGAGTCAGGCGCATACTCGAAATTGGCACGGGCAGCGGTTGCATTGCGGTCGCCCTGGCACGCGCATTCCCCGACAGCCGCGTAATTGCCACCGATATCTCCACCGATGCCCTGGCAGTTGCGGCTCGCAACGTGGAGCGGCATGGCCTGCGGGACCGCGTGGAGCTGGTCCAGGCCGATCTTTTTGCAGGGCTTGAAGGTCTTTTCGATCTGATCGTCACCAATCCTCCCTATGTGCCTGAGGAAGACCTGCGGACGTTTCCGCCCGAGTACGGACACGAGCCGCGGCTCGCGCTTGTATCCGGGACTGACGGGATGGAAACCCCGGCGAGAATCCTGCACCATTCCGCTCGCTTTTTGACGCCGAAGGGCTGGCTCGCGCTGGAAGTCGGGGCCGGGATCGGCGTTCTGGAGGCCCGTTTCCCAACGGTGCCTTTCCTGTGGCCTGACCTCCTCAATGGCGGGGAGGGCATCGCCCTGGTTAGCGCCGCAGATCTTCGGGCCAGCCTTCCCGCGAACGAACACTGACAAGCAGAATACTGATGTCCGGCAATACTATCGGCAAGTCCTTTACCGTCACGACCTTTGGCGAGAGCCATGGGCCGGCGCTCGGCTGTATCGTCGACGGTTGTCCGCCGGGTATGCCGCTCGCCGAGGCCGACATCCAGAAGGATCTGGAACGACGAAGGCCGGGAAAGTCCCGGCACACCACGCAGCGCCGGGAACCGGATGCGGTAAAAATACTTTCGGGCGTATTCGAGGGCCTGACCACCGGCACCCCCATCGGCCTGCTCATCGAGAACGTTGACCAGAAGTCGGGGGACTACCGGAAGATCAAGGACCGCTTCCGGCCGGGACACGCGGATTACACCTACCAGCAGAAGTACGGCATCCGCGACTACCGTGGCGGGGGCCGCTCGTCGGCGCGGGAAACGGCGATGCGAGTGGCAGCGGGTGCAATCGCACGCAAATACCTCCAGTTGCGCTTGGGCGTCGAGATCCGTGGTTACCTTCGTCAGCTGGGTCCGTTGGTGCTGGACGTGGTCGACTTGTCTACGGTTGATGACAACCCGTTTTTCTGTCCGGATCCGTCGCGGGTGCCCGAACTTGAGGCGTATATGGATGCGCTGCGCAAGGAGGGCAATTCCATTGGCGCGCGGATCAACGTGGTGGCGAGCGGCGTCCCCGCGGGCCTTGGCGAACCGGTGTTCGACAAGCTCGAGGCTGATATTGCACACGCGATCATGAGCATTAACGCCGTACGCGCCGTCGAGCTCGGCGCGGGATTTGCGGTGGTCGCCCAGAAGGGCACGGAACACCGCGACGAAATCACTCCAGCCGGCTTTCGCCGCAATGCTTCCGGCGGGGTCCTGGGCGGGATCTCCACGGGTCAGGACATCCTGATCAGCATGGCGTTGAAGCCGACCTCGAGCATCCGGTTGTCGGGCGACACGGTCGATGAGGAAGGCGAGGCGACCGAAGTGGCCACCACCGGGCGGCACGACCCCTGCGTGGGGCTGCGGGCGGCCCCGATCGGAGAAGCGATGCTGGCGATCGTGCTGATGGACCACTATCTCAGGCACCGCGCCCAGAACGCCGACGTCCAGCCGGTGACCCCGGCCGTGGAAGCCGGTCGTGGAAGCCGGTCCTGACCTGCGGCTGGGGCTTGCAGTCCGCGCGTAATTCCCTATCCTTCGCGGCGCTCCGGATCGTTCCGGATGCTTTTCGCACACCATTTCGAGCCACAAATGGCAGAGTGTTGATCGTATGCCTAGCAAGGATGCTTATCGTGTTGCTGTCGTCGGAGTCACGGGCCTCGTCGGTGAGGCCATCCTCCAGATCCTGGAGGAACGGAAATTTCCCGTCAGTGAGCTAATTCCGCTGGCGAGCGAGCGGTCGGTGGGTAAGACCGTGAGCTTCGGTGGCAAAACCCACCGTGTCCGGGACCTGGCCAAATTCGATTTCCAGGGTGTTGATCTCGGGCTGTTCTCTGCAGGCGGTAGCGTTTCCGGCGAGCACGCACCCCGCGCGGGAGCGGCCGGCTGCATTGTGATCGACAACACGTCCAGATTTCGCAACGAGCCGGATATCCCGCTGATTGTGCCGGAAGTGAATCCGGAAGCGATCAAGGGCTACCGTGGGCGCAATATAATTGCCAACCCCAATTGCTCGACCATCCAGATGGTCGTCGCGTTGAAGCCCATCCACGACGCCGCCGGCATTACCCGCATTAACGTCGCTACCTATCAGTCCGTGTCCGGCGCCGGGCGGCGCTCGGTCGAAACTCTGGCAGCCCAGACTTCACAGTTGCTGAACGCGCAACCGGTGGAGACCGGCGGTGCGGCCAAGCAGATCGCGTTCAATGTCGTGCCCCACATCGACGATTTCGAGGAGAACGGTTACACCCGGGAAGAAATGAAGATGGTGTGGGAGACACGCAAGATCCTCGGTGACGAGTCGATCCAGATCAATCCAACGGCTGTTCGGGTGCCGGTCTTTTTTGGTCACTCGGAGGCCGTGCATATCGAAACCCGGCGAAAGATCAGCGCCCGGGAAGTTCGGACGCTGCTCGAGCGCGCGCCCGGCATTACCGTGGTGGACGAAGCTCGCCTTGGCGGGTATCCAACGGCAGTGACTGACGGCGCGAACCACGACCCGGTTTATGTGGGCCGCATCCGGGAGGACATTTCCTGCGAGCGTGGCATCAACCTCTGGGTTGTGTCCGACAATATCCGCAAGGGGGCGGCCTTGAACACTGTCCAGATTGCAGAACTCCTGATCCGGGATTACCTCTGAATTAAGCATGCTCTGCCTTACACAGCGGGAACATATGGGCTATAGTTGGCCCCACTTCTAGCCGCCGGTTTTTTGGGCTCCCCGATGAGGGGTGGTGCCGACGGTTCAATCGGGGATTGGTGATGCCACGAGTCCGACTCGCTGCAGTCCCGCTGCTGGCGGTACTACTTCCGTTAACCGTGAGCGCCCTGGGCCTCGGCGAAATATCGCTTCGGTCCGCGCTCAATCAACCCTTCGTCGCCGAGATTCCGGTGACATCAGAATCTGCGGAGGATCTCGGTCAGCTGAGTGTGCAGCTGGCGCCGGCGGCTACGTTTGAGCGCTACGGCCTCGACCGGCCCCGCTTCCTCGAAGATCTCAAGTTCCAGGTTCAGCGGGACGGCTCGCGAACCATCGTTCGTATAACCTCAACACAGCCCGTCAGTGAGCCCTTCGTCTCCGTTCTCCTGGAGGTTGCCTGGCCCCAGGGCCGGCTGCTGCGGGAATACACAGTCCTGCTCGATCCCCCGACCTTTGCCCGTCCTGGCGGCGCCGGCCAGCAGAGTTCGCAACCGGTCGCCGCGCCGCCGGCGGCAGCCGGTCCGTCCGCGTCACCGCCGGCTATTCGCCGGCCTCCGGCCGCCGAACCTGCCCCCGCCATCCGCAGTTCCGGGGCGGGTGCTGCTACGGCCACGGGCAGCGTCACTTCTGGTCCGGATGGCGACAGTTACGGACCCGTTCGTGCCAACGAGACGCTCTGGAGGATCTCCGAGCGCTTGAGCGCCGACAGCAATGCGTCCCTGAACCAGATGATGGTGGCGCTCTACCGGGCCAACCCGGAGGCGTTTTCCGGCAATATCAACCGGCTGCGGCGTGGCGCCATCTTGCGGGTGCCCCGCGGGAGTGAACTGACCAGCATTAGCAGCCGCGAGGCCACCGCCGAGGTGCAGCGGCAGCATCAGGAATGGCGAGGGGCCGTCGGCACGCCGCCAGTGCCGGCGCGACTGCAGCTGGTGCCGCCCACCGAGCAGGCAGCGGGTACCGCTTCGGGGCCGGCTGCGGCCAGTGCCGCCGAGACCGCCAGACGTGAGGCCCTGGAGAAGGAACTGGCTGAAAAGGAACGGTTGGTCAGCCTCCAGGACAGTCAGCTAAAGGCCCTGCAGGACCGCATTAGCCAGCTCGAGGGGAGCGCGCCGACGGTCCCTGCGAACGTCCCGATGGATGCCCCGGTTGACGCGGCCGTGGCGCCAGCTGACGTCGCCCCGGTCGCGGCGGATGCGCCGGCTGCCGACGACGAGCGAGAGTCCGCCAAGCCGGCGGTACGTGAGCGGCCGGAGACGGGCGGCGGTATTCTCGATACGCTCAGTGGCCTGATTTTCAACGTGTGGTTTCTGGTGTCGGCCGCAGCGGTGCTGTTGGCTGGCCTGTTCTTGGTCTTTGGCAGGCGGCGGATGGCCGCTGCCGACGAGGCCTCCAGTCGCTTCGACCGCGACATGAACCGGGACATGGGGAGCGGTGCCGGAAGCACCCAACCGGTCACCCCGCGCGACGGGTATAGCGTCGATGAGGACCATGGAAATCGATCCATCCCTGTAGCCAGTCGGGTCGCTGAACGGGATCCCGATGCTGAAACAGCGCTCGAACGCACCATCAGCACCGATGGCGCCGTGGAGCTTGACCAGGCGGACGTGGTTGCCGAAGCGAACTTCCACCTGGCTTATGGTCTTTATGACCAGGCGGCCGAACTGCTCGTGCGCGCCCTGGGCGATAGCCCGGACCGACGGGATCTGCGGCTCAAGCTTATCGAGGTGTATTTCGTTTGGGAGAACAAGGCGGCGTTCCTCAAGGAGGCGCAGGTCTTCCACCAACAGCTCAAGGGTGCCGCCGACCCCGACTGGAACAAGGTCGTGATTCTCGGCAAGCAGATTTGCCCCGGGGAAGCCCTGTTTGCGGGCGCGGTGGTCAGCACTGGTGACTCCGGCCTTGATCTGGATCTGGTTGAGGGCGACAAGGGCGGAGTCGACTTCTCATTCGACGAGAGCGGCGGTGAGGGTGCCGTCCCGGACCCAGCCGACAATATGCTCGACTTTGACCCCGGTGCGCCTGATGAAGCGACAGCGGATGACTCTGGCCTGAGCTCGACCAGCCTGACGAAACCCGGAGCGATGGCCCCGACGGCTGAGTTTCCCACGATCGAGGCCCCTCGGCCGGGCGACGATTTTCCGACGATGGAAACGCCGACCGTCGAATTTCGCGGCCCTGGCGAGAGGACCCTGGAGACGCCGACACTGGAGAGCGCTATCCCCGGTTTGCCGGGCGGCGTAGTCGATCCTCTGCGGGCGTCAGGTGCGGACCAGACTGAAGAAATTAACCTCGAAGATCTGGGCCTCGATCTCACCGGGCTTGATGAAGCCGCGGATGATCTGGGCACAGGCGTGCACGGCGCACTCGTGGATGATGGCGACGCGTCGGGCGGCGATGACGTATACGACCTCAGTTCGGAGGAGGACGACGAATCTGACTTGCTGCAGGGCCAGGACGGCGAATCAACCGCCGAGATGCGAGGCATGGCTAAGGACGACGGCACGGTCGACCTGCCCGCCTTCGGCAATGCGATGGAGAGGAGTGCTGCCAGCAAGGGTGCGGCACGTGATACCACTGCCGAAACCGCGGCGCACCGGTCCCTCGATGACACCGCCGAACAACCGGGTGCAATGGGGGCGGGTCTGGGCGAGGTTTCCGGCGAACTCAGCGAGGTAGACTTCGAAATCGGTGACGACGCTAGTGAGGAACTGGAGCCGACTTCCGTAATGACCGGAAAGCGGCGGGGCCCCGAGGGACCCACGATGACCGAAGTGGGCACCAAGCTGGATCTGGCTCGGGCCTATGTCGATATGGGCGATCCCGATGGCGCACGCAGCATCCTGAACGAGGTGCTGGAGGAGGGCGATTCCTCCCAGCGGCAGGAAGCCCGTCGCCTGCTCGACGATCTGACGGACTGACAGGTTCCGGCGAAAGGCAACGTGCCTGGCGCGAGGCAACGTAGTTGAGCGCCCACCGGTTCGCGGCCGGGATTGAATACGACGGCAGCGCATTCTCCGGCTGGCAGATCCAGCGGAACGCTCGCAGCGTTCAGGAAATACTCAACGCCGCCATCGCCAACGTGGCCAACGAGCCAGTCAGCACGGCAGCCGCCGGCCGCACCGATACCGGGGTTCATGCCTGCGGACAGGTGATCCACTTCGATTCCACCGCCCGCCGCTCAGTGCGGTCCTGGCTTCTGGGGATCAACAGCAATCTTCCGGATGACATAGCCGTGCAGTGGGTTCGCACGGTTCCTGGCGAATTTCATGCTCGTTACTCCGCGGTGGCGCGCACCTACCGGTACGTCATCCTTGATCGGGACGTGCGTTCGGCCCTTGATCGGCACAGAGCGTGGTGCTTGCGGGGTGAGCTGGCCGCCGATCGGATGGCGTCGGCGGCGACTGATCTCTTGGGCGAGCACGACTTTTCAGCCTTCCGCGGCGCCGGCTGCCAGTCCCGAAGTCCGATTCGCCGGGTCGAGCGGCTCACGGTAACCCGTTCCGGCGACTATCTGCAGATCGAGGCGCGCGCCAATGGTTTCCTCTACCACATGGTGCGCAACGTCGTCGGTGCACTCGTCCGGGTCGGAACGGGCGTCGCTGGCCCGAGGTGGCTGGCCGAACTCCTGGCGGGTCGGGATCGTCGTCTGGGGGCGGCCACGGCACCTCCGGAGGGCTTGTATCTGGCAGAGGTTCACTACCCGGCGGAATTGGCATTGCCTGCGGCCAGGCCGCAACCAGTCTGGCGGGATCGCTGAACCGGACTTGATATGATTCAGGCATGACGTGGTACGAAAAGGTCCTGCCCTCGCGCATCAAGACGGAACGGCGAACACGTTCCGTTCCGGAGGGGCTCTGGATCAAGTGTCCCCAGTGCAGCGCCCAACTGTATCGGGCGGAACTGGAGCGCAATCTGCATGTCTGTCCGAAGTGCAGTTTCCACATGCGTCTGGTTGCCAGGGATCGCCTGATGGTATTCCTCGATCCTGGAACAGGCCGCGAAATCGCGGAGAAATTGAGCCCGCAAGACCCGTTACGGTTCAAGGACACCAAGCCCTACCGGACGCGTATTACCCAGGCGCAGAAGGAAACCGGTGAGCGGGACGCGCTCGTGGCAATGACCGGCATGCTGAAGGGGCAGCCGATTGTGGCCTGTGCGTTCGAGTTTCGATTCATGGGCGGATCAATGGGCTCCGTGGTTGGCGAGAAATTTGCGCGGGCAGCGGCCTGGAGTCGCGACAATCGCCAGCCTTTGATCAGCTTTTCTGCCAGTGGCGGTGCCCGGATGCAGGAGGCGCTTTACTCACTACTGCAAATGGCCAAGACGAGTGCGGCACTGGCCGAGTTGGCGGAAGCGCGCGTGCCCTATATTTCCGTTTTGACAGACCCCACAACCGGCGGTGTTTCCGCGAGCCTCGCGATGCTGGGGGATATCAACATTGCTGAGCCCAATGCACTGATCGGCTTTGCCGGACCGAGGGTTATACAGCAGACCGTACGCGAGACTCTTCCGGAGGGATTTCAGCGGAGCGAATTCCTGCTGGAGCACGGCGCGCTCGACATGTTGGTAGATCGGCGGAACATGCGCGACGAAATTGCTGCCCTGCTGGCGAAAGTCCTGAAGCAGGCACCCCCGCCGCCGACCGAGAACCCGGCCTGACCCGTCCCTCAACTGTCGCCGGTTGGCTGCGGTGGCAGGAGTCCTTGCACCCCCGGCCCATCGATCTGGGACTCGACCGGGTGCACGAGGTCCTCCGCCGGCTTGATCTGCAGCCACCGGTGGGCCGTGTGCTTACCGTGGGTGGAACCAACGGCAAGGGTTCCACGATTACCCTGGTGCATGATTGCCTGTGTGCGGCTGGCAGGAATCCGGGCCTGTACACCTCTCCGCATCTCGTCATGTACAACGAACGTATCCGGATCGCTGATCGACCGGTGTCCGATGCTGCGCTGATTCGTGCTTTTGAATGCGTCGAGGCGGCCCGGCAGTCGGTCCGCCTCACCTATTTTGAGTTCGGTACACTGGCCGCTCTCGTCATTTTTGCGGAGGCTGGTTGCGACACCTGGTTACTGGAAGTGGGCCTCGGCGGCCGCCTTGATGCCGTGAACGCGCTCGATGCGGACGTCGCGCTGATCACCACTATTGACCTGGATCATCAGGAATGGCTCGGGACGACGATCGAGGCGATTGCCGCTGAAAAGGCCGGAATACTTCGGGCGGGAATACCGGCGTTTTACGGCGATGCACCCCTCCCGAACGCGATCCGCGCGGAGGCCGACCGTGTGGGTGCCGACCTGCAGGTGTACGGCGCCGATTTTTGCGACAGCCGGGCTGCACAGGGCAGAAGCTGGTCCTTCATTCACGGAACACGGCGCATTGATGGTCTGCGGGTCCCGGATTTCTGGACGGCAGCGCAGTTCCGGAATGCCGCACTGGCCCTGGCGGCGCTCGCGAGGCTTATGCCCTCAGAGTCACTGACGGCGTCATTCCTGAATCCCGTGCTGATGCGATCAACGCCGCCAGGCCGTTTCCAGGTGGTACGGCGGGAGCACGACTGGATTCTGGACGTTGCCCACAACCCGCAGGCGGCGACTGTCCTGCGTGAGCAACTGGCCGCGCTTCCCCGGCCTGCAACCGGCACTGCGGCGCCAACCGTTGTCATCGCATTGCTCGCCGACAAGGCCATTGCCAACTTCGTGGCTGAGCTTGCTCCCGTGGCCGGTCAATGGATCGTATCGGGAATTGACGATCCGCGCGCGAGTACCGAGGGTGGGATGCGCGAAGCGCTGGCGGCGGCGGGCGTAGATCCCATCGCCTGGGAGCCGACCCCGGCCGCGGCCTTTGAACGTGCCCGCCAGGTTACGCCGGTCGGGGGCCGGATCATTGTCTGTGGCTCGTTTCGGATCGTTGCGCCCGCCCTCCAGTGGCTTGGTTTATACTGAACCCTTCGCGGAATTTTCTTTGATGGACCGCCAACTGGCACAACGAATGGTTGGGGCCGCGTGTCTTCTCGCGGTGCTGGTGCTCGTTGTTCCGGCGATTCTGGATGGCAATCCGGACTCCGACGCGATAATCACCCGCCCGGCAGTCGACGACTCCCTGGACCTGCGCACACACACGATCCGCCTGGATGGCGAGGAGCGTGAGCCGCCGGTGCCCACGCGGTTGCAGGCGTCTCCTGTCCCGGAACCCGCACCACCAGAATCCGGACCCCCGGAATTTGCCGTACCCGAACCCGCATTGACTAAAGTCCCGCCGAAACCAGTTGCGACAACGCCACCGGTCGTGCCGGAGACTGTTCGTGAGCCGGTCCGCGACCTGAGCCGGGAACCCGTGGCACCGGCCGAGACCGCGCCGACCCGGGTCAACGGAGGCGACTGGATCGTGCAGCTTGGCAGTTTTTCCCAGCGCGCCAACGCCGATCGGCTGGCCGCAGATCTGAAGCGCAAGGGCTTCAGCGTGTTCATTCAGAGTGGGGGCGGAACCAGTGGCAATTTCTTTCGCGTAAGGGCCGGGCCCGTGGCGGACCGCCCGGCTGCCGAGGCGCTGGCCAGGCGACTGACGGCAGCGGGCTTCAAGGGTGGTCGTGTTGGCCGGCAGTAGGCGTTAGGGTATCAGCGTGAAATTCGCGGTTGCTGCTTTGCTGTGAGTACTTTCGACTACCTCTTGTTGGCCATGCTGCTTGCATCCGCGCTGGTCGGAATTCTGCGTGGGCTGATCCGTGAAGCGATGTCACTCGCGATCTGGGTGATGGCACTGTGGTGTGCCGCCCGCTTCGACGCCCAGGTGGCCGATCTTTTCAGCAACACGCTCCGTGACCCGCTCTGGCGGCTTTGGGCCGCACGCCTTGCCCTGTTTGTCGGCGTGCTGTTCGCGGGAAGCGTGCTGGCCTGGATCGTGAGCTATTTCGTGCGGCGCAGCGTTATTACCGGCACGGACCGGACGCTCGGCATGTTGTTCGGTCTGGCGCGGGGGGTCGTGCTGGCGGGCATTCTGGTCCTTGCGCTGGAGCTCGGCGGGTTCGCCGCAGAGCCTTGGTGGCGGGAGTCCAAGCTGATACCGTATGCGGCCGCAGTGGCAGCTGAGCTGCGCGACATGGCGCAATTGCAGTTGGCTGAGCAAAATGGAGCCCGCCTCTAACGTGTGTGGCATCGTCGGTATCGTCGGCCATCGGCCCGTCAAGCAAGCGATCTATGACGCGTTGTCAGTCCTGCAGCATCGTGGGCAAGACGCCGCCGGGATCATGACCGACTGGAATGGCACGTTGTGCACCCGGAAAAAGAACGGTCTGGTCAGCGACGTCTTCCAGCAGCGTCACATGGACGAACTGCGGGGTAATGTTGGTATCGGCCATTGTCGTTATCCAACGGCAGGCACGCTCAATTCCTCCGAGGCACAGCCCTTCTACGTCAATTCACCGTATGGCATTGGCCTGGCCCATAACGGCAACCTCACCAATTCGAACGAACTGAAGGCCTTGCTGGTTCAGCAGGATCGACGGCACCTGAATACCGGGTCGGATACCGAGGCGCTGCTGAATGTATTTGCCCACGAACTTCAGCGGCAGGACAACGAACGACTGACGCCTGAGGCCATCTTTGCTGCTGTAGCCGCGGTGCACCGCCGGTGCAGTGGCGGTTACGCCGTGGTCGCGCTGGTTATCGGCTACGGTATTGTCGCGTTCCGGGATCCACACGGTATTCGACCCCTGTGCATGGGCAGGCGGGAGACAGCCGGAGGGGTCGAGCACATGGTGGCGTCCGAAAGCGTGGCCATGGATGTCCTGGATTTCGAGGTGGTGCGCGACATCCTGCCCGGCGAGGCCGTGATCTTCGAAACCGACGGAACGCTGCACAGTCAGCAATGCGAAGCGCGGCGTGGCTACACCCCGTGTATTTTCGAGTACGTCTACTTTGCCCGACCTGATTCCATCATTGACCGAATTTCCGTGTACAAGTCGCGTTTGCGCATGGGCGAGCGACTCGCCGACAAGATTCATCGCGAGCGTCCTGATCACGATATCGATGTGATTATCCCGATTCCGGATTCCAGTCGCCCGAGCGCCCTCGAGGTTGCCCATCGGCTCGGCGTAAAGTACCGGGAGGGGTTTATCAAGAACCGCTATATCGGCCGTACGTTCATCATGCCAGGGCAGGATCAGCGCCGACAGTCCGTGCGACGCAAGCTCAATGCCATTGAGCTCGAGTTTCGCGACAAAAACGTGCTGCTCGTGGATGACTCAATAGTTCGCGGGACGACGTCGAAGCAGATCATCGAGATGGCGCGCGAGGCGGGTGCACGTCGCGTGTACTTTGCCTCGGCTTCCCCGCCAGTTCGATACCCGAACGTCTACGGCATCGACATGCCGGCTGCGAGCGAACTCGTTGCCCATGCTCGTACAGAGCTTGCAGTTCAGGAGTTGATTGGAGCCGACTGGCTGATCTACCAGGATCTTGATGATCTGATCCGCGCGGTGCGCTACGACAACGGGGACATCACAAACTTCGACACCTCGTGCTTCTCGGGTGAATACGTGACGGGTGACATCAGTCCAGAGTACCTCGCCCGGCTTGAGGAGCAGCGTTCGGACCGGGCCAAGAATCGGGTCGGCAAAGCGAAGCGCGGACGTGGTCCCGTTGAGCTTCGCGACCCGGACGGTGACGACATCACGCCATTGACCCCGGGCCCCCGTCTGCGCGCGGGTTAGCGCCGCTGCTCAAGATTCTCATCATCGATGACCACGCCGACTACCGTCGGCTGCTTTCGCATCACATTGCCGTCCGCTGGCCCGAGGCGGTAATCCGGGAGTACGACCCCCAATTGTCGGGGCGCCTGCCCGAGGCATTTTCCGGCGCGGGAAACGATGTCGTCCTGCTGGGCCATCCTTGTGGCAGGGGTGATGTCGTCGACTGGGTCCGGCAGTTCCGCGCATTGCCGCGCTTTCCGCCGATCGTCGTCATCGGCAATGGCGACGAACGCCAGATAGTGGCCGCTTTGAAGGCGGGAGCAAATGAGTACGTGGGCAAACCCGGCCTTAGTCACGCACGGTTGGCCGAGGCCATCGAGGAAGCGATGAAGGTGCCGTCAAGCGGCGCACTGAACGGCGGCGGAATGGCTGACCTCCTAACGGCGGGCGGCGGTGAGCCGATACCCCGCAACTACACGATTATTCGCCAACTGGCGCGTGGGGAAATAGCCACGGTGTATCTGGCGCACCAGCGCAATGCAGAGCGCCAGCTGGTGCTGAAAGTTTTGCACCAGGTTGCCGACTCCGCCAGCGGCAAGATTCTCGATCGTTTCCTGCGCGAATACGAGCTGATTGCACGTATCAATCACCCGAATGTAGTGCGGATCTACGACTTTGGAGTGGCGGACGATCACGCTTACATTGCAATGGAGTATTGCGGTGGGGGCAGCCTGAAAAGGCGTATCGCCACCGGGATGAATCCCTATGAGGCCTTTCGCCTGATGAGAGAAGTCGCTGGCGCGCTGGGCGTGCTCCACGCCGCCGAAATCCTGCACCGTGATCTCAAACCGACCAATGTGTTGTTTCGCGATGATGGCTCCCTGGCCCTGATTGATTTTGGTTTGGCAAAGCAGGTGGCCCTGGAGGCCGAAGTTACGGGTGCCGGGGCCATCTTTGGTACGCCGTATTACATGAGTCCGGAACAGGGGCATGGCAAACCGGTTGACCTGCGTGGCGATATCTACAGCCTGGGCGTGATTTTTTTCGAAATGCTGACCGGTGAAAAACTCTATGACGGCGATACCGCTATGGCCGTAATCATCAAACACCGGCAGGCGTTATTGCCCCGGCTGCCGACCGCACTCCGGGAGTTTCAGCCACTGATTCAGCGGATGCTCGCCAAGCAGCCGTCACAGCGCTTCCAGTCCGTGGAGGAATTGCTGGCCTGGCAGCCCCCCGCGCCCTGACCTGGATCCTGGCTCCGTACTGCGCTTGCGGGCGTCAGGAGAAAGTGAGTGCGCGCAATTGCGGGCCGGTATTGTTCCAGTGGAGCACGCTGCCCTGTTCGTACCAGGCGCCGAGCACGATGCGGCGCGCCGGCTGCCCATCGAGATCAAGAGTATGGATTCCCGGGCGATGGGTGTGGCCGTGAATCATCAGCTGCACAGCGTGCCGGCGGAGGGCGTCGGCCACCGCCGTTGGGTTCACGTCCATGATGGAAGCGGGTTTTCCCGCGTTGGCTCGCATGCTTCGGCGGCGGGCATACGCTGCGATACCGGATCGAAGCGGGATCGGCATGGCGAGGTAAAGCGACTGAGCCGTCGGGCTGCGCACGAGACGACGGTACCGCTGATAGGCATGGTCATCCGTGCAGAGCGTGTCTCCGTGCATCAGCAGGATCCGATGTTTGTCGATCTCGATCAGTGTCTCGTCGTCGAGCAGTGCCGCTCCTGTTTCCTTTGCAAAGCGCGAGCCGACAAGAAAATCACGGTTCCCCCTGAGGAAATAGTGCCGGCAGCCGGCCGTCGTGTAGCGCCGCAGCGCGTGAAGGATTTCCTGCTCGTGGACGTCGGCGGCGTCGTCCCCGGACCAGGCCTCGAAGAGATCGCCGAGAATATACAGGGTGCCGGCATCGCGGGCCGGGCCCGCCAGGAAGCGCAGGAAGCAGTCAGTCGCAGCGGGCCTTGAAGCGTCGAGGTGCAGATCCGAGACAAAAAGGGCCGTCATCGGGCAATTGGGGTTTTCAGCACGGTGACCTTGCGGATTACCACGTTTTCGATCGGCACATCCTGCATCCCGTCCTTGATGCTGGTCACCTGGTGCCCGATCTTGTCGACAATTTCGAGGCCCTGGATCACCTCACCGAACACGGCATAACCCCAGCGCGTCGGTTTTGGGTCGAGCGCCAGATTGTCCGCCAGGTTGACGTAAAACTGGGCGTCGGCCGAGTGCGGATCGCCGGTGCGGGCCATGGCGACAGAGCCGCGCCGGTTGGTCAGGCCATTGCCCGCTTCGTTGGGGATAGCCGGGCGAGGGGGTTTCGGCTCCATGTTTGCCGCATAGCCCCCTCCCTGGATGACGAACCCGTTCACAACCCGGTGAAAGATCGTTCCGTCGTAGAAGCCGTCGCGGACATACTGGAGAAAATTTGCCACGGAGAGTGGGGCACGGTCGGCATCCATTTGCAGGACGAAGTCGCCGGCTGAGGTTTCCACCTTGACTTGCGTGAGTTCTCCGCCGTGGGCTGCGGTTATCACGGTCAGGGCCACGAGGGTAAGTAACGACAACAGATTTTTTGAGCAAAACATGGCTCGATTCGACTCCTCAGAGGTTCAGTACAACTAGCCGGTCGGCGTCAGTTCCCGCGCCTGAAGCAGGGCCGTCCCGGAAATGGCGGCTGTTAGCGTATTCTCCAGCAGCATGGCGATGGTCATCGGGCCTACTCCGCCGGGCACCGGTGTGATCCAGCCAGCCCTCTTTTGCGCATCGTCAAAGACGACATCTCCCGTCAGTTTGCCGTTGGCCAGTCTGCTTATGCCGATGTCGAGGACGACGGCGCCCGGTTTTATCCAGGCGCCCGGTATCAGTCCCGCCTTGCCGACGGCCACCGCCAGAATATCGGCTTCCGCTACATGGTGAGCCAGATCCCGCGTAAACCGGTGGCAGACGGTGATCGTGGCTCCCGCGAGTAGCAGTTCCAGAGCCAGTGGTCGACCCACGTGATTTGATGCGCCCACGACCACGGCGTGCTGGCCTTGCACGGGGATGCCGATATGGCGGAGCAATGTCATCACGCCGTAGGGTGTTGCGGGACGCAGGACGGGAATACGCTGGCACAGGCGTCCCACCGTGTAGGGGTGGAACCCGTCGACGTCCTTGACCGGGTCGATGCGCTCGATTACGGCTATTTCATTGATGTGGGCGGGGAGGGGCAGCTGTACCAGAACGCCGTCGATTTCGGGGTCGGCATTCAGTTGATCGATAAGGGCCAGGATGTGGTTCTCGTCGGTGGCCATTGGCAGATCGTAGTCGCGAGACATGATGCCGACGTCATTGCAGGCCTTGCGCTTGTTCCGCACATAGATTCTTGAGGCCGGATCATCCCCGACGAGGACTACGGCCAGGCCGGGCGGACGGTGCCCCTTCTGGCGGCGGTCGGCAATCCGCTGGCGCAGAGCATTCTGCATTTCGGTAGCAATGGCTTTGCCGTCAATCAGGCGGGCGGTCATGGCGGCCGACACCTTAGCACGGAGGGGTAAATTGACGCTGTCCTCTGTCGTCCTTATCATCGCCGCCCCCGATGAATCACCCGTCTTGCCCGGCAGATCGCTATAATGCCGGCGCCGGGACCAGTCGGGGCATGGCGCAGTCTGGTAGCGCATCTGCTTTGGGAGCAGAGGGTCGGCGGTTCGAATCCGTCTGCCCCGACCACCTGGTCTCTCGGCAGCGGAGCGCCTGTAGCTCAACCGGACAGAGCACCGGCCTTCTAAGCCGGGGGCTGCAGGTTCGAGTCCTGCCAGGCGCGCCATGACGAGAACGCTAAATGGTGGGCGTAGCTCAGTTGGTAGAGCACCGGATTGTGATTCCGGTGGTCGTGGGTTCGAGCCCCATCGTCCACCCCAACTTTCGCGAAGGCGCGTTGCTGGCCGGCACAAGGCCAGCCGCGACGAGGCAGACGGGCCGTTAGCTCAACTGGTAGAGCAGTGGACTCTTAATCCATTGGTTGTAAGTTCAAGTCTTACACGGCCCACCATTCCCGTCCGGTCACGGATTTCTTACCCCGAAGCTCGCACGCTGCCCTGATGTCGGTCGAAGTATCCTATAAGCGAGTTTCAAGTTAAGATATAAGTCATTGTAATATATATAAGTTATAGCCGTCATTTTTTCGTGCATCTCGGCTGCGCCGCTCCGGACCTGAAAGCACCGTTAAGAAAGCCGGTATGCCGGTGTGCCTGAGGTCGTTCGGTA
This sequence comes from Gammaproteobacteria bacterium, assembly GCA_032122615.1. GTDB lineage: Bacteria > Pseudomonadota > Gammaproteobacteria > Steroidobacterales > SHZI01. Next base: position 10,413 of record JAQBGF010000009.1, on the reverse strand, counting down.
TAATGTCGCGCCCAAAGCCGCTTTAGGGTCCCGTGCGCGAATGTGGCGGAACTGGTAGACGCGCAGGATTTAGGTTCCTGTGGGGTAACCCGTGAGAGTTCGAGTCTCTCCGTTCGCACCAGGCCATTTTGCCAGGGGGTGGGGCGGGCGCGATCCGGCAGGGCGAGATTAGGAATGCAGATGGTTCAGGAAATCGAGAGGGCGATGGCGGATTTGGAAGTTTCTCTGGAGACGGGCCAGCGGCTGGAGCGGCGGCTACAGGTCCGGGTGCCGGCGCAGCGTATAGAGCAAGAGGTGCAGGTTCGGCTGCGTTCAATGAGCCGGACGGCGAATATCAAGGGCTACCGGCCCGGCAAGGTGCCGGAAACGGTGATTCGACGGCGGTTCGGTAATCAGGTTCGCGTCGAGGTTCTGCAGGACGTCGTGCAATCGACCTATAACGAGGCCCTTAATCGCCAGAAATTGCGCCCGGTCGGTGATCCGCAGATCAATGCGGCACCGGATGCCGGTACCGATGGCGGCGATCTCGTGTACACGGCCAGCTTTGAGGTCTTTCCCGAATTTACGGTGCAGGGCCTGGACTCGTTCAGTGTCAGTCGACCTGAACCGGCGTTTGACGATGCCGATATCGACTTCATCACCGAAAACCTCCGTCGGCAACGCGCCCATTGGCATGCTGCCGACCGGGGTGCGCGAACGGGTGATCGTGTCACCGTGGATTTTCAAGGTCGTATGAACGGCGCGCCGATGGAAGGCGGAACCGGCGAGAAGGTCGCAATCGTGCTGGGCGAGGGCCGGATGATTGCAGATTTCGAGACGCAACTGGTTGGCGTCAAGACCGGCGAAAGACGTGAAATCAAAGTGCAGTTCCCCGTCGACTATCCGAACGGAACGATGGCTGGCCAGCCCGCTGAATTCAGCATCCAGGTAGGGGAAGTCGCCGAAGAGCATTTGCCTGAGGTGGACGGGGATTTCATTCGCGGCTTCGGTGTCGAGAGCGGTACCAGGGAGGATTTCACCCAGGATATACGCAAGAACATGGCCAGCGAGTTTGCCGCCAGGGCGAAAGCGGAGATCAAGCGCCAGTTGCTGGAGTTGCTGCTGCAGGCGAACCTGATCGACATACCGGTCGCGCTCGTTGAGCAGGAAGCTACCACATTGCAGGCCGACGCAATGCGGAACCTGGGCATCACCGATGTCAGCGCAGCACCATCACTTGAGTCTTTTCGTGAGACGGCTGAGCGCAGGGTTCGGCTCGGGCTGCTGATAGGCGCAGTGATTCGCGAGCAGGAACTCGTGGTGGACCGGGATAAGGTTCGCGAACGGATCGACCAATTGTCCGGCGGCTATGAAAAGCCCGATGATATTCGCAAGCTGTACTATCAGACAGCTCAGCTTTTGACGCAGGTGGAGAATTCCGTACTCGAGGAGCAGGTGATCGACTGGCTTGCCGCGCGGGCGACAACAGTGTCGCAACCCATGGCATTTCGGTCGCTGGCCGGTCTCCTGAGTGCCAACAGCTAGTTGAAACAGGGACGGTAATCATGGCTATGGATACCAAGTCGCTCGGTCTAGTACCGATGGTCATCGAGCAGACTGCGCGCGGCGAACGCGCCTACGACATCTACTCGCGATTGCTGAAGGAGCGGGTGATTTTTGTCGTGGGACCCGTCGAGGACCACATGGCTAATCTGGTGGTTGCCCAATTGTTGTTTCTGGAATCCGAGAACCCGGACAAGGACATTCACCTGTACATCAATTCGCCGGGTGGCGTGGTGTCTGCCGGCCTCTCCATTTACGACACGATGCAATTTATCAAGCCGGATGTGAGTACGATTTGTGTCGGGCAGGCCGCCAGCATGGGCGCACTGCTGTTAACGGGTGGCGCGAAGGGCAAGCGATTCTGCCTGCCGCACTCCCGCATGATGATTCATCAGCCGCTGGGTGGTTTTCAGGGGCAGGCATCAGACATTGATATTCATGCCAAGGAAATTCTGCAAACGCGTGAGCGGCTAAACCGGATTCTGTCTGTGCATACCGGACAGCCCCTGGAGCGTGTGGAGAGTGACACCGATCGGGATCGATTCATGAGCGGGGTCGAGGGCGTGGAATACGGACTTATCGACAGCGTGCTGGAACGGCGCGGCGAAACGCGAAAAACCACGTAAAATGTCCGCGTGATGTGAACTGTTCGCGTTATACGACGAGGGATTTTGCACACCCCGCTGAACGCATGTTATATGTTAGTTGAAGGACACGTGACGGACTTCACAGCAGGAGAAACCGGCAGCCATGGTTGACGAAACCCGCGGACGAGGCGACGACGGCAAGCTGCTCTACTGCTCATTTTGCGGCAAGAGTCAGCATGAGGTACGCAAGCTTATTGCGGGCCCGTCGGTTTTCATTTGTGACGAGTGTGTTGAACTCTGCAATGACATTATTCGTGAGGAACTCGAGGATCGCCAGGACCACAGCAGTGCCAAGCTGCCGAAGCCCCAGGAAATCAAGAACGTCCTTGACGAGTACGTAATCGGGCAGGAGCGCGCCAAGAAGATCCTTTCTGTAGCGGTCTATAACCACTACAAGCGGCTGGAGAATCGTTCCGCCGACGGCGGCAAGGGCGACATTGAGCTTTCCAAGAGCAATATCCTGTTGATCGGCCCAACGGGTTGCGGAAAGACCCTGCTGGCAGAGACTCTCGCTCGCTTGCTTAACGTTCCATTTACAATTGCGGACGCCACCACGCTGACTGAGGCCGGTTATGTGGGCGAGGATGTCGAGAACATAATTCAGAAGCTGCTGCAGAAGTGCGACTACGATGTCGAGAAGGCGCAAACTGGCATTGTCTACATCGACGAGATCGACAAGATTTCCCGCAAGTCCGACAATCCTTCCATCACGCGCGACGTGTCTGGCGAAGGTGTGCAGCAAGCGTTGTTGAAGCTGATAGAAGGCACGATCGCATCCGTACCGCCGCAGGGTGGCCGCAAGCACCCACAGCAGGAGTTCTTGCAGGTCGATACCCGGCACATCCTGTTCATTGTTGGTGGGGCTTTTGCCGGGCTGGAAAAGATCATCCAGAAGCGCTCGCAGAAGAGTGGTATCGGCTTTGTGGCCGATGTGTGCAGTGCGGAAGACACGTCGATCGGTGAACTCCTTGCGGATGTCGAACCTGAGGATCTGATCCGCTTCGGATTGATTCCGGAGTTTGTGGGCCGGTTGCCTGTTGTGGCTACGCTTGATGAACTTGACGAAGCTGCGCTGATCAGCATCCTGGTTGAGCCAAAGAATGCCCTGACCAAGCAGTACCGGCGCCTTCTGGAGATGGAGGGGGCTGAGCTTGAGTTCCGCGAGGACGCGCTACGCGCTGTCGCGCAGCGCGCCATGAAGCGCAAGACGGGGGCGCGAGGCCTGCGCACCATCCTTGAAGGCATTTTGCTGGACACTATGTACGAATTGCCGTCGTTGCGGAATGCCCGAAAAGTTGTCATAGATGAAGCCGTCGTAACAGGCGAGACAAGGCCGTACATAATCTTTGACACCGATGAAACGACGCCGTTGCGGGCTGTTCAAGAAGAGCGAAGAGTGGCTGGTTCCGGCGGCAATTGAACGCCTGTCAGTTGTGGGAGGTCCGGAGTCGTATCCGCCTCGCGTGCATGAGTGAGTTTGCTGCGCCGCCCGACCTCCGAACGGAGGATCCTGGCGGGACTCTGATCCCAGGAGAGTAAGGATGTCTGATACCGAATCGCAGCACCGTCTGAACATACCGATCCTGCCATTGCGGGATGTCGTGGTTTATCCGCACATGGTTATCCCGCTGTTTGTTGGTCGCGCGCGTTCGATCCAGGCGCTGGAAGAGGCGATGCAGTCTGGCAAGCAGATTCTACTTGTGGCCCAGAAGCAAGCCGATGTGGATGAGCCGTCACTTGAGGACATCTACCGAATTGGCACGCTCGCAACCATCCTGCAATTGCTGAAGCTACCCGATGGCACGGTGAAGGTGCTCGTGGAGGGCGGTACTCGCGCCAATCTCACGAAGACTCGGACTGCAGAATTTTTCTCTGCCGATGTCACGCTTGTCGAGGACGAGCTCGACGTCACGGCGCGTGAAGCCGAGGTGCTCAAGCGGTCCCTGATATCTCAGTTTGAAAGTTACGTAAAGCTCAACCGCAAGGTGCCGCCTGAAATCCTGACCTCTCTGGCTGGAATCGATCAACCAGGACGACTCGCGGATACCGTAGCTGCCCACATGGCGCTTAAGCTCGAGCAAAAACAGAAGGTGCTTGAAATCAAAACCGTTCGGGAGCGGCTCGAGCACGTGATGATGCTGATTGAGACCGAGATCGACATGCTGCAGATCGAGAAGCGGATCCGCGGTCGTGTCAAGCAGCAGATGGAAAAGAGTCAGCGCGAGTATTACCTGAACGAGCAGATGAAGGCGATCCAGAAGGAACTCGGGGACATGGAAGATGCCCCGAACGAGATTGCTGAACTCGAGCAGCGGATTTCGCAGGCCGGTATGCCCAAGGAGGCACGCGACAAGGCCGTTTCAGAGCTTAACAAGCTGAAGCTGATGTCTCCTATGTCTGCTGAGGCTACTGTGGTTCGCAATTATGTGGATTGGCTCCTGAAGGCGCCATGGCGCAAGCGATCTCGTGTCAACCAGAAGCTTGGTGAGGCCGAACAGGTACTGGAAAAAGATCACTTTGGCCTGGAGAAGGTCAAGGAACGCATCCTGGAGTACCTCGCTGTTCAGCAGCGGGTGAAGAAGCTGAAAGGACCGATCCTTTGTCTGGTCGGGCCGCCGGGTGTTGGCAAAACATCCCTGGGCCAGAGTATTGCTCGTGCCACCAACCGGAAATTTGTCCGGATGTCGCTCGGTGGGGTGCGCGACGAAGCAGAGATTCGTGGGCATCGCCGGACGTACATTGGGTCAATGCCCGGGAAAATTGTCCAGAATCTGGCAAAGTCCGGCGTACGTAACCCGCTGTTCCTGCTCGATGAAGTAGACAAGATGTCCACGGATTTTCGCGGTGATCCGTCCTCAGCCCTGCTGGAGGTGCTGGATCCGGAGCAGAACGCCGTGTTCAACGATCACTACCTTGAAGTTGATTTCGATCTGTCAGAGGTCATGTTCGTCTGCACTGCCAACACGCTGAATATTCCGGCGCCACTGCTTGATCGCATGGAGGTCATCCGTATCCCGGGCTATACGGAGGACGAGAAGCTGAATATCGCGCGCAATTACCTGGCCCCCAAACAGGTAGCGGCGAACGGATTGAGGAAGGGGGAGATTTCAATTTCAGACTCGGTCATCCGCGACATTATCCGTTACTACACCCGTGAGTCCGGCGTCCGAAATCTAGAGCGCGAGATCGCCAAGATATGCCGAAAGGTTGTCAAGCATCACCTGCTGAAGCCAGCCTCAAAGTCCACGCACGTGGTGCCGAAGGGTCTCGACAAGTACCTTGGTGTCCGCCGCTTTCGCTATGGCCGGGCCGAGGAGGTTAATCAAGTGGGCCAGGTTACCGGACTCGCCTGGACGGAAGTTGGTGGCGAGTTGCTGACAATCGAGGCCGCCGTGGTACCCGGAAAGGGTAAGCTGATTAATACCGGCCAGCTCGGTGAGGTCATGCGGGAATCAATTCAGGCGGCGACGACCATCGTACGCGGACGCGCCGCGCTGCTTGGTATCGACGAGGATTTTCATCAGAAGCTCGATTTGCACATTCATGTCCCGGAAGGCGCTACGCCAAAGGACGGTCCGAGTGCGGGTATTGCCATGTGTACGGCATTGGTATCGGCGCTCACCGGCATTCCAGTCCGGTGTGATGTCGCCATGACCGGTGAAATTACCTTACGTGGTGAAGTTCTTCCGATCGGGGGACTGAAGGAAAAGCTACTGGCCGCTCATCGTGGCGGAATTGCGACGGTCGTGATCCCGCTTGAGAACGAAAAAGATCTGGCCGAAATCCCGAAAAACATCAAGGACAAGCTCAGTATTGTTCCCGTGCGATGGATTGACGAAGTGTTGCAGTTGACGCTGCAGACCGTGCCGGCTCCAAAGACCGTCAATCGACCCTTATCGGGCGACGATGCGCAAAATAAGCAGGCTGAAAAGTCGGAATCCGGGGTGCGAGCCCACTGAATTCCGGCTGGCGGCTTCGGGCGGTGCGGTTGACAGCCGTTTTTCGGCCTTGGTATAAGGTTTTTGGACTAGCGTCTGGCCGCGGTTTCTCTTGCGGCGAGCACCACTGGATTAGGGGCGTCACTGGGAAAGTACCCGAACCGAATGCCATCTCGGCTTATCGGTTGGGGAGGCCATCAATGACGAGGGAATAGCTCGATTACATTTGAAGGTATTTTAATGAATAAGGGTGACTTGATTGACGTAGTTGCGGACGACGCCGGATTGTCGAAGGCTGATGCTACCCGGGCAGTAGACGCGGTCATCGGCGCCGTCACGAAAGCCCTGAAGTCCGACCAGCAGGTGTCGCTGATTGGATTCGGGACGTTTGTAGTCAAGAAGCGGGCTGCCCGCCAGGGGCGAAATCCCCGGACGGGCGAGACGATCCAGATTGCCGCGAGCAATGTTCCCGGATTTAAGGCTGGGAAGGCTCTGAAGGATGCCGTAAACTAGCCGGTCTTCGCCGGAGCACTGCTAACGTGTGAGAATCAGGCGCCCCGTACTGGCCAGTAGTGCCGGCACGGGGCGCTGACGTTTACCGTCAGTATACTTTCGCGTGGCGAGACATAAACCGAAGCGGGAGAAGGGTGCTTAGCTCAGCTGGAAGAGCGTCGCCCTTACAAGGCGAAGGTCGGGGGTTCGAGCCCCTCAGCACCCACCAGCCTCGAGCGTTAAGTTACGTTCGCGTGGGGATAGATTCAAAAGAGTGGAGTGGTAGTTCAGTTGGTTAGAATACCGGCCTGTCACGCCGGGGGTCGCGGGTTCGAGTCCCGTCCACTCCGCCACCAACGATAACGCATAAATCGATGCTGCAAACCATCCGGGAAAAGCTGACAGGCTGGGCTGCCTTTGCGGTGATCCTGGTTATTGCCGTGCCACTTGTGCTGACCTTTGTCGGCGGCGATTTCACGGTCACTGGTGCACGGTTCGCGGCCCGCGTAAACGGCGAGGAAATTTCCGCCGTTGAATTTCAGCGTGTCTTTCAGAATCGTCTGGTGGCTGAACAACAGGCCGCCAGAAACGAACTACCCAAGGAAGTTGAAGCGCAACTGAAGCGGGACGCCCTCGACGGACTCGTGCTCACTCGTGCCGTTACCCAGTATGTGCGTGACGCCGGTTTTCGTGTAAGTGCTTCACGAGTGATTGACCGCGTGCGCAACATGGAAGTCTTCCAGGTTGGCGGGCAGTTTTCCAAGCCCGCATACGATGCCACGCTCGCTTCTCAGGGCATCAGCCCCGCAGCTTTCGAGCAGGAGCAGCAGTCGCTCCTCGCTGTTTCCCAGCTTCAACAGGGCCTGGAAGAAAGCTCGTTTTTTACGCCTGCGGAATTTCGTCGCCTGATCTCCCTGGATCAGGAACGTCGGGATGTTGCGTACCTGCTTTTTGATCCTCAGACTCTCGGCGCGGCGATCACTGTCAGTGATGTCGACGTGCAGTCCTACTACGCCGCCAATGCCAACCAGTTCCAATCGCTGGAGAGTGCCAACATTGAGTACCTGGAGGTTGCCCTGGCTGATATGGCGACGGAGTTCGTGCCGGACGAAGAAGCCCTTCACGAGGCATATGACCGCGATCCGACCCGCTTTCGATCGGATGAAGAACGGCGCGCCAGCCACATCCTGATCGCTGTGGACGGTAATCGCACGGACCCAGAAGCCAGGGCCCTGGCTGAGGAGATTGCCGGCCAGCTCAGCGAGGGTGGGGACTTTGCAGCGCTGGCCGCGAAGCACTCCAGTGACGTGGGCTCCGCGACCCGTGGCGGCGACCTGGGGTTTGCCGCCGTGGGCAACTACGTAGAGCCGTTCGAGAAAGCACTGTTTGCCCTCAATCCCGGAGAGACCTCGGTCCCGGTCAAGACTGAATTTGGCTACCACATTATCCGTCTCGAAGAGCTGAGGACCGGTTCGTCTCGCAGCTTTGATGAAGTCCGGGCAGAGTTGGTCGGCGATCTTCGGGCGCAGAAGGCGCAAGACGAGTTTTATTCCCTTGCCGAACGGATCGACGATCTGGCCCTCGAAAATCCGACCTCTCTCGAGCCGGTGGCACGGGATACTGGTCTGGTCATCAAGCGGTATGAAGGTTTTACCCGCGAAGGCGGTGGCCCGCTGGGAACGAATTCCAGCCTCATCACGGCGGTATTTTCTCCGGGCGTTCTGGATGGCAGTGAAAGCACGCCGTTGATCGAAATTGACGAGACGCACGCTATTGTGGCCCGAGTTGCTCAGTACGAAATGCCATCACCAAAGCCACTTGAGTTGGTGCGTGGCGAGATCATTGAACGATTGCGTGCTCAGCGCGCGACGACGGAGGCTAGTAGTCGTGGGCAGACGATCGTGCGACAGGTGCAGGGCGGGAAGAATTTGTCAGAAGTGCTTGCCGGCCTGGGCCTCAAGTTAACTGAGGCTGGAGCGCTCACTCGCCGTACGCCCGCCGTACACCCGGATCTGCTGTCAGCAGTGTTTCGCGCATCGAGGCCGTCTGGCAAGTCTGTGGTACAGGGGGTCAGCCTCGGCGATGGCGGTTATGCTGTGTTCGAGTTGCGCTCCGTGGTGCCCGGTGATCCCGAAAGTATCCCCCAGGATCAGCGCGACCAGCTCAAGCAGGCGATGGCGCAGCGGGCCGCGAGTGGTGAGACCGGGGCGCTGGCTGAGCAGCTGCGCGAATCGGCCGACGTAGTCGTTGCGTCAGACCTTTTCAAGGACGACGAAACCGACACTCTCTAGAGGCTCATGCCTACCTGGCTGTAGCCGCCATCCACGTACAGAATTTCCCCGGTGATTCCGGCGGCCAGGTCTGAACACAGAAAGGCTGCCGCGTTTCCCACATCCTCTATGGTCACGTTGCGGCGGATCGGCGCTGTATTGGCCACGTTCTGGAGCATCGACCGGAAGCCACTGATGCCGGCCGCAGCCAGTGTCTTGATCGGTCCGGCTGATATCGCGTTGACCCGGGTACCGGTAGCTCCCAGTTCCGCGGCCATGAACCGCACGTTGGCCTCAAGGCTGGCCTTGGCCGGACCCATGACGTTGTAGTTGGGAATGGCGCGCACGGCACCCAGATAGGTGAGCGTCAGCAGGGCCGACGACGGGGAGAGCAGCTGGCGCCCGTACTTGGCCAGCGCAGCGAAGCTGTAGCTGCTGATGTCGTGGGCAACCTGGAAGCCCTCCCGGGTAACAGAGTCGAGGTAACTGCCAGCCAGTTGATCTCGTGGTGCGAACGCCACGGAATGGACTATGGCGTCGACGCTGTTCCAGCTGGCGGCCAGCGCCTCGTACATGCCGACGATGGCATTATCTTCGGCAACATCCAGCGGGAGGCAGAGTGAGGAGCCTGTCGCCGCGGCCATTTTCCGTACGCGTTCGCCGAGCCGCTCGGTCTGGTAGGTATAGGCCAGGTTTGCCCCTTCGCGGGACATGGCCTGAGCTATGCCCCAGGCGATCGACCGTTCACTGGCGACCCCGACAATCAGTACGCGTTTGCCGGCAAGAAATCCCATGGGCGGCTCCAACTTCCAAGGACTGCGACAGGCCGCATTGTAAGGCGCGCGTCGCGTGTGAGCCAATCTCGCGCCGCGCGTGGGCTAATATAGGCGCATGCGCTCTCACTGGCTGGAGACAGGCACTGGTGCCGCCTTGTTGTGCGCGGAGTCCTGTCAGGTCGCCGCCGTTTTCGAGAATATCTTTGGCGACCAGTTTTTGCAGATTGGTGCCTGGGGCACTCCCGACCTGTTCCGTCGCAGTGCCCGCACGCAACGCTACGCAGTCGTGGCAGCTGACCGTGGTCCGGGAGTGGATTTTGTGAGCATGCCCGAAGACCTCGCAGTGGCCTCGGATTCGATTGATGCCGTTTTCCTCCCGCATGTGCTCGAGACCACGGAAGATCCCCACGCAGTGCTGCGCGAAGTGGACCGCATTCTCCGGCCCGACGGGCATGTGGTCATCGCTGGCTTCAATTCCTGGGGGTGGTGGGGGCTTCGCCACTATCTGTCGCGGGGGCGATTTCCGGCCGGCGGCCAGCGTATGGTATCGGAGTACCGGGTGCGGGACTGGCTGAACCTGCTCGATTACAACGTTCAGCCGGGGCGCTTCCATTACATGGCCGCGCCCTTGTATCGCCTGCGGCGTCCTGTCGAGAGAGTTGCCGATGCAAAGGAGTCAGATGACGGGAAATGCACGACACCAGCCGCTAACTATCGTGGCTGGAATCCACTCGCCAGTTGTTACCTC
>JAQBGF010000008.1:0-4180 GCA_032122615.1 Gammaproteobacteria bacterium | reverse complement strand
GCGTGCTCTCCATCGGCGAGTTCTCCACCGAGCTCTGCGGCGGCACGCACGTGCGCCGCGCCGGGGACATCGGCCTGTTCAAGATCACCACCGAGTCCGGCATCGCCGCCGGCATCCGCCGCATCGAGGCCGTGACCGGCGACACCGCGCTCAACCGCATCGCCGACACCGAGCAGGCGCTGGACCGCGTCGCCGCCCTGTTCCGCGGCACCCGCGCCGACGTCGAGGGCAAGGTCCGCCAGGCCCTCGAGCGCACCAAGACCCTGGAGCGCGAGATCCAGCAACTAAAAGCCAAACTCGCCTCCGGCGCCGGCGGCCGCGACCTCGCCGCCGAAGCGCAGGAAGTGGCCGGCATCAAGCTTTTGGTGTCCCGCCTCGACGACGGCACCGACGCCGCGACACTCCGCGACACCGTCGACCGGATGAAGGACAAGCTGGTCAGCGGCGTCGTCGTGCTCGCCGCCGCCGACGCGGACAGCGGCAGGGTCAACGTCGCCGTGGGGGTGACAAAAAACCTCACCGGCCGCCTCAAGGCCGGCGACCTCGTCAACGCCGTCGCCGCCCAGGTGGGCGGCAAGGGCGGCGGCCGCCCGGATTTTGCGCAGGCGGGGGGCAGCAACCCCGAGGGGCTGGATGCGGCCCTGGCCGGGGTGCCGGCGTGGGTCGCGGCCAGGATCGCCTAGCGGGTGGCGGGGAAGATTTGGCCGCGTGTCAGCGATTCTCGCTGGAGAAGGCGCGTGCCACTGTAGCGAGTGACCTGAACAGCCGCAGTGGTTCGCCTGGAAAGCGCTGGAAGCAGTAACTCGCGTAGAAATCGGCGGCGGTGGAGTCCAGCGCATCGACAACGATGGCGTGGACGGCGATGTCCTTTGACAGCCGCAGGACGCGCGCAAGCGCATCGATTAACAGGTGCTCGCCAAGGCGCATGCCGCGGTGACTGCACGCCACTGCAAGGCGGCCAAGGAGGGCGGCGGGCACCACCGGGTACCGCGGCAGCCGGCGCGTCATGTCGGCAGGCAACTCACCGAGCCTGATCCCGTAAGTCGAGAGTGTGTAGTAACCCAGGACCGCTGTGGGCGTTCCGGCGGGCGTTGCCGCATCCACGGCCACGTGGCAGGCGGAAAACTTGCGCAGCTGGTCCTGGCTGGCCTGTCGCCGCAGGTAGTCGTCCAGCACCTCCACACCGCAGGTAAACGCCGCCCGATCGTGGTGCCCGCCCAAGGCCTCGATACGCACCGCGTCCCGGATGTCACGACGACCCGTCGGCGGCACCCCGATTACTGGCCCGTGGCGCGACGGTAGCGCCGAACGGCCTGTTGCAACCGGCGTCCCGGCGCGGGCGGATTGAGCATGGCGTCGACGAACGCGGCCTGGTCCCGTGGGTCGGTGAGGACCATGACCTCGTAGCGCTCGATCGTGCGCTGGGCGGCCTCCCGGGCGCTGCCCAGCACGAACTCCGACAGGCTCCGACCGGTCAGCTCGGCGGCACGGTCGAGCAGCTGCTTGTCGGCTGCCGACAGGCGCGCGTCAAAACGTTCACTGCGAGCATTGCGAGCGGTCATGGGATCCTCCGGGGCGGGACTGTACGGAAATCTACCGTACAGGGCAAGGAGGTGGGTCCGGAGGTCGTGCTCGGTGTCGCTCGGGTCGGTGCTGGGAGTGTTGCTGGCGTCCATGGCCGGCAGACTAACAAGCGGTGATGGGTGGCCGAAGCGCCTCGTTGACGGCGGCGGAGTCGGGAAACTCCCTGGCCACGTCGGGATCCAGAAGGATAACGTTCGTGGCTTCCTTGTACCGCTTGGCGTACTTGCCTCGTACGCCTTTGCTGAAATCGTAGTGATCACGCATGTTAGTGGCCCTGCGAATATTTCGCTGCTTCGCGCCTGTTGGCCGGTCTGGCACTGATGAAGATTCAAGTCAGGGTTTGCGTCCCAGTCGCTCGAGCGCGGCGCGGATGACGCTGGCGTCCAGTTGATCCTTCGGTCGTACCCCCTGCTTGGTCTTCAGTAGTCCCTCCAGGTCCAGTAGTTGCACCGGGACGCCGTCGATTTCCCGCGTCACGATGTGCGGCAACATCTGCTCCCACGTCAGGCCAGCCACGGACGGCAGCACATCCACCGTGAACTCGTCATTGATGCGGATGGCGTAACGTTGGTCGGCGGCGAATACGTCGTCTTCATCCGCGAGTTCCCTGGCCGCGCCATCCGGCAGCCGGGACAGGGCCGCAATCCAGCGCTTCGCGTTCGCGGCCGAGGGATTGACGAGGATGTCGATATCCTCCGAGAACCGGTTGAAGCCGTGGGCGGCGACGGCGTAGCCCCCGACCAGTGCGTACTCGACCCCGGCTTCAGCGAGGAAGCCGGCCAGCGTCCGGACGTCGTCCCAGGTGGCGGGACGCGTGAAATCCATCAGCGAGACTGATCCGTGGAAGCGTGGGCGCGTTCGGCCATCAGGTCAATCGTCCAGCGCAGGCGATCGGCGGCCATGTCCTCGTGGGATGCGTAGTAGAAGACCCCCTTTGGCGCCCGGGTTCGATAGCGGGCGTTCCGGGTCATCGCGGCTCTGTCTTCCGCTCTGGCCGGGTCGGTGAGTGGCTGGCCCTCGCGGGACGTGCGCCTGCCGACGGTGCGTTGGATGGGCTGCTGGTCCGGGGTGGAGCTCATGCCGGGAGCGTAGCGAACGGGGGCGAGGCAGGCAACGGCCCAGTCTGCTGGTCTGGCGTGTACAGATTCTCAGGTCACCCGTGGCAGCCAGTAACCAGGCCGCCGACGGTAATGGGAAATCGCGAGAATCTGAATAACTCCACCCACCTCGCGAAACAGTATCGCAAAGGGAAAGCCGTGAACGACGACCCGGCGGACGTCCGGGGCGCGCTCCACGCGGTGTTGCATCGGGGATGCGCAAGCCCGGGCGATAGCTGATTCGACCTCTGTAAGGAAGCGCCGACCGAGGCCCAACTGCTGCTGTTCGAACCAGGCTATCTGCTCGAGGTGTTCTGCCTCGGCAGCCGGGTGGAACCCGTGCTTCACCTCAGCAGGGCTCGTGCCTTGCCTGCGACTTCGTTGCCGGAGATGAGTTCGACGTCGCCACTGTCGAGTTGAGCGGCACGGCGTGCTGCTTCGTCGAGCCAGAGCTTCTCCCGCTCGGCATCGGTCAGGGTGTCCAGACTTTCCAGGAGTTTCTGTGCGAGCCTGGCCCGATCGGGTGCCGGAAGCCCCAGTGCCTGCTTTTCGACGGACTTGGAATCCATGGACGGCAGTCTACCAAGGGCTGGCGGGCACATGCCCCGGCGAATCCCGCGAAATTACCCGGTTTCTGCGGTGGGGGACGCGGGCCGCTGGCCCTGGACGGGGTCCCGCCAGCCGCCCCCGGATTAAAGCGATTCCCTCAAGTCCCTGAATCCGGAAGGTTTTTCGACACCGGAGCAGTCCACTTGGCGGCCAGCCCCGGCTACCCATACCCGGAGCCAGGGCGTATGCTCCATAACACCACCGGCTACCGGCGCCGGGGGTGGCATGACGCCAAGACGGCCCGACGACGATCGCAACATAGCGAAGCGCGGGACGACTAAAAAAAAACGGCAATGGAAGAACAACAATAAGCCGGAAGGGGTAGGACTATGTTGATCCTGACGCGTCGTATTGGGGAAAGCGTGATCATTGGCGACAACGTTGATGTCACCGTGCTCGGAGTCAAGGGAAACCAGGTGCGCATCGGGGTCAACGCCCCCAAGGACGTCACCGTGCACCGCGAAGAAATCTACCAGCGCATCTGCGAGGAACAGCAGAACGGCCACACCAGTGGCCACCCCAACGGCCACGGCAACCCCATGGCCTACCACGCCCTGCCCGCCAAATAACCTCCCACGTAGGAGCGGCTTCAGCCGCGACACCACAGACCCGGTTCGGGGCCCATTTCTCGGCCCCCGAATCCTTATCTGCTATCCTGCGCGCCCGATCCGGAGAGGTGGCCGAGTGGCTGAAGGCAACGGTTTGCTAAACCGTCATACGGTGTAAAGCTGTATCGAGGGTTCGAATCCCTCTCTCTCCGCCAGTCAATGAAAACGGGGCCCTCTTGGGCCCCGTTTTCATTGACCGAATGGAAAGGGATGGCCGATGAGAACCCTTCGGTTCGACAAAACTGCAGGGGAGTTTTGCACAGCCGAAGGCTGCCCGATGGG
>JAQBGF010000007.1:0-4266 GCA_032122615.1 Gammaproteobacteria bacterium | reverse complement strand
ATCGAGGCCGCGCTTGATCTTTTCCAGCACATACAGGCCGTACTGAACATCCTCCAGCGTGCTGTCCTTGGGCAGGTGCTTCAGCACTGTGGCCACGTCGTCGCTGACTGCGCTCATGTCCCGCACCTCCTGGGTCTCATGCCGACATAGTAGTGTACGTTTTCCCGTTCAGCCAACCCTTCATAACCTTAATTTAGTTATGTTCTGGGCCCGTCCCGGCTTCGGAAGCGATCCGGCGTGCTGGCGTTAGCCGGCCCCACCCGGACCTTCACCTCGACGCGCGAGCCGAGCCGGCTGATGATGGACATCAGGCGATCGACGGTGAAGCGCCCAAGGTTCGCGTTGCGGATGCGCGAGAAATCCGCCGCCGCAACTCCCGTCGGGGCCTGCGCCGCGCGCACGCTCAAGCCCCCTCGATTCAGGGCCTTGATGATTTCCGCCGCCAGGATCGCCTTGAATTGCTCCACATCCGCGTTCTTGTGCTTGAGGTCGTGGAACACGTGGCCACTGCCCCGTACCACGGCCGGTTTTCGACCCTTCATCGCAACATCTCCCTCAACCGTTTCAGCCGCTCCCTAATCGGTCAAGTTTCGAGGCTCATGGTGCTAACGCGGCCACACTCTTCAATGTCACTTCCGGCGCGGCCGAGACCCCGGGGCCGACCGAAGCGCCTTGCCCCAGCGCCGCAGGAACTCCGTGACGAATCCTGGAAATCCACCCGATTCGGTCACCAGCGGAGCGAGCACCATCGCCACGCACAGCGCCAAGTGATAGCCCTCGGAGCGCGAGGCCACGGCGCGGGCGTAGGCCGGATGCGCCTCGTTGACCCAGACCACCGTGTCCACCAGGCGCGCCAGACTCGCGTCTTCGGGCCGGGCTTCGTAATGGATCACCAAGCCGTAGCGGGCCGGGCGGCGGGATCCCTGGCTGGCCGCGGCGGGAAGTTCGGCCGCGGGCGGCGCGGGTGGGGGCGATCCGGCTTCCGGTGCCGGCGGCTCGGGCACCGGTGCCAACGGCTCCAACGGCTCGCCCCGGTCTTCATCAGTAGTGGCAGGCGCAACCCCTAGAACAGTGGCGTCCTTCACCCCGCCTCCTGCCCCACCCATCGGGAGCCGGCGCTGTCCGCCAAGACGCTTTTCGACCAGCGAGGCGAGCATCGGGAAGTCGTCGGCCAGGTTGATCAGCACGTTTTCGAGATCGCGCTCCACGGGCCGCGCCGCGCGGCGTTGCTCGCTCTTGTCCGGATCGTGCGCGTCGCCCCAGTCGGCCAGCTGGCGGACCACCGCTTCCTGGATGGCGCGACGGTAGGCCAGATAGATCGAGCCGCGGGTTCCGGTGCGGATGAAATCCCCCTTGTTGAGCGTCAGGCATT
The DNA here is from genome assembly GCA_032122615.1 of Gammaproteobacteria bacterium. Lineage (GTDB taxonomy): Bacteria > Pseudomonadota > Gammaproteobacteria > Steroidobacterales > SHZI01. The sequence goes on along the minus strand of JAQBGF010000007.1, from coordinate 2,894 downwards.
CCGCCAGCCCGGGCGCCTCAATCAGGCCGCCGATCTGATTGGCCTGTGCCGGGCTCACACCCAGCCAGTCCCACCCGCGTTTGATCACTTTGCCGTAGGTGCTGACGGCAAGCCCGCGCCGGTCCTCAGGCAGTGTCGAGGCAGCGCGCTGGAGCCAGCCCACGGCCGAGGGTTTGCGCCGGCGCGACAGGCGCACGAGGAGATCGGCCCGCTCGCCGGCGACATCGGGCTCGTGCGTGAGCCGCTGACCGTTCACCTCGAACCCGATTCCCCGCGGGTACAGCGGCGTCAGAATCGCCGCCAGCGCGGGATCCAGCAACGGTTCGTAGTGGCGGCGGATGACGGTGTCGAGGAAGCCGATATCGAGCAGCGGCGACAGGGGATCACTCAGATGCAGCCGGACGGCGGTGCCGCGCTCACCGACCGCCCCCGGCGGCTCGGCGAGCCAGTGCCATGGGGCCTTGTGCCGGCCGTTGAGCGACCAGGCGGTGGCCAACCGCGCCGTGCCCGACCGGGTCTCCGTGACCACCTCCCGGCAAATCAACAGCCCGAGTTTCACGCCGACACCGGCAAAGCCGATGCCCTTGCCGCGGGTCTTGGTGCTGGTGGCGAGATCGTGATAGCGGGTCAGCTCGCGCCGGCGCATGCCGGAGCCATCGTCCACGACGGTGAGCGTGGCCGCGACCGTATCGACCTGCATCCGGACGGTCCCTGCCCCCGAGTCGAGCGAGTTGGCGACGATCTCCGTGAGCATCGTCTCCTCGAGACTCCCCGGATAGGCGTCACGCAGGTCTTCCAGCAGGTGGCGCAGGTCAACGCGGGTCTGGCCCATGATTCATCACGTCAGGTGACTGCTCCGGCTGACTGAGTGCCGACGCCGTAGTATTCCAAAATTCGGCCGACGACTACGCCGCGAGCTTTTCATAGTAATTCAACGTCCCACCGAGCCGGCTCCGACGCACGACGGCGCTCTTTTCAGCCCACATCGTTGCCGACGGCTCAATAATCTGGTTGCCGATGCCCTGGTGGTTGCGCTCGGCATGATAGTGCGCCATGTATTCACGCAACGCACGGCGCACCATGCCCTGCCCGATTGGGACCACCCGCGACAGGCATTCATCCTTGATCGAGCGCACGAAGCGCTCGGCATAGGCGTTCAGGTTCGGTGAGCGCGGCGGCAGACGAATGACCACGACGCCATCGCGCACCAGACGGCCGCGGAACCGCGCACTGAACTTGGTGTCCCGGTCCATGAGCAGGACCCGGCCTGTGTCTAACATCCCGACGTCAACATCAAGCTGATTCCGTGCCATCTGCAGCATCCACCCCTCATTGGGGTTGGTGGTCATGCCGGCGATCAGAACCTTTCGGCTGGCGACCTCGATGAAAAACAGAATGTAGTGCGTGACCAACCCGTGCCAGCTCCAGATCTCGACGGTTAAGAAATCCGTCGCCACCAGGGCCCGCCAGTGGGCTTTGAGGAACACCGACCACGGGGTCCGAAGCCCGCGCTGCGGACTCGGTTCGATGCCGTTTTCCAGCAGGATACGTCGAATCGTGCCCCGGCCAACGTGATAACGGAGGTTGCCCAGTGCTCCCTGGATACGCGTATAGCCCCAGCGGGGATTCTCCGTGGCCATACGAATAATCAGAGCCTCAATCTCAGCTTTCGTGCGGGGCCGGCCGGGGCGGCGACGCTCGACGTAGGTCCACTTACGGGCCACCAGCTCCCGGTGCCAGCGGAGCAACGTATCCGGGGTCACGATAGGGTCCAGTTCGAAAAGGCCACGCCACCCGACGGCGACCGCCTTTCGGGCCAGCTGGCGGCGCTTCACATCAGTGAATATCAACCGCCGGCCAGCGAGTCGGCCACGAAGCATCCGGTTCTCGGCCTTCAGATAGTCGATGGCTTCGGCCTGCTGGCGTTGGATCCAGCCGGCGCAGCAGGCGATCAGATAGCTCAGGAATGAGTTCCGCCGGCGCATGTCTGGATCTTCACCGGGCCTTCTATCGGCGTCAACCGCCAGAATTCAGGCGATCGTCAATAGGCCATTTTCAAGTCGGCTGAGTTTTGGAACAGAACGCCGTTCAACTGAAAAGCTCAGTCCGACAGGCTGCTAGGCTTTTCGCGCTGGCCTAAATTACCAGGGTGCGCAATGCCCTCATCCTACTGACTCGTCGTATCTTGACCACTGCTAGACTTTTCGCGGGCTGTTTCAGCTGCCAGTGGCGGCGTGAATAGCAATTCGCCACAGACAGGGTCAGGGGGAACCCCTGGCCAGCATTGCGCAATCGGAAGGCGTCAAGGATCGTTACGTGGCACGCGTCATCGCGCTGGCCTTCCTCGCCCCGGATCTGACCACGCAGATCTTGGATGGTCAGCACTCCCCGACGCTGTCCGCCGATGCGCTGCTCAAACAGTGGTTACTGCCGCCTGACTGGGCGGATCAACGTCGCCTGCTCGGCTGAACCGTTCGCTCACGACTCACGCTCGACGTAATCCACTGTGCGTCGTTGCGCACCAATTTGTCCGCGTGAACGGCCAACGCATCGGCATGCAGTACTCGTGCAATCCGAACTGGAATGAGGGCCCGCAGAGAATGCGGGCGGCGAAAGCGCCCGCCGGCAGGGTGAGAACGCTATGGCGCCGGCGCGCGAAAAATCAGCTGCGCACAGGGCCGCAAATTAGGCTATATTTCGTCTTCGGTTTCAGTCGTAAGTAATTGTTTTTAAAGTATAAAATGGCTGGCGGAGAGAGAGGGATTCGAACCCTCGTTACGGGGTTACCGTAAACACGCTTTCCAAGCGTGCGCCTTCAGCCACTCGGCCACCTCTCCGTATCTGATGCTGGCAGGTCGAAAGCGGGCTGCAGGGTAGCCCACCCGGGGTCCGCC
>JAQBGF010000006.1:0-13509 GCA_032122615.1 Gammaproteobacteria bacterium | reverse complement strand
GGCGGGAGATTCTCGAGAAGAACCTGCAGCAATTGCCGAAGTGATGCCACAAACACGCTGCGCGGATTCCAGGAATACACCCGTGTGCGGCCAATCATCCGACTCACGAGCAGGCCACCGCCCTCAAATTTTCGCAGTTGCTTCTGAATCTCGCTAACCGGCATATCGAAGGCGACCGCGATCTGCCGACCGTAGGCCTGGTCATAGCGATGCAGGAACAGGAGAACCCGCTCAGCGGTCAGACTTCCAAACGCGGCTTCGAGCACAGGCCGAAGTGTAACCTACTATGTAGGCTATATGACCTATTTCTGAGAAATCTCTGGCCGCTTCCGGGCCCCTCAGGGTCTGCTCGAGATCATTGGAGCCGCGGAGTCCGGGATGACATCCAGCGCCGATACTCTGGTATCGTTTCCCGCGATCGAAGCCGCGCGCCGCGGGGAGTTTCAATGAGAAAAATGCGCTACATCAAAATCCGGATCATCGAATTGCTTGCCGGAATCATGTTGCTGACAATGCCGGCATTTCTGGCGGTAGCGGCAGGCGATACGGAGCAGACGGCAGCGGCCGGCGATTCTGTCGCCACGTACTCTCTGGGCATACCCTGGGACAAGTTCCTGGCCAGCGCCCGGGTGCAGCGCGAGACCTGGCTGAAGAATGCCGGGCGGGACGTTCCGCCGGGCCTGGTCGATCGCTTCAAGCGAGCCGGCGACGGTCTGCAGCTCCTGGTCATCACGGCAGACTGGTGCCCTGACTCGCTGCACAGCGTTCCCTATATTGCGAAGCTTGCTTCAGGTGCCGGCGTCGAACTGCGCGTGGTCGATTTCAAGACCGGCAAGGCGATCATGGATGCGCACCACACGCCCGATGGCCGGGCGTCCACGCCGACGGTGGTCCTGCTGCGTGGCGATCAGGAAGTCGCGGCCTGGGTGGAACGGCCCGCTTCATTGCAATGGTGGTATCTCGACATGGCCGACCAGATCAGCGACGAGGAGCGGCTGGAACGGAAGATGTCGTGGTACGACTGGAACCGCGGATCCGATGCGCTGACCGAGATCGTCGTGCTGGCCGAGCAGAGCGTGACGAAGACCAAAGCAGCCCCGCGGTCCCACTAGAGGCCGGGCTGCGACGGCACAACTGAATTAGTGGTGGTGACGGGTAGAGTTGAACTACCGACCTCAGCATTATGAGGGCGACTGTGCTGCTGATCGAGAAGGCGTAACGGGACCATCATAGCCAGCCTCCCGTGAAACCCGCCCGCCGCAGCCCGCTGACAATGTATGGGCAGCCCCGCATCAATCGCCACAGCATGCCGGTTCGATCGTTCTCGATCATCAGCACGATCGGGCCCTGATTAATTCCATAGTTCCAGGGCGATACCCAGCAGCAGGCGATTCCGGCTTTTCCCGGATAGGTAGCGTTGAACGTTGCCCTGAAACCGTAGTGATTGGCGGCTTTCAGTTCGCTCCGATGCATGAAATGTTCGATCGCTGGTAGCACGATTTCGGGGGCAAACGGTAACGATGCCACGACCGCCCATGGGGCAAGGGTGCCATCATCAGGCCCGTGCGGCACTCCCCGTGCCATGTAATCAAAGAACTGCCGCTCTATACCGTCGACCTTCAGGGTCTCTGGACCGGGGCCGTCGCTCGCAGAGATCCCCCAGCAACACCGGCCGTAGCCGTTAAACTCGAGTGGATTGTCGATCGCGTATTCTTGCTGCACATAGGTGGCGCGGCGGCTGTTCTCGAAGTAATCGATGCCCTTATCGCGCATGAACGCGTCCTGTATGCCGCGAAACTCGATCCACATGTGCGACAACTGATGCGTGAAAAGCGACCCCGAGTAAAGATAGTCATATCCGTACCGATGTTGCCATCTGTAAGTCGAACACCACGCGGCATAGCTGGTGTCGGCCAGTGGATGCGTGGGTGAGCCAAGCGCAAGGACGTAAAGCAGGAGTGCTTCGTCGTACCCCTCCCAGCGATAGCGGAGAAACCCACTCTCGGGCGTCCAGCCGTGCGTCAATGTTGCACCGCCGTTTTGCGCCCACCGCCAATTAGCGCGGCGATAGAGCACATCGGCGACGGTACGGATCTCACGCTCATCGGCTGTATCCGCGTCAAAATACCGTGCTGCCGTCAGCGCACCCGCCAGCAGGAACGCGCTGTCGACGGTTGATAGCTCGCACTGCCAGGCGCGCCGCCCGGTCCGCATGTCAAGAAAGTGATAATAAAGACCCTGATATCCGGTGGCATCGGGCTCAGGGCCCTGCGGACTGCTCGCGAAGAAACGCAGCGTCGCCAGCGTACGCTCCACCGCGGCCGTATGCGACATGAAACCGCGCTCAACCGCTACCGGGTACGCCGCCAATGCGAAACCGGTGGCAGCAATGCTCGCAGGCCAATCTGGCGCCGTCTTGTCACTCACCAGCCCATTGGCGGGATTTGCCTCATGCATGAAATAACTGAATGAGTCCCGCTGAAGAGTTTCCAGCTCGGCGTCGAGGTTCAGTTCCTGTTTGCTCACGCAGAGGTCATGATGCTGGCGCTACTTCGCCAGCATCTTGCGGATGTCTTTCAATTCTGCACGGCGCTTAGGGGTGGTCTTGGGATAGGCCATCTTAAGTTCCTTGAACGCATCAACGACAATCTGGGACACGATCAAGCGAGCATTCTCTTTATCATCGGCGGGAACAACATACCAGGGCGCATCAATTGTGCTGGTTGCGCTCAGGCACGCCTCATACGCCTTCATGTACTCGTCCCAGAACTTCCGCTCTTCAATATCACCCAGACTGAATTTCCAGTTCTTGTCCGGATCATCGATGCGATCAAGAAAACGCTTGCGCTGTTCTTCCTTCGACAGGTGAAGGAAGAACTTCATGACTCGCGTTCCGTTACGGTGAAGATGTGCTTCCAGGTCAACGATGGAGCGATACCGTTCCTTCCAGACAGCCTCTTCATCGAGCAATGCATCCGGAAGCCCTTGATTGCGTAAGATCTCCGGGTGCACCCGCACGATCAGCACTTCTTCGTAATAAGAACGATTGAAGATGCCGATGCGGCCGCGCTCCGGAAGGGATCGGGTGGTGCGCCACAAAAAGTCGTGCTCAAGCTCCTCAGGGCTTGGGTGCTTGAAACTGAATACCTGGCAGCCCTGCGGATTTACTCCGGACATTACATTCCGGATGGCGCCATCCTTGCCGGCTGCGTCCATCGCCTGAAAAATGAGCAACACCGCGTAGCGGTTCGATGCGTAATGAAGACGCTGCAGGGAACTCAACTCCTCCACCTGTTCCAGGAGGCGCTTCTTGTAGTCCTTTTTCGACTTGCAAAGGGGCTTTACGCGCGTTGGCCACTTCTTGAGGTCGACCCGTCCTCGCGACGGCACACGGTAATCTTTGGGGTTGATCTTCATTGTTGCTTGCGCGCTGCCTTCCTAGCCGGCCTCCCACATCACCCCAACATTGGCCGCGCTGGCCCGCTCCAGCAGATCGATAAGCGGCCCCGCACGTGTGGCCAGGGCGACCCGCGGCTCGCGATCATCTTCATCGTCCTCATTTCCTGCTGCGTCGGCACCGCCGTCGTCTGGCGCCGTGTGCGTTTGCAGTTGGTGCCGCAATCGTTTCACGGCCCCGGGAATATCCTCAGCGCCAATTGCGCCAGGAATTGACCCGCTCCCGCCCAGCATCCTGATCAGTTGCACGGCGATGTCGCCGAACATGGTAATTGATTCAGTTTTTATGGAACTAAAGCGAACAAGCATTCTATTTTCTCCATCGTCAAAATGAGGACGCTGATGCCGGCGAATATGCCACGCATGACCTGCGTCACTATGCTCATGGGACAACGTGCCGTTTATACGACTCACTCATGGCTGACTCGCTGCGCGGCTGGTCCGCGTTGCTCGTCCGACAGCGCCTCGAAGCCGGAAATGACGTCGAACAGTTCCTCGTCGATGCGGCTCTGGCGCAAACGGTGAAAGCTGCCGTGGAGATGTTCCAGCAGCTCGTCGATGTTCTTGTCCGCGCGCTGCATGGCTGCCAGGCGGCTCGCGTTCTCGCTGGCAAGGGATTCGGCGCAGGCCCGGAAGAGCGACACGAAAAGATAGCCACTGATGAGCGACCGCAAGGTCGCGGTGCCGTCACCCATGACCTCGGGCAGGTTCTTCGTCGGCCAGGGAAGTTCAGCCAGCTTGCGGCGCCATTCTTCGTCCAGTGGCAGCAGGCGCTGACTGACGGGCGCATAGACCGCCCCGGACGTGGGGCGGTTGTAGAAAAGGTGCAGTTCAGCCGCACTACCCTGGCTGCGGCGCGCCTCGCTCGCCATCAGAATTTCGCCGATCAGCGGGGCGATGGCCTGAACGGAATTTGGCACGGCAAAGAGCCCTGCCGGTGGCAGGCCCGCATCCGCCAGGCGCGCGTGAACGCGCTCACCGACGGCCCATACCTGTGGTTTGCCGGGTAAAGCGGCGAGAGCCTGGATTGCATACTGGACCACCACCTCATTGAACTGGCCCACCAGTCCCTGGTCGGATCCGAAGACGACGGCGCCGATCCCAACTGCATCGGCTCGACCACCTGGTTCCACGCTCGCGTCCACAGGTTCGCCCTCCCTGAAGCAAACGCCAAGCCCAAGCTCCACGGTTTGGTAGTAGTCGGCCAAAGCACGAACAGACTGTTCGTACTGGCCAATGCTCGAAGCGGCCAGCGCCTTCATCGTGCGAACGACGGATTGAAGATCGCCGGCACTGCTGATCTTCCGTCTCAGGCTCGCCGTGGTGTCGCTCATCAGTCCTCCTCAACTTTCGACCCGGGTGGGGGCCGGTCCGCCCTGCTACGCCTTTGATCGCGCAGCCGTCCAAGCGTGCTCTCGAGCATTGCGGCCAATTTATGCGCAGCGCCGTCGACAGCCTCGTGCGAGGTCGCTGCCTCGTGAGTGACCGCGACAGGCTTGCGGCTTTCGAGACGGGCTTCCATCACGCAGCGCTTGTCGTTCCCGCCACTCTTGTGGCTGTTCTCGTCGGTCAGGTGAATCTCAACACGAGTAATGTGGTCGCTATATCTGCTCAGGGCACCCTCTACTACGCCCCTGACGTGAGTAGCAAGTGCCTCGTCACCTGCTATGTTGTGGTCAGTATTGACCTGGATCTGCATGGCGTTCTCCTTTTGTATCGGTGATTGGCTTGCCAGGGTGAGCCTTAACCTTCAGTTGTTGGTCTGGGCTCTCCATTGGGCTGAGGTTTGGATTCCGGCCTGGGCTGGAACGGCGCCAGCGACTGACGGGCCAGTTCGACAATCGTCTTGCGATCCTCATCACTCAACTTGTCGGCCGTTTCGAGTCGTGCACTAACCTCCGCCGGGATGTTCGCCGCGGCCTCCTGCACAGCGTGCCTGGCCTCCGTCATCCGGTCCAGCGGCACGCGATCGAAGAGTTCCGCCGTCAGTGCCAGAAGGACGGCGATTTGCGCGGGCACTGACACAGGGGTGAATTCTGCCTGCTTGAGACAGGCGCGGATGCGCCGTCCATGTTCTATGGTCTTGCGGGTGTCTTCATCCAGGCGGGCGCCGAACCGGGAAAAGGTCTCGAGTTCCTCGAATTGCGCGTAGGCCAGTTTGAGATCGCCCGCGACGGCGCGGTACGCCGCCCGCTGCGCCTTGCCGCCGACGCGCGATACCGATTTGCCAACGTCGACGGCTGGCAGCACACCCAACTCGAACAGCGACGGCGAAAGGTAGATCTGCCCGTCGGTGATGGAAATCAGGTTGGTCGGAATATAGGCGGAAATGTCCTGCGCCTCAGTTTCAATAATGGGCAGCGCGGTGAGCGAACCACCCCCGCGATTCCCGCTCAGATGGGTAGCACGCTCGAGCATCCGCGAATGGATGTAGAAGATGTCGCCGGGGAAAGCCTCGCGTCCGGGTGGCCGGCGCAGCAGGAGGGAAAGCTCGCGATAGGCGCGGGCGTGATGCGTGAGATCGTCGTAAACGATCAGCACTTCGCGGCCCTGTTCCATGAAATGCTCGGCGATGCTGGTCGCGGCGTAGGGCGCGATGTAGGCGAGACCCGGAGGGTCGTTACCCTCGGTCACGACCACGACGGTGTATTCCATCGCGCCTCTTTCACGAAGGCTGGCCACGGCTTTCGCCACGGCCGAGGCGCGCTGGTTAATCGCACAATAGATGCATAAAACGTTGTGCCCGCGCTGGTTCAGAATGGTGTCGATCGCTATCGCCGTTTTGCCGGTCTGCCGGTCACCCAGAATCAACTCGCGCTGGCCGCGGCCGATGGGGATGAGCGCATCGATGACCATGAGGCCGGACTGGAGCGGCACCGTAACAGGCGCCCGATCCATGATTGCGGCGGCGGGGCGTTCGATTGGCAGGCGCTTGCTGGCGGCTATGGGCCCACCGTCGTCAAGCGGCCGGCCCAGTGGGTCGATGACCCGTCCCAGCAATTCGTCGCCCACGGCCACGTCCATAACCCGCCCCGTTCGCTCGACTTCATCCCCCGCGTGCAGATGCGAGTAGTCGCCCAGCAACACGACGCCGATCTCGTCCTCGTCCAGGTTAAATGCGATACCGAATACGCCGCCGGGAAATTCCAGAAGTTCCTCGAAGCCGACGCCGGGAAGGCCGGTGACCCTGACGATGCCGGTGGAAACGCTGGTGATTGTGCCGACCTCGCGCGGCTTAAGCCGCGGCGTGAAGGCTCCACGCACCTGGCTGATTGCGGTGAACGCGCTGTCGAAAACGCTCTGGAGACTCTCAGTTTCCATGCTCAGCGGTCTTCTTTTCGAGCTTGTGCTCTTCGGCTTTGGGTTCAGGTCTATCTTTCTGTTTCAGTAGTTCGTCGAGGCCCTTTTCCAGAGACGCCAGATAATCTCCGATACTCCACCCCACCTTTTGTCCATTCGCGGTGAGTTCAATGCCGCTGACCAGGTCCGCGGCGGTCTCGAACCGGACAAGGATTTTTGCCGAGAAGGTTTCGTTGAGCGCGTTTTGAATCGCCGCCCGTTGTTCCACCGGCAAATCGAATGCGCTGCGGACGACAGCAGGCTCTGGCGCTGTCTTCAGAGTATTCCCGAAGTCCGCTTTCGCCGTGCCGTCCATCTCCCGCAAGCGCCGGGTGAAAACTTCGCCCACGCGTTCTTCCAGGCTCGTTGTGGCGAGATCCGTCAGCGCCCTGCGCGCGATGGCAAACACTTCCTGCTGGGTCCGGCGGCGGATGGCCTGATTCAGGTTATGCGCGTCGTTTCTCAACGCTTCCTGGCGCCTGGCACTCAAGGCGTCGGCCGCTTGCCGCGCTTCGTCGAGGAGCCGCTGACGTTCGGTGTTCGCCTCCTCCGTCGCCCTGCTCAGAAGGGTGGCCCGCTGCTGGTCGAACTCCTCGTTTTTATGCTGGAACTCCTCGCGATCCCTTTGCGCTTCGGCCTTCTTCGTGTCGGCGTCCGCGAGCTCCGCGGCGATCCGTTTCTCCCGGTCGTCGATGGCGTCGAGGATCGGCTGATACAGAAAACGCTTCAGCAACCACACCAGGATCAGGAAGTTGATCGCTTGTGCGCCGACGGTGAACCAGTCGATGAGCATGTATTACTTTCCGGCGGCCTGGGCGATCGCCTGGTTCCAGAACGGATTGGCGAAAATCAGAATCATCGAGACCACAAAGCAGTAGATGGCCGTGGACTCGATCATCGCCAGGCCGACGAACAGGGTCCGGGTGATGGTGGCGGACGCGTCGGGTTGCTGGGCCAGCGACGTCATGGCCAGCGCGACTGCTCTGCCTTCCGCCAGTGCAGGGCCCAGACAGCCGAAACCGGTCGTGATGCCGGCGATGACGATTGATGCCACCGCAATGATGGTCATACTATCCATGGTGTGTCCTCTGGCTGGGTCGTTGTTGTTTCACGTCTCGAGCTCCGTCCTGGGTGAAGGCTTGCGCTTGCGGACGCGTGTGGCGGCCGCAATGTACACCGCGGCCAGGATGCTGAAAATATAGGCCTGCACCATGCCGGTGAGCAGACCGAGCGCCATCATGACGATCGGAAATATGAAGGGCGTGATGCTGAGCAGAATGGCGACGATCATCGCCCCGCTCATCATGTTGCCGAACAGGCGGACGGCCAGGGCCAGCGTGCGCGAGAGTTCACTGATGATGTTGAACGGCAGCATGATGACCGTCGGCTCCACGTAGGACTTGAGGTAGCCGCCCAGGCCTCGTTCCTCGATGCCGAAGAGCGGCACGGCCACGAACACGCACAACGCGAGTGCCGCAGTGGTCGAGAGCGAACCGGTCGGCGTTTCATAGCCCGGAATGACGGTGCACAGGCTGGCCGCGGCGACGAACAGGAAGAGTGTGCCCAGAAAGCCGAGATACTTCTTCGGATGCTCCAAACCGACATCCTCGATTTGTTGCTCGATGCCAGTAACGACGATCTCCAAAAGGTTCTGCCAGCGGGTGCGTGTCAGTCCCTTAGAAAGCCTGCGTGTGACGAGCATTGAGCCCGCGGCCAGCAGGAACATCAGTCCCCACGTGAACACAATTGTGGCGTTTAGCTTGAGAAACCCGTATTGCCAGTAGATTATCGCGTCTGGACTAAGGCGCATGACTGGCCTCCTGCGCCGGGCGCGGCTGTCCTGGCGATTGAGCCAGCCACGTCACTGCCAGACGTGCCATGACGAATCCAACGAGACACGCCACCAATCGCTGCCAATGTCCGTGCCCGACAACATAGAAGCCAGTCAGGGTAACGCCCATGCGCAGTAGCAGACTGCCGAACAGCCAAAGCGCCGGCCGTCGGGACCCAAGGCCCTTGCGAACCGTCCACCAAAGGCCGCCGAAGAAAATTGCGCCGATCCCCACCCCCGCCATCCACGCGAGCACCAGTGCCAGTGATTCATTCATCGCCATTCTCCCGTTCGTCCCGCATGGCCTGGTCTTCCTTGGCGACCCAGTGCCACGCGTTCAGGCAGCCGATCGTGAGCCCGGCCATTAGCAGCGCGAGCGTCCACGAACGCCCGCCCGGATAGTGTTTATCCAGCCAGAACCCCAGCGCTGCACCGAGCAACGTCGGGACGACCACAGACCAGCCGACAAGACCCATCATGCCCAGGCCGAACCACACGCCCGGCGTGGGGTTGCGGCGCGCCAAACGCTTCCGCGCCACCTTCGAGCCGACCTCATCGGCAAGGGTCGGCCCCTTTTTCGAGCTTGTCCCGGCCGGCTGGTCAGTCATGTTGAAAGGCCGCGAAGCGACGCAGAAATCCCGCTTCCAGTTTCGCCATGACGGCGCGCGCGCTTTGCTCCTGCTCGTTCAGGGTCAGGAACTCCTTCTCCACCATATCGCGCAATTGACCGAGTTCCGTTCCGGCGAACGCGCGACGCACGGAAACCAGGACGTCCGGGCCGGTTTTGACCAGGACCCCTTCATCCAGGGCCACAAAAACCTCTCCTGCAGATTCTGTCTCGTAGATCAGAATTCCCGGCGCCAGCGCCGCGACGCAGTCGAGCCGCTGGGGCAATAGCCCAAACGAGCCCTCGCGCGTCTCCGCGACGATGCGCGACACGCCGGTTTCCTCGGCGAATATCCTGAAAGGCAGGAGAATCTTAAGATTCATGAGCGTCGATGGCCGGTCCGGGCTGCGGTTGAGGTTTCGCAGCTGCCCTGGCCGCTGGCCTGGCTGCTGGCTTGTCGGGCGGATCCCCTTTCTTAGCTTCGCCAATCGTTCCGATCATGTAGAGCGCACTCTCCGCGTAGTCCTTGAATTCATCGCGCAGGATTCGCTCGCAGCCATCCAGCGCGTCCTTGAGGCTGACGAGCTTGCCTGTGAGGCCGGTGAACTGCTCAGTCGTGAAAAAAGGCTGGGTGAGAAAGCGTTCCAGCCGGCGGGCGCGGGCGACCACGTTGCGGTCCTCCGGCGAGAGCTGCTCGAGACCCAGCATGGCAATAATGTCCTTGAGGTCTGCGTACTGCGCGAGCGTCCGCCGGATCTCCTGCGCCAATGCGTAGTGCCGTTCGCCGACGATGCCCGGTGTGGCCATCTTGGAATTGGACTGGAGCGGGTCGATGGCCGGGAACAGCCCTTCGCTTGCCCGCTTGCGCGAGAGCACGATCGACGCCGAGAGGTGGGAGAAGACATGCACTGCCGCCGGATCGGTGAAATCGTCCGCCGGCACGTACACCGCCTGTATCGAGGTGATGGCGCCGCTATCGGTATTGGCGATGCGCTCTTCCAACGCCGAGAGCTCCGTGCCCATCGTGGGCTGGTAACCGAGACGCGACGGCATCTGGCCCATCAAACCGGACACCTCCATGCCCGCCTGGATGAAGCGGAAGATATTATCGATGAGCAAAAGCACATCCCGGTGCTCGTCGTCCCGGAAATACTCGGCTATCGTCAGGGCCGCGTGGCCCACGCGGAACCGGCTGCCCGGCGGCTCGTTCATCTGGCCAAACACCATCACCATGTTCGGCAACACGCCAGCTGCCTTCATGTCGCGGTAAAGCTCCTCGCCCTCGCGACAACGCTCGCCGATGCCGCAAAACACGCTGACGCCCTCCTGGCGACCGATCATGTTGTGGATCATTTCGGTAAGCAGCACGGTCTTGCCGACGCCCGCCCCGCCGAACAGCCCCGCCTTGCCGCCGCGCTCCAGCGGCATGAGCACATCGATAACTTTTATGCCCGTTTCGAAAATCTCGGATTTGGTGGAACGCCGTGCCAGCGGCGGTGGCGACCGATGCACCGACCGCCACCGGACATCCGTCAACGCCGGCTCGCGGTCGATGGTGTTGCCAAACACGTCGAACATCCGCGAGAGAACTGCTTTGCCGACCGGCGCTTTCAGCGGCCCGCCCGTGTCTTCCACCTCCATGCCTCGAGCGAGGCCCTGGGTGGGCGTCAGCGCAATTCCGCGAACTCGATGCGCATCCAGATGGGCCAGAACTTCGATGACGATCTGGTTTTTCTCTCCCGCGCGCAGGACAGAGTAGATCGGCGGCAAATGCTGCTGGAACCGGACGTCCACGACACTGCCGCGCACCGAGACGATAACACCCAGGTTCGGAGTGTCGGCATCGAGCGCGTCTGCAGCCATCTCGCCTCGTTCCTTCATCGTGGTGGGTCGGGAGCCTGTCCGTCGAGGTGGACCAGGGGCCAACCCAGAGGACCCTGAGCCTTCCCATCTTCGCACGTCTGCCATCGCCGACTGTACGCCAGCGCAACTGCGGGGGCATCGCCCATCAGCGGAATCGGTCGAAATACCCGAGTAACCGGGCTCTGCACCTACGCCTCGGCCAACCACTCGCGCGCCTCAGGCGCGGCGCCATGATCGAAGTACCGGACCGTCGCTTTCGTGAATGGCTTGAAGAAAGTCGTCATGCCATGACGCCATTTCCTGTCACCAACCATCGCGAGGCGTTCGATATCGGCGAAATGTCTCGCGCCGAACTTGATATCCTCCCAGATTGCGCCGGCTTCCAGGCCGTGCAACGCAGTCACGTCAATCAGCATGCGCAGCGCTCCATGCTGCCGGACAAGCCGCTCGAATTCGGGCACAAAGCGCTCGTAGTCTGCTTTCACCAGCTTCCCGCTGACCTGAACGACAACAACTTTTCCACCGTTCTCCTGATCGAGTTGAATCGCCATTTTGAATCTCCATTCGACTCCACTTACGGGCGACTATTTATTCGAGATTCTTCGAATCGCGACGACCAGCAGGATTACCACGAACACCCCGATCAACGTCCAGATCCACATCCCTCCGCCCATCCAGCCACCGGCCCAATGGTTTGCACTATTCATCATAAAAAAGTCCTTTCATAGCGCCACGACTTGCGCGGCATCCGGTAATTCATACTGTGGCCCACTTGACGGCCTCTTCATCGTTCTATTTTCAGCAATCGCGCATTAATTGCCACGATCACCGTGCTCGCCGACATCAACACCGCGCCGAGAGCAGGAGTGAGCACCACGCCCCAGGCGTAAAGCGCGCCGGCGGCCAGCGGAATGGCGACGACGTTGTAGCCCGTCGCCCAGACCAGGTTCTGAATCATCTTTCGATACGTGGCGCGGGAAAGCTCCACGATGGCGACGACATCCAGCGGATTGCTCCGCACCAGAATGACGTCGGCGGTTTCAACCGCAACATCGGAACCGGCGCCAATAGCGATGCCCACATCGGCCTGCGCCAGCGCCGGCGCGTCGTTCACGCCGTCGCCAATCATGGCCACCTGCACGCCCCGGGCCTGGACCTCTTTCACTTTGGCGGCTTTGTCCTGGGGCAACACTTCGGCGAAGTATTCATCCAGTCCGACCTGGTCCGAAACCCATTTGGCTGTCGCCTCGTTATCGCCGGTGAGCATCATGCAGCGGATGTTCAACGCCTTGAGGGCATCGATGGCTTGCTTCGCCTCAGGCCGGACGATGTCAGCCAGGGCAATCGCTCCTTTCAGCTCTCCATCAACCAGAACAAACACGACTGTCTTGCCCTCGGCTTGCAGCGGCTCAATGCGCTTATCGGCAAGATCGATGTTCTGTTCCCGCAGGAAGCCCGGGCTGACGACCTTGACCTCTCTGCCTTCGACTCTGCCTTCCGCGCCCTTGCCGGGAATGCTTTTGAAGTTTTCGACGGGCAGCTTCCTGTCGGACGATGCGGCGATAGCCCTGGCGATGGGATGCTCGGAATTTGCATCCACAGCGGCCGCGTAATTGCGCAGGGTTTCTTCGTCGATGTCCTGGGCAAGTATCAGAGTGTCGGTCACGCCGAAGCGGCCCTCGGTGAGCGTGCCGGTCTTGTCAAAAATGATGGCCTGCAGCTTGCGGGCGATTTCGAAAGAACCACGATTGCGAATGAGCAGGCCGTTTTTCGCGGCCAGAGCCGTGGAAACGGCGACGACCAGAGGCACGGCCAGGCCGAGCGCGTGCGGACAAGTGATAACCATGACGGTCACGGCGCGTTCGATGGCAAAGGCAAATTCCTGGCTCGTGATAACGAGCCAGATGAAGAAGGTGATGGCGCCGCTGCCGAGGCCAATCAGAGTGAGCCACAGCGCGGCGGTGTCGGCGAGTTTTTGCGTCTTCGACTTGCTTTCCTGGGCCTGCTTGACCAGGTCGATGACCTGCGACAGAAACGAATCCTTGCCCGTGCCTTTTACTTCGATGGTCAGCGAGCCTTCCCCGTTGATCGAGCCGCCAATGACCTTGCCGCCGCTCTTCCTGGTAACCGGGGTTGACTCCCCGGTGAGCATCGCTTCATTGACCGAACTCTCGCCCTCCGCAACGACGCCGTCCGCGGGAATTTTCTCTCCCGGTTTGATCAGGACCCTGTCATCCACCGCCAGCTCGCCGAGCGGCACATCCTTTACGCTGCCGTCGGGCATGATCTTGTGGGCATCGGAGGGCATGAGTTTGGCCAATTCCTCCAGAGCCCTGGAGGCGCCCATCACCGACTTCATCTCGATCCAGTGGCCCAGCAGCATGATGTCGACAAGTGTGGCCAGCTCCCAGAA
>JAQBGF010000005.1:0-63485 GCA_032122615.1 Gammaproteobacteria bacterium | reverse complement strand
GGTCGCCGTGTTCAATTACCTGCTTGCCGCACGCTACGAGCGCCACCCGGAAGACGTGGCAGGCGCCATCGTAATCTCAACACTGGTGGCCTTTGCCGGCCTGCCGGCGCTGTTGCTAATTGCGCTACCCACGCCCGGCGGGTAGGAGCGGCTTCAGCCGCGATCGATGCCGGTGAGGGCGTCGGAACAGATGCCGTTCCGGTACCGGCTCGCCAGGTGACTGGGCAGCGAGTCGTCGATCACGGCCGCGAAGGGCACCCGGTAACCGCTAATTACCAGTTCATGATCTGCTGGAAAGGCGGCCAGCAGGTAATAGAGCAAGTCTTGTTCCATGAGCAGCGTTCTCCAGTTGACGGGCGCGCCAGACAGCGGCTGGCCCTGAAAGGGACGAGGAAGGGTTGAACTGGGACGTCGTCGGGTGCCAGGCTAGCAGCGCCGCCTGCCGCAGCGCATCAGGCCAACGCGGGATTCCATTCCCGCGGACAAGTTTTGTCATTACTTAAGCTCCTCGCAATCCATCGCCGGGGGTTCATCACGAGCGGTAGTCTGGATACCCGGCGTTGCGGTTGAATGACAGGCGGATGTCACTTTCATGTCAGGAACCATGCTTACGCGCTGCATTAGAATGGCCACTCTCAGTCATTCGTTTATGCCAGTATTATTTTACTTATCAGTTGCTTAGAGATACCAAAAGATTTCTCTTGCGTCGCACAAGGTTTTGACCTACTATTTCTCTCGCCCTATAGGACCAATGACCGAAATAAAGGAGTGAATGCATCATGACTACCCAGAACGACGTATTTGCCAATTTCACCAACTACCAGAAGGAAGCCCTCGAGCCGATACGCGCCGCCAATGGCGTTGCCGCCGAGACCTTCGAGCGCCTGACCCGCCAGAACTATGCGGTTCTGGGCGATTTCATCAATTTTGCCGTCGAAGCGGCCCGACTGCCCGCCAAGGCAACGGACTACAGTGAGTTCCTGGCCAAGCAGATGGAGACCGCCCGCGCTTTCGGCGAGCAGGCCGTCCGCCGGTCCCAGGAATACGTGGAAATCGTAACGGCCTTCCAGGCCACGGCCCAGGCGACCGCCAAGGCCGCGGTGCAGACCCCGGCGGCCAAGGCGAAGGCTGCTTAAGCACTATCGCGAACGACGGCAAACAGTGCCTTCAAAGGGGCGGGTGCCAACGGCTTCCGCCCCTTTTTTATGCCCGCGGTTGGAGCGTAGTATTCTTGCAGCGCAGAAGCTCTTTCCAGAACGACAAAAAACAGTCAGCAGGGTCGGTTATGCCAAGAACAATTAAAAAATACGCCAACCGCAGGCTTTATGACACCGAAGCCAGCCGGCACGTCACTCTCGACGGCATCCGCCAGCTCGTAGCCGGGGGCGAAGACGTGGCGGTAATTGATGACACCAGCGGCCAGGACATTACCCGCAGCATCCTTTTGCAGGTCATTGCCGAGCAGGAACAGGGCGGCCGGCCGATCCTGTCGGCAGAAATGCTGAAGCAGATCATCCGCTTCTACGGCAACCCGATGCAGGAACTGATGGGCGGTTACCTGGAACGCAGCGTGAAGGTCTTTATGAACCAGCAGAAAGTTTTGCAGGAGCAGATCCAGCAGACCATGGGCATGCCACCTTTAGGTTCGATGCAGAACCTTGCCCAGAAAAACATGGACGCCTGGACCCAGTTACAGAAATCATTTCTGGACGCATTAACGCCACGGAGTGAATCCGCCAGCCCCGGCGCCACCGAATCGTCGCCCGGAAAGGGTGACGACCACACCAAGGACTGAGAAGCAACTGTGTCCGCTGCCGAACCCAAACTTACCCCGCCCGATCCCGCAGAGTTCGCCCGCGAACTCGCCGAGCTCACCAACAAGGCGCAAGCCATGTTCGCGGAGCTGATGAAAACGCCGACGGCCCGCGCCGCGATGGGACTCGAAGCCCCTGGCAATCCCGATCCCCTGAATGTCGCACCCGCCATGGGCGATGCGGCGCAACGGCTCGCGATGGACCCTGCGAAACTGATCCAGGCCAACCTGCAGCTCTGGCAGCAGCACATGATGTTGTGGCAGCAGATGTCGTCGTCGCTGGTCGGCGGTGCAATGGGCGGGGAGGCGATGGACCCGGTGGCGGAGCCGGACAAGGGCGACCGCCGCTTCAAGCACCCGGACTGGAGCGAGAACCCGCTGTTTGACTACATGAAGCAGTCCTACCTGATCACTTCGCGCTGGCTGGTGGAGACCATGTCCACCATCGCGGACATGGATCCGCAGACGGCAAGGAAGGTCGACTTCTACACCCGCCAGTTCGCCGACGCGTTCGCACCAAGCAATTTTGTCTGGACCAATCCGGAAGTTCTGCGCGCCACATTCGAGACCAAGGGAGAAAATCTCCGCAAGGGGTTGCGTAACTTCCAGCGTGATCTCGAGCGCGGCAACGGTCAGCTGCGCATGACCATGAGCGACCCGGATGCCTTCGAGCTGGGCCGCAACCTGGCCACTACGCCCGGCAAGGTGGTGTTCCAGAACGACCTGATCCAGCTGATCCAGTACGAGCCGACCACCGAGAAGGTGCATCGCACGCCGATCCTGATGGTGCCGGCATGGATCAACAAGTACTACATCCTAGACCTGACGGAGAAGAAGTCGCTGGTACGGTGGGCTGTCAGCCAGGGCTATACGGTGTTCATCGTCTCGTGGGTCAATCCGGACGAAACGCTGGCACACAAGGAGTTTGAGAACTACCTGACCGAAGGCATCGTTGCGGCACTCGACGCGGTCGAGACCGCCACGGGCGAACACCAGGTGCACGGACTTGGCTACTGCATCGGCGGCACGCTGCTCGGCGTGGCACTCGGCTACTTCGCCGGTATCAACGACCAGCGTTTCAAGACCGCCACGATGCTAACGGCCCAGGTGGACTTCTCGGAACCCGGCGACCTCGCCGTTTTCATCGACGAGAAGCAGCTCGACAGCCTCGACCAGATGATGGGCGAAAAGGGCTATCTGGAAGCCCAGGCGATGTTTACCACCTTCAATATGCTGCGGGCGAATGACCTTATCTGGTCTTTCTTCGTCGGCAACTACCTGCTCGGCAAGGAGCCACAACCCTTCGACCTTCTGCACTGGAACGCGGATGCCACACGCATGCCACGGCGGATGCACTTGTTCTATCTGCGGCAGATGTACCTGCACAACAATCTGGTGAAGCCCGGCGCCATCACGCTCGCAGGTGTGCCGATCGATCTCACCAAGGTCATGGTTCCTGTGTACCTGCAGGCCTGCAAGGAAGACCACATCGCACCGTTTCGCTCGGTGTTCAAGGCCCGGCATAATTTTTCAGGGCCGGTGCGCTTCTTGCTGTCCGGCTCCGGGCACATCGCCGGCGTCATTAACCCGCCAGACGCAAAGAAATACCAGTTCTGGCGCAATCCCGACGAACCGTGGGAGATGGATTCGTGGCTGCGCGGCGCCGTTCCGCATGCCGGCAGCTGGTGGCCGGACTGGTACGCGTGGCTGGCGCCACAGTCCGTTGAAATGGTGCCGGCGCGCAAGCCAGGTGATGCAACACTGCCGGTTATCGAAGACGCTCCCGGCTCCTTTGTAAAAAGTCGTTCGCAATAGCCGTTGGATACCGTCGACGCTGTCGTCATTGGCGCTGGCGTGATCGGCCTGGCGGTCGGCCGGGCACTGACGAACCAGGGACTTGAGGTGGTCGTGGTCGAGGCCGCTGGTGC
Organism: Gammaproteobacteria bacterium; assembly: GCA_032122615.1. Taxonomy (GTDB): domain Bacteria; phylum Pseudomonadota; class Gammaproteobacteria; order Steroidobacterales; genus SHZI01. The sequence continues at coordinate 59,744 of JAQBGF010000005.1, read as the reverse complement.
CGTCGGCACTGAATCCACCAGCCGCAACTCCGAAGTCATCCACGCCGGCATCTACTACGAGCCCGGCTCGCTCAAAGCCCGGCTTTGCGTCTCGGGCCGGCAGATGCTTTACCGCTACTGCGAGGCGAAGGGCATCCGCCATCGCCAGATCGGCAAGCTGATTGTTGCCACCACCGACGCCGACATTCCCGTCCTCGAGAAATACCTGGCGGAGGCCCAAGCCAACGGCGTGGATGATCTGTCCTGGGTCGAGCAGGCCGAAGCAGCCCGACTGGAGCCGCACGTGCGCTGCGTGCGGGCGCTGCACTCACCGTCGACCGGCATCATCGACAGCCACGAGTACCTGCTCGCGCTACAGGGCGACCTGGAGGCGAAGCGCGGGCAGGTGGTTCTCAAAAGCCCTGTTACGCGCGTTAGTCGGCGGGGCAGGGTCTTCGAGATTTCAGCCGGGGAAAGCGCGAACCCCGCAATCCGCTGCCATCGGCTGGTGAACGCCGCCGGCCTGCACGCACAACGCGTGGCTCAGGCGATCGAAGGCCTCCCGACTGCGAGCATTCCCCGGCAGTACCTGGCCCGCGGCCACTACTACACCCTGTCCGGCCGGTCGCCGTTCAACCGCCTCGTGTACCCGGTGGCCGAAGCCGGTGGACTCGGCATTCACGTCACCCTGGATCTGGCCGGTACCGCGCGCTTCGGCCCTGACGTGCAGTGGCTGACCGCCATTGACTACAGCTTCAACCCGGACACGCGGGAAAAGTTCGTTGCGGCTATCCGTCGCTACTACCCGGACCTTGATGAAGCACGACTGCAACCAGGCTACACGGGCATCCGGCCGAAACTCAGTGGCCCCGGAGAACCGGCTGCGGATTTCGTGATCCAGCGTGAAGCGGACCACGGTGTGCCGGGACTGGTGAATCTCTACGGTATCGAATCGCCGGGCCTGACGGCGGCGCTGGCGCTGGCGGACGCTGTGGCTGCTGCCTAGGCTGGCGGGCGAAAGTCGCCGCGGTCCAGCCGCACCATGTAGTCGCGGTACGCGTCCATCGCCCGTCGCCCGAGGAACCACATCACCGGGATATTCACGAACAGCATGAGTCCGGTGCCGAGACCGCTCAGGTTGTCGAGCTGCGCGTCGGTATTGAGAAAGCCAAGCGTCGAGACCACGGCCAGGCCGCAGTAGAGCACCTTGAACGGCTTGAGCCAGCGCTCGCCACCGAGAAACACGACGCCCTGCTCGGCGTAGTAGCTGTAACTGATCATTGTCGAGATGGCGAACAGCCAGGCGGCGAGTGTCACGATCCAGCGGCCGAGCCCCGGCAGCACCGAGTCGAAGGCCACGGCCGTCAGCGTGGCGCCGACGTACACCACATACACCCCGCCATCCTTAAGGTCCGGCTCCAGCCGGCTCGCGAGTGTGCTCCAGCGAAGCACCGGGCCGCTATCCGCCAGCTCAACGCTGCCGCGGAGCTTGTGCAGGTCATTGCCGCTCTGGGGATTCGGGTCACCGCGCACTACCGCAAAGACACTCTCCGTGCCCGACCACTCGCCGGTGAGCCGTGCGGGCGCGGCCTGCTCGGGCAGTGTCCACACGCCGGGACTGACCAGCACCGGGTGTACGTCCGCGTCCAATGCGGCTTCGGGCGGTCGGTTCCACGTGCCCGTGACGATGATCACGAGTGCTGTGAGTGTGCACACGACGATCGTGTCAATGAAAGGCTCCAGGCCTGCCACGGTAGCCTCACGCACCGGTTCATTGGTTTTCGCCGCCGAGTGCGCGATGGGCGAGGTGCCCTGGCCCGCCTCGTTGGAGAAGATCGCGCGTTTCATCCCGTACATGAAGGCGTAGCCCATCGTGCCGCCGATGAAGGCGCCGCTGGCCTGCGCCGGCGAGAAGGCCGAGCGGAAAATCAGCGCGAACATGGCAGGAATCTCGGTGGCGTGCACCGTCAGCACGTACACCGCGGCGCACAGGTAAACCAGAACCATGAACGGCACGAGTCGGCTGGCGACGGCGCCAATGCGCCGGATGCCGCCGATAATGACGAGTCCAACCACCACCGCCAGCGCCATGCCGGTAACGACGGTCGGCACGCCGAAGTAACTGTGCGTGATGTTCCCGACATTCCAGGCCTGGAACATGTTCCCGCCCGTGACCACCATCACCAGCAGCGTCAGGCAGAACAGTCCGCCGATCAGTTTGCCGAGCTGCCCGAGGCCTGGAGAGTGCTCCGCCAGCGCCTTGCTGATCACCCACATCGTGCCGCCGTGGGGATTATCCGGGTTGTCGGTGTTGCGGTAGAGCATGGCCAGCGTCACTTCGGTGGTTTTCAGTGCCATGCCGAAGAAGCCGACGACCCACATCCAGAACACCGCGCCGGGGCCGCCGAGGCTGATCGCCATGGCCACACCGCCGATGTTGCCGAGGCCCACCGTGGCCGACAGCGCCGCCGACAGCGCCTGGAAGTGGGTGATCGCGCCGGGGTCAGAGGCCCTGTCGTACTTGCCACGGATCACCTGCACGCCGTGGGTCAGCGCGCGGAACTGGCAGAAACGGGTCCAGATCGTGAAAACGATGCCGGTGGCGAGGATGACGAAGAGGACGGTGTTCTGCCAGAGGAAGGCGTTGGCGGTTTCGAGGAAGCGGTCGAACGGGGTCATGGCCCGGGAGGATAGCGGTACCGGGTGGGCGTGTCGCCCCTGAACATAAGTGTCTGACGAAGTTACGTTAAGTAAAGCCGGTGGCGTTTGACAATTTTGGTCACGTAACTTACAAAATGCACTAAGCTGTCGTCTTACAACAACAAACAACCAGACAGAAGGAACTCGACAATGCTCACACGCATAAATCGCGGCTCTTCGCTTGCGAGCGCGGGATCCGCCAGGCTTCCCACCAGGTTTCTCAATTCAGCAGCCGCACTCGTCCTCGCGCTGTTCGCAGTCCAGACCTCCGCACAGGTCATTCCGCCGTTCGGTTTGCCGGACCAGGGCGTCCTGCGCCTGCAGCTCGGCGAAACCGTCACGGAGGGCGGGCTGCACTCGCCGCGCCGGTTCGTCCACGAGCCATCCGGTCTTTCGCAGTCCATCTCCAACAGCGGCAAATGCGGCTTGTCCCTCGGCGGACCGAGCGCCCTGGCGGTATTGGTCGCGGCAGGCGGGAATGGTTCCCTGGGCCTCGGCCCCGATTCCATCGGCGTATACGACGGCTCGAAGGGGGTCGCCTGCTACCGCATCACGGCCACCGAAGGTGAGTCCGTCACGTTTGGACTCGGCGCCGACGTTTCGGCCTCGCCCTTGATCGACGCCAACGCGTTCTATCGTCTCGAACTCGACGTCGAGGTGAAGCAGAACGCCGAATTCCTGCTGCAGATTCTCTCGGGCACTGCCGTGACCGAGGAATTCCGTCTGCGCACTGGAGGGAGCGTTGTCGCGGGTGAGGGTAGCGCCGATCCCGACTCCCCCGACCGCATTTTCAACTGCTCCGCGGCGTCGGACTCGGGTCCGGACTCGGGTGCCCGGGACAACTGCCGCTGGATCGTGAATGCGCTCGGTCAGCAATTCCGCTTGATCGCGCTGCAGGGCGAGGGCTCGTGGGAGGGCGGTGGCGACTTCGGCGCTGCTGCCTACGCCAACAACTCGCTGGCGTATCTCACGAAGGCCGACATCGGGGCGCTGGGCTGCAACAGCAACCAGGTACCCGAGGGCACCGGCACATCGACGATTGGCGACGGAACGAGCACGGCCCAATGCGCCGTTACCCGCGTGGACCCGACGGGCCTTGGCGGCTCGTGCACGACGGCCATCGGTTATGTGTTCCGGACCAGTGCCGGAGCCACGAACGGTTGCGAGCTCAACAAGAATCCGGGCGAGCAGCTGGCGGCGAGCATCGACATCCTGTTCCCACCGGAGCCGTCCACGGCGCTGGGCGCGGAGCCGCTCACGACCATCCAGTTCAGCACCGACGTGCCGGGTGTGCTGGTGTCCTTCACGCCGCAGCGTTGTATCGGCACGGTGGTACCGGACCGGAACGGCGAGCCCACGATTGCCGAAGTCTTAAGCGTTCCGGGTTTCGTCCCGGACATCGTGCCGGGAACGCCGCAGAAGGACTGGGCCTGCGTTCTGAACAACACCCAGGAGTATGTCGGCCCCGGACTGATGCAGGTCCGGCAGAAGCTAGCCTTCTGGGGCGACATCATCTTCAAGCGCTAAGACGGGCCTTCAAGTCGTATCCGTGAAAGGCCTCGGGGCCCACAAGGCCCCGAGGCCTTTCAGTATGCGGGCCGCTTCCGTGAGATCAGCCGGATTGGCTGTTGCGCCGGTATCGCGCGCGATGTCGATGCGCGCGACGAGGAGGATGGCTTCTTCGTAGCGCAGGCCGAGCCGCCGGGCGGCAGTCAGCCCTTTCTCGATTTCAGCAGCGACCGCGGCATGCTTGCCGATCGCGGCCAGCGCCCGTACCCGCGCTTCGGCGACTTGTGGCACCAGCAGGGCGCCGCTTTCGCCCGCCGCTGCGGCCGCTCGATCCAGCAGGTCCAGCGCCGAATCGGCCTTCCCTTGCCGGATCTGCGCAAGCGCGGCTATCAGCGTGGCCTCGAGCGCATTCGCCGACTGACCAAGCGCGATGAACTCTGTGCGGATGCGCTCGAGCATGGCGTTGGCCTCATCGAAGGCGTCACGCCGGACGAGGACACGGGCCAGCTGCAGCTCGCTGCACGCCGCGCCGTCGTTGAAGCCGGACGCCCGCAGCACGCGGATCGCGTCGCGCAGCACGGGCTCGGCCTCAGCGTGCTGCCCGCGCTTGACGTAGATATCGCCAATGTTGGCGGCCGCGATGGCAGCTCCAACCATATTCCCTGCCCGCTGGCAGATGTTCCGGTCGCCGGCGAACCATTCAAGGGCCTCGTCCCAGCGGCCGGCAAGGTAAGCCTCGCAGCCCAGATTGCCGCGCACCGTGCCTTCGTTCGACAGGTCACCCAGCGACTGGTAGATCGACAGCGCTTCAAGCATGCGGCCAGAGCTCCCGCCTCCAAGGGAGAGTTGCGCGGAGTCGGCGGCCACCAGCGCCTGGGCCAGCGCCGCCTGTTCACCGGCCTCACGTGCCTCCTCAATGGCTTCCCCGGCCCGGCGCAGCGCTTCGTCATAGCGCTGCTGGGCAAAGCGGACCATGGCAGCCAGAGAGCCAAGACTGGCGCGAGTCTTGCGTGCCGCCTGCTCGTCGTGTCCTGCAAGCAGGCGCCGACCGGCGGCAATCTCGCGCAGCGCCGGGCTGAATGCTCCTGCGCGCTCGCGAGCCCGCGCACGAAGCCCCAGCAGCTCCGCCCGCGCTATCGGGTCACTTGTGACCAGCTGCGAGCCATTGCGGTAGGCGGAGTAGGAGTCATCGAACATGCCGGCGAGCATGCAGACGTCGCCTAAGCTGGTCCAGACGCGGACTCGATCCTGTGCGGCAATTTCCGGCAGGCGTCGGGCGGCATCCAGCGCCATGCGGTACAGGTTTGCGGCTTCGGGATTGGCATAGGCGCGCCGCGCGTTATCGGCGCTTACACACGCGTAGTGCCAGGTGCGCGCCGCGTCGCCCGCGAGCGAGAAGTGCCGGGCCAGGATGTCGGCGCTCGCCATCGCGTCATCACCCCCACGCTCGATCACCTCGCCTGCGAGCTTATGCAGGCGACGGCGCAGCCGGTAGGTCAGGCCCTCGTAGGCAGCGTCACGAACGAGTGCGCGGCGGAAGCGCAGGTAGTGTTCGCCGTCGCTGTCTAGGAAGGCTTCCGTCCGCGACAGCGCCGCCATATCCGTATCATCGCTCTGGGCCTTGAGGACCCCTTCCAGCACGGAACGCCGGAAGCTGTTGCCGAGAACCGAGGCGTAGCGCAGCAGGTGTCGGGCTGCGGGGTCGAGCCCGTCGATCTGTGCCGCGATGGCCGCCTCCAGGGAGCCCGGCAATGACTCGAGCGAGCCGGCCTCGCGGCTGGCCCAGACGATCTCCTCTATGAAGAGCGGGTTCCCGCCCGCGCGGCTGACGACCATCGCGCTTTCGTGGGGGCGTAATGGTGCCGCTTCTGTGGCTGCCGCCAGCAGGGCAGCGCTGGCCGCTGCCGTGAGGGGTTCGAGTGCGATGGTCGGGGCGTCCTGCGGGGTGAACCCCCCCGGATCCGGCCGCCGTGCGACGAGGAGCAGCCACGGGCGGGTTGCGCACTCCCGCGCCAGCCTCTCGAGGAGCAGGCAGGACGCCTCATCCGCCCACTGCGCATCGTCCATGTCGACAATGAGAGGGGTTGGCTGCGCAGCCGACAGCAGCTGCACGATCGCCGTGGCGGTCCGCTCGGGACGAAACCGCGGTTCGATTGCGGTGACTTCCGGCGAAGGATCCACCGCGACATGCGCGACATCGCCAAGCAACGCCGCCCAGGGCGCCAGCGACGCGTCGGCGCGCAGCACGCCGCGCTCGAGCGCGGCGCCCATCGCCTGACTGTCCTGGCGCTCCACGCCCAGAATTCTCCGCACCAGGTCGCGGAACACCCGGTACGGGCTGTTCGTGCCGTAGGGTTCCGCACGCAGTGAGATGAGCATCGCAGGATCCACATCCGCCAGTGCTTCGCTGAGCAGTCGCGTCTTGCCCATGCCCATGGCGCTCTCCAGGGTCAGGACGCTCCCTGAACCCGTCATGAGCTTCGCCACCTTGCCCTGTAGCAGCGCCAACTCATCGTTCCGGCCGGTCAGCGGCAGTTTTTCCCGTCCCTCGCGTCCGCGGGTGCCGGTCTCCTCGCCCACCCGGTACACCACTTGTGGTGTCTTCTTGCCCTTGAACAGGAACGGGCCTTCAGGCTGGGTTTCGAACAGCGTCCGGGATTCGTCCAGAACGGAGGGGTGGGCGTAGATGACGCCTGCCGGCGCCTTGGCGCAGATACGTGCTGCTGTGTTCGTGGTGTCGCCCATGGCGGAATAGGCGGCGCGCCAGGGCACGCCCACCTCCGCGGCAAACACGTGACCGCGACTAACGCCGAACTGCAGTGGCAGCGGCGTGCCTTTGGCCAGGATCTGGCGCAATGCGCGAAGCATGCGCCCCTCGTCATCCTCGCTGGCCCGCGGAACGCCGCAAGCGAGGAAGAACTTGCCCCCGTCGCTGTCGAGGTCGATGGTGAGCAGGGTGATCTCCTCGGTCGCAAAGGCCTCCTGCGCCGTGGAGATCGTCGCCGCCAGTGCGGCGGCGACGGCGTCTGGCCCGTAGTCGCGCATCAGCGCGTCGGTGCCTGAAAACCGTATGAAGGCGATGCAAGCCACGCGATGTTCGGGCTCCGGCGGACCGGCCTCGAGCACGTCGCCGAGTGCAGCCGGGAACAGGCGGCGCAATGTCTCCGGGCCGACTGGCCGTGTGGAGCCGAGTGGTAATGGCGGTGATGGCGGCCGACGCCAGCGCAGGAGAAGCGTGCCATCGGCGCGGCTGCGCACGGCCGAAGCGGGAAGCAGCGCGGCGGTCGCCGGGCTGACGGCTATCTCGCCGGGGTTTGCGGCGGACTCGGTGTGGGCGGCCATGGTCGCATCCGGGCCGGCGAGAACGAGTTCTTTGTGTGTAGAGCCGACCAGGAAGAACTGGATCGGTCCGGAATGCAGGCCGACCGACATGGACAACTTGAGCCGGCCAACCGAGGTTGGTGTTTCCCTGGCCTTGCGCAGCGCGGTGCGCATTTCCACGGCGGTACTTGCGGCCCGCTCGGCATGGCCATCGCCACGAAAGAGAAACAGGAGCGCATCGCCGCCAAACTTGAGCAGCATGCCATCGCGTTCGCGTGCCCGTTCGAGCATGCCGCCGAAGACCCGGCTCAGGGTCTCGATAAGTTCCTCACCGCCGATGCGGCCCTGCTGCGCGAGGCGCTCGGCCAGCGCGGTGAAGCCGGAAATATCTGCGAAACAGAGCGTGCCGTCGACCGTCTGCCACAGCCGGTCCGGCGTATCGAGCTGCCACTCGATCGCCAATTCAGGAATATGCCGACGCAGGCCAGTCACCCGCATCACCGGTCCGGCGACAGACTCATTTGGCATTGGCCCCCGCCACCATCCCGACGAGGGATTCGAGCAGGATGCCCAGCGAACCGGCGAACTCGGCGAAGCGCCGCTCGTCGATCTCGTCGAAGGGCTGGCCGTCGCGGCGATTTAGCAGCTGGGTCACCGCAAACACATTGCCGCTCGTGTCGTGCACGGGCAGACAGAGCACAGAACGTGTCCGAAAGTTCGTCGTACGGTCCACTTCCGGATTGAAACGCGGGTCTGCATAGGCGTCCGCCACCCGTACTGCCCTGCCAGTCGTTGCCGCAGCGCCGGCGATGCCGCTGGCAAGCGGAATCCTGATCGTGCCGGCTTGCGCAGCATCCTGCGACACCTGCAGCACCAGCTGCTGTTGTTCCCGGTCCACCAGGAACAAGGAGGCGCGCTCCGCATCCAGCAGCTCCCCGACCCGGCGGGTGAACACGCGCAGCGACTGCTCGAGCATGCTTCGGTACGCCTGATCTTCGGCCCGGCTTATCGCCTGCAGGAATTGCTGCGACTCCCGGGTGAGATCCTCGAGCATCCGGCGGAAGGTCGGCTCGTCCATGCCGGCGACCACGTCCTCGAGGTTCTGCCGGTTCTTGCTCTCTGCCAGCGTGTGCATCAGGTGTTGCGTACTGGCGATCACAGCGTCAGTGAATGTGGACAGCCGGCCATCTTCCAGGTGCAGGATCCGGTCAGCGACGTCGAGGATACGATTGTCGTGGGTGACCAGCAGGATCGTGGTGCCGTGTTCCTTCGCCAGCGCCTGCATGCGGTCCACAACCTCCCGACCGGAAGCGCGATCGAGGGAGGCCGTAGGTTCGTCCGCCAGCAACATCGCCGGTTCGCCAACCAGTGCGCGGGCGATGGCCACGCGCTGGCGCTGGCCACCGGACATCTGGTCCGGCTTCTTGTCGGCGTGTTCCCCAAGGCCGACCGCCTCGAGCATGGCATTGGCCCGCTTGCGCAGGTCGATGCGGCTGAACTTGCCGGTCACACGCAGGCCAAGCTCGACATTCTGGGTGGCTGTCAGGGCAGCCAGCAGGTTGTGCTGCTGAAAGATGAAGCCAATGTGCTTGCGTACGCCCTCAAGCGCTCCGCTCTTCGCGCCCCGGAGTTCCTGGCCGAGCACACGCACGGTGCCTTCCTGCGCCGAGCGCAGGGCGCCGACGATCGTCAGCATCGTGGTCTTGCCGGAGCCCGAAGGCCCCGTGACGATAATGATCTCGCCCTTGGGGACCGTGGTCGTGATGTCGCAAAGGACCTGGCGGCGCAGCGGACCCTTGCCAAACCAGTGATTAAGGTTTTCAATGACGATCGGTGGCGTGCCGCTCATCAGAAGACCTCGGCTGGATCCAGCTTGCGCACCTTCCGCAATGCCAGTACGCCGGACAGGCCGCACATGACCAGGGTCAGCACGAAGACCAGAAGTGCACGTTCCGTGGTGAGATGCATCGGCAACCGGGTGGCGCTCGCCGCAAGCCCGGACAGCCACGAAGCGGCCAGTACGCCTGGAATATAGCCAAGCACGGCAAGAATTCCCGCCTGCTGGAGAACGATGCCGGAGACGAAGCGGTTGCGATAGCCCATCGCCCGCAAGGTTGCGTACTCGTTGAGGTGTTCCGAGACGTCGGCAAAGAGAATCTGGTAGACGATGATCCCGCCGACGACGAAGCCAATTATTACGCCGAAGGAGAAGATGTAACCGATAGGGGTTGCACTGTTCCAGTACGCCGTCTCGCGCGCGATGAAGTCGGCCTTGCTCATCACCAGCACGTCCTTCGGCAAGTAGTCGCGCAAGCGGTCACGCGTCGTCAGCGTATCGGTTCCCGGCCGGAGCCGGATCAGACCAAGCTGGATGTCGTCGCGGGACCTCTCGGGAAACAGGCGGAGCCAGTTGTCGACGCTCGTCAAAACGGTGGCGTCGATTCCGAACGACGGACCCACTTCGAAGAGTCCGACGATTTTCATTTCCCTGTCGTTTATTTCCGTGACGATCGGCCCCTCAACCGCAAACTGCTCGCCGACGGGGCCAAACTCTGGCCGTGAGGCCGAGTCGAACAACACCACGTCCTGCCGGGCAATCAGCGGCCGGCCCTTCGCGAAGCCCGGGGTATCGAGGATGTCGTCGTTCGGGTTAAGGCCGATCGCATTGATGCTGCGCCTCTCGCTGTTCCACGGGTTCTTCCACACGGCCGGAGCGATGTAGACGGGACTGATGTCCAGGACCTCGTCCAGCCCCAGCGCCTGGTACAGCCGGCGAATGGAGAACGAGGCAGGGCGCACGATGAACACGCTGTCCGGACTGAACAGGGCGATGTCGTACCGGAAGCGCTCGTGATAGCGCAGGGTGCTCTCGAACAGGGCCGACCGGAATACAAGCTGCATCATGATCAGCAGCACGGCGAAGGCGATGCCGGCAATTGCCACGGCCAGCCGCAATGGCAGGTGTCGCAGCTGGCGCCAGCCGAGCGGAGCGGATGGCAAGTGCTTCACCATGGGGTCAACGACCGATTTCGATGTCGACCTGCAGGTTCGTCAGGTTCGCGGCGGCCTTCGAGTCGTCCAGCCTGATTTCGACCTCGACGATCCGGGCATCCTTGCGGGCAGCGGGATCAGTGCCGATCTCATCCATCTTCTGCACCTTCGGCCGGATCCGCTCCACGGTGCCGCTGAGATCTCCGGCAAGCGCGTTGCTGGTGACCCGGGCCCGCATGCCGCTGCGCAGGTTGCGGACGTCGGTTTCGTAGACTTCGGCAATCGCGTACATCGAGCCGACCCGGCCCAGCTCAAGCACCCCGTCGAGACCGACGATCTCGCCCGGGCGGGCGTGGACGTCGAGCACGCGCCCGGCGAATGGCGCGCGGATGAAGGAGCGCTCGAGCTCAGCCTGATAGCGGGCTACGCGGGCCTGCGCGGAGGCAATGGCCGATTCGGAGACGCGGGCGACGGCCCGCCGCGCCGCGCAGGAGGCTGCGCCTGCATCAGCGTCGCCCTTCGCGAGCTCGGTTTCCTCACTGGAGGCCAGCCCGCGGCCCAGCAATTCGGTCTTTCGCCGCGCCTGCCGGCTTGCTACTTCGGCGAGCACGCAAGACTCGTCTGCGAGACTGGCTGTTGCCAGTGCCTCTCGACGCGCGGTCTCGTGATCAGCCTTTGCCTCGGCCAGGCGCGCTGTGACGACGGCGCCGGTATCGATTTCGGCGAGGAGCTGGCCCGCCGTGACATCATCGCCAAAGTCCACGTGCAGCTTCGCCACGGCGCCACCCGAAACGGCGTCGGGCGTGGAGGGAGCCCCGAGCCGGATTATTCCGCCCTGCGGCTCCAGCCTGCCGCGAGCGGCGACACCCTGCATCTTGTCCGCCGTTCCAGTTCCCGTTGTCGTCGCCGGCGGCGAATTATCCGCCGGGGCGGCCAGCGCGCTCGCCAGTACGGTGATAGCAGCGGTGATCGCGGCCGCCACGGCAATCGTCAAGAACGGTGCGGCCCGCCCCCGCTTCGAGCCTGGGTCGCCCAGCCAACTCAAGAATTGCATCGCGTTCTTTCCCTCACTGTGTTCACTCTTCCGCCTGGCTCGCTTGCCAGTCGGCAATTGCCTGCTGCGAGTGTTCGTAGCCAACCCTCACTATTTCGTCGAAGGACCGCACATCAGTCAGGCTGAAGCGTGACACGGGCGGCCGCAGCAGGAGGTCGGCACGCTGGCCGGCCGCGCGCACCTGAGCCATTGTGCCAATCTCAGTGGCCTTGAGTACCAGTGACATGAAGCTTGGCACGCGGTAGCGCCTGGCAAATGGCAGGAGCCGTCCCGCCAGGATTGCCCAGGATGATGGTAGGGCTTCGTAGTTCACCGCGTAGTTGTTGCGGGAGGTTACGTCCACCGCAATCACCCGGCTGACCGCGCGGCGGCGCATGATATCGACGGGCAGGTTGTCGAGAATTCCGCCGTCGATGACCAGTTGCCCGTCGACCACCGCTGGCGGAAACACTCCCGGCAGGGAGGCGCTGGCCCGAACCGCCAATCCGAGCGGGCCACGCTCGTGCACGTGCAATATTCCCTGGCCGAGGTTGCTCGAGGTGCAGAAGAAAGGCAGCGGGAGGTCCTCGATATCGCCTGTCAGGTAGGTGTCGATCAACTTCTGCATGCGCCTGCCCCGGAGAAGGGACAGCACGGGGATGGTGATATCGCTGAACGGCTTGCCCTCGATAAAGGCGTGTCGTGCGGCGGCCAGTTGGTCGTCCAATGGCCCGCCTTGCGCGATGGCAGCAGCGAACACGGCGCCAATGCTTGACCCGCCGACCCAGTCGATCGGGATTCTCGCCTCGATGAGGGCACGATAAACGCCCAAATGGGCAAAGCCCCGGGCGGCGCCACCGCCGAGCACCAGGCCGAGCGCCTTGCCGGTGAGGATCCTCGTCAGCCGGGCAAAATCGCCGGGCACTCCGGCCCGCAGGTGGAGGTGAAAATCCACGCTCCGCGCCTTCAGCCAGGCCGCGGTCCCGGACAGGAGTTCCGGCACCCCGTCGTGCGTGAGGACCAGTGCGCGCCGCGCAACCGGCCCGTCGGTGGGGTCCAGCAGTGTATTTTCCCAAGCCCGCTGCCCGGGATCGGAGGCGGCATTGGCGACCAGGAGAATGAGGTCGGCATGGCGCAAGGCGAGATCCGACCAGGCGAGATCGTCCGCATCGGCCACGTAGAGTACGAAGCGGTGTCGGTCTTCCTGATCGCCGAGCCAGTCGATGAGCGCGGGAGACATCTGCTGGTTTGGACCTGAGGCCATGCCTGGGGCGCCCAGTTCGCGCATCCGCGCTGCTGTCAGGAGCAGTGTCGATCCCTCTAGGCCCAGTTCTGCGATCAGGCGCGGCACCAGGGCATCGCCGGTGGCGGCGCCGTCGAGAGGCAGCACGGCGATCGTCCGGACCAGCCGGCGGACCGGAGCCGGGCCTGCCGTGCGGTCACGCAAGCGGGCGGCAATGCCGCCTGCAATGTGCCGAATGAGTTCGGGCCGTTGCCGACCCAGCTTGTCGAAAGCTGCCGCATCCATACGCAGGAGCAGGCTGTCGCGCACGGCCCGGATACCGGCAGAACGCTTGCCGCCGGCCAGCATGCCGATCTCGCCAACGATTTCCCCGGGCGCGATCTCGGCGATCATTCGCTGGCCACCGTCGCCCGGCTCGGAAGAGGCCATCCAGGTCTGCAGCAGCCCGCGGGCCAGAAGGTACAGCGCATCGCCCTCGTCGCCCTGGCGGAAGAGCCAGGCCCCTCCCTTGCAGACCACGGGCTCAAGTACCCCGAGGATCATCGTGGCCGCCTCCTGGTCCGGGACGGCAAAATGGCGCCTTACCGCCTCTTCAAGTAACGACTGCATGGTGGGTTGGTCACCGCTGTGAATTCTTATTTATTGGCCGGTTGAGCCAGATTCTGGCTGGCGCAAGTACGATAAGCCTGCAGTCGATTGAAAGCTATTGGTGGCAACGGCCGGCGGGCTACCGCTCGATGATTGCCGTAACCCCCATCCCGCCGGCTGTGCAGACCGACACCAGTCCGCGGCCCGAGCCCTTCTGCTCGAGGATCTTGGCGAGTGACCCGACAACCCGCGCCCCGGTTGCCGCGAAGGGGTGCCCGATGGCAATACTTCCGCCCTTAACGTTCATCTTCGAGCGGTCGATGCGGCCTAGCGGCTGATTGCGCCCCAGCTTGTCGCGACAGAACTCCGGTGACTCCCAGGCCTTGAGCGTGGCCAGCGTCTGTGCGGCGAAGGCTTCGTGAACCTCGTAGAAGTCGAAGTCCTGTAGTCCCAGGCCCGCGTCTGTGAGCATCGCCGACACGGCGTAGGCCGGTGCCAGTAGCAGCCCTTCCTTCTTCACGAAATCCACGGCTGCCACCTTGCCGTAGCGGAGATACGCCTGCACCGGCAGGTTATGCGTTTTTGCCCAGTCCTCCGACGCCAGCAGCACCGCCGACGCGCCGTCGGTGAGTGGTGTGCTGTTGCCTGCTGTCATCGTGCCGCCGGGACCGCGATCGAATACCGGCTTGAGTCTCGCCAGCCGCTCCAGCGAGGAATCGCGCCGGATGTTGTTGTCTTCCTTCGCTCCCCTGAAGGGCACGACGAGATCCTTGTAAAAGCCTTCGTCGTAGGCCTTCGCCGCTTTCTGGTGACTCTCGAGTGCGAGCTGGTCCTGGTCGGCGCGCGAGATGTTCCACTGCTTCGCGGTGATTTCTGTGCTTTCGCCCATCGAGAGCCTGGTGCGCGGTTCGTTCACACCCGGTGCCACCGGCTTGAACATCGCAGGGCGTAACTTGAGCCAGGGCTTCAGCCGCGCGCCGAAGCTTCGACCGCGGGCGCTGGCGAGCAGAACGTTGGCGTATTCGTCCGGATAGACAATCGGCACGTCGCTGATCGTGTCGGTCCCGGCGGCGATCCCGGAGTCGATCTGGCCGAGCGCGATCTTGTTGCCGATCAGAATGGCGGCTTCGAGGCTGGTGCCGCAGGCCCGCTGCAGGTCGAAGGCGGGAGTCTCCGGGGCAAGGGTGGTGCCGAGCACACACTCCCGCGCCAGGTTCCAGTCCCGCGAGTGCTTCATCACGGCGCCGAGCGACACGTCGCCGAGCCGCTCGCCGCTTAAGCGGAAGGCATCCACGAGAGCCTGCAGTGCTGTCGTCATCAGCTCCTGATTCGACTGGTCTACGTAGTTGGTATTGGCGCGGCAAAAAGGAATGCGCCGGCCGCCAATGATCGCGACCCGCCGCGGAGGGTTGTAGTGCATGGGTAAGCGCTCCTGTAATTACGCCAGTGGATTACTGGCCGAACGCGGGGCTGCCGGAATCCAGGTACTCCGCTTCCTCGGCCGTGTTGGGACGGTCGAGGACCTTGTTGCGATGGGGGAAGCGCCCGAACGACTCGATGATGTCGTGGTGCAGGTCCGCGAACTGGGCGAAGGTGGCAAAGGTGGCCTTCAACGTTGCCGACACGCCGTTGACCATTCCTCCGTAGATTTTCGCGGAGCGTTCCTGGATCTTGAGAGATTCCGAGTGTTGCAGCGGCATGAAGAAAAACGCTTGCTGGAACGGAGTCAGAGTCTTGTATTCGCCCTTCATGGCACCCTCGACGCACAACTTCAGCGCGATCGGATCACGGGAAAACGCTTGCCGCGTGCCCCGGTAGATGTGCCGGCGGAACTGGTCCAGTAGCAGGATGAGCGCGAGCCGGCCCTCGGGAGTGGCGACCCAGCCGTCCAGGAGACCTTTCGACGCCTTTGCCACCATCGGTCCGAACTCGGTTCGGATTACCGTGTCGGTTACCGCGTCGGTGGTGAACCAGCGGTCCATGCGACTGTCGATCGTGGGCTGGTCCATGGTCCCGGGCTGGAACCAGAAGTCGAGAACGCGGCGGATGTCAGGATCGATCATGAATGAAGTGTAGGAGCGCCTTCAGGCGCGATCAATGCTGGTCGCGCCAGTAGGAGCGCCTTCAGGCGCGACCAGCATTGATCGCGCCTGAAGGCGCTCCTACTGGAGAGCAATCTTCTGCTCGGTGACCGCGCCCACTGTCACGGTGAAGGCCGCATCCTTGTACTTCGGTGGGCCAAAGCGGGGTCGGAGGTTGTTGGAGAGTCCGGCCGGTTCCTTCGGCATGCCGATGAAGTTGCGTTCCAGCTTGCCGTTGTCGTCCACGTCCTGGAAAACCGACAAGGCGTACTCGCCGGCCGGCAGGAGCAATTCGACGGTTATCCGGTCGCCGGCCCGGTTGCCCGCCACCTCGACGCTTTTCTGTGTGCGGTAGCGGCTGCTCAGCCAGTCGTCCTTTTTGTCGTAGACCCAGACGTAAAGCTTGCCCTCGTCAGACTTGATGTTGGTCGCGACGACCCGCAGGTTGGGGCCGTCCGCCGCCGTGGCGGCAGTGCCCAGCAACAGGGCGGCGAAAATGAATGTTCTCATCTTGATGCTGCTTCCTTCAGTCGCGGATGCCGATGGCTGACCGGGCCTCGAATGCCGCGGTTACCACGTCGGACAACCGGGGGCCCAGCACGGTGAAGTGTCCCATTTTTCGACCGGGCCGTGCTTCGTGCTTGCCATAAAGGTGCAGCCGCAGGTTCGGACGTTCGAGCAGACGGGACCACTTTGGTTCGCCGTCAGACCACAGGTCGCCCAGCAGGTTCACCATCACGGCCGGACGGAGCAGCGCCGGACTGCCGAGCGGCAGTCCGCACAGCGCCCGCACCTGCTGCTCGTACTGACTGATGTTGGTGGCATCGAGGGTGTAGTGGCCGCTGTTATGGGGGCGGGGCGCCATCTCGTTGACGTACAGTTCGCCCTGACTGATAAAAAACTCAACGCCAAGCGTGCCAATGAAATCCAGGGCCGTCGCGATGCGGAGCGCGCACTCCCGAGCGAATTTCGCGAGCGCCGGGCTGATGCGGGCCGGCACAATCGACATATCAAGGATGCCGTGCGTGTGGCTGTTTTCGGCGACGGGAAAGCATTCGGCGGCGCCGTTCGCGTCCCGCGCCAGGACCACTGACACCTCGCAGTCCAGCGGCAACAGTGCTTCGAGCACGCAGGCCTTGCCGCCGACCTTTCGAAAGGCGTCCAGCGCTTCGTCGCCTGTGGCGACCCGGAACTGGCCCTTGCCGTCATAACCGAAGCGGGCGACTTTCAAGACGCCGGGGAACAAGGCCGGCGGCGCCGCTGCGAGGTCCTGCTCCGTGCGGATAACTGCAAACGGTCCGTGCGGCAGGTGGTGGTCGCGCAGGAAGGATTTCTCGACGATACGGTCCTGGCAAACTGACACCGCTGCAGCCGACGGCCGCACGCGCACCGAGCGGGCCAGGTACTCCAGGGTGGGGGCGGGGACGTTCTCGAACTCGGTGGTCACAGCCGCACAGTTGGCGGCGAGCTCATCAAGCGCGGCCTGGTCGTCGTAGGCGGCCGCGAGGTGTCGGTCGGCGACCTGGCCGGCCGGACTGGCGGGGTCAGGGTCCAGAACCTGCACGCGGTAGCCCAGTTTTTGAGCCGCCTGTACGAAGAACCGTCCAAGCTGACCGCCACCCAGCAATCCCAGGGTGGCGGGGGCTTGAATCGTCGTCGTCGGTAAGTCGCTCGCGGCGGCGGGCATTCAGTCGACGAGCTTCATGGCCATGACGGCCTTCGCCTGCCGCTTGCGAAAAGCAGCGAGCTTGCGCATCAGCGCCTCGTCCTCACCAGCGAGTACCGCGACGGCAAACAGCGCCGCGTTGGCCGCGCCGGCCTCGCCGATGGCAAAGGTGGCTACCGGCACACCTTTCGGCATCTGCACGATGGAGAGCAGCGAGTCATGGCCTGCCAGAGCCTTGGACTGCACCGGCACACCGAGCACGGGCAGGGTGGTCTTCGCCGCCAGCATGCCGGGCAGGTGGGCGGCCCCTCCGGCGCCCGCGATGATCAGCTTCAGGCCGCGGTCCCTGGCAGTTTCGGCGTATTCGAACATGAGTTCGGGAGTGCGGTGCGCAGAGACCACCCGCTTTTCGAAGGGCACGCCGAATTCCCGAAGAATTTCGGCCGCGGCCTTGAGCGTGGGCCAATCCGAGTCGGAGCCCATGACCACGCCCACGACTGGCTTGCTGCCCATCGTCCGGATTCCGATTGCCACTACCTTGGCGGCCGCACTGCCGCGTTTTGATCTGGTCGCCATTGATACATTCTACGCCGGGACCGGGTGTTGTCGCGGCTGAAGCCGCTCCTACACGTTCAATTGGCGGGCAAGCGCCAGAATGCCGGCCACGCTGATGACGTCCGTGATGCGCCCGTCCATGGCCATCGCCAGTGCTTCCGTGAACGGCACACGCCGGATCTGGAGCTGCTCGGTCTCGTCGAACTCGGGTAAGCCGGCTGTCAGGCCCTCGGCCAGGAACACGTAGCCTTCCTCGTCGGTGACCGAGTTCGAGGTGTGAACTTTCAGGATTTGCCGGAGGTGCGTTGCGCGCAGGCCGGTTTCTTCCTTCAGCTCCCGCAGGGCGGCCGATTCCGGGCTCTCGTCGCGGGGCGCGCCGCCCATCGGCAGCTCCCAGGAGTACTCGCCGAGCGGAAAGCGCCACTGACCGACGAGCCAGGTGTGCTGATCGGTATCCAGCGGAATGACGGCGACGGCGCGATTCTTGAAGCTGATCTTGCCGTAGCGCGGGCGGCTGCCATCAGGCGCCACAGTGTCGTGGGTCGTGATGACGAACCACGCGTTCTCGAATTCAAGTTCCGTGGAGAGCGTCTGCCAGGGATTCTTTGCGGCCGGGTCAGGGGGCTTGGCCATTTGCCAGGGTTTCCTTCAATCGATTGAACCAGAGGTGCATACCGAGTCCGCGCAGGGCCATGAACGCCGTAAAGGCGAGCCACAGGCCGTGATTGCCCAGGTCCTGCGTGAGGAACCAGACGGGCAGAAAGACGAGCGCGGTGGCCGACGTCATGATCACGCGCATCTCGCGGCTAAGTGTCGCGCCCACGTAGACGCCATCGTAAAAGAAACTCCACACCGAGATCATTGGCAAGACGATGACCCACGGCAGGTATTCCATCGCCGTCTCGCGAATGTCTGGCAGGCTGGTCAGTATCCGGATGGTGGCTGGCCCTCCCACCCAGAAAGCCAGGCTGAAAATCGCGCCGAAGCAAAGCGACCAGGCCAGCGTTCGGCGGACGGCGCGCAGCATGCCTTCGCGATTACGGGCCCCGACGGCCTTGCCCACGAGCGCTTCGGCGGCGTTGG
Source organism: Gammaproteobacteria bacterium (assembly GCA_032122615.1). Classification (GTDB taxonomy): domain Bacteria; phylum Pseudomonadota; class Gammaproteobacteria; order Steroidobacterales; genus SHZI01. The sequence continues at coordinate 40,995 of JAQBGF010000005.1, read as the reverse complement.
CGAGACCGTCGAGCGCGTAGGAGGTGAGCCACTGGAAGTTCAGCAGCAGCGCGTTGCTGGCAAGGAACACGCTGCCCATACGCGCGCCCTGGACCGTCATGAAGCCGAAAGTGAACATCAGCGCCAGGGTGCGGATGAACAGGTTGCCGTTGATCTTCAGCAACGCACGATAGGACCGCAGATCCTTAAGGCGCGTCCCGGCCCAGCTGCCGGGATATTTCTGCAGTTCCTGCCGCAGCAGCCACACGGCCACCGCTGCGCCGGCCAGTTCAGCCAGCAGAGCGCCGGTCGCCACGCCACGCACTTTCAGGCCGAGGCCGAGCACGAACCAGAGGTCCAGGGCAACGTTGCTGAGGTTGATCACCAGGGTGATGGCCAGCGGACCCCGGGCGTTCTGCATACCGAGCAGCCAGCCAAGCGCAGCGTAGTTAAAGAGCGTGGCGGGGGCGCTCCACACCCGGATATCGAAATATTGTTGGGCATAGCGCGTGACTTCGGGTTCTGCGCTGATGAGGCCGAACGCCGCATTCCTGATTGGCGCCTGCACGATCACGACGAATGCGCCGAGCACAAGCGCGACAATGATCGCTTCGCCGAGTGACTGGCGGATCGCCGTGCTGGCGTTGGGGTTGTGCACACCGGACCCATGGGCCTGGGCCGTAATGCCCGTGGTTCCCATGCGCAGGAAGTTGAAACCGACGAACAGGATGCTGAAGACTTGTGCAGCAGCAGCGACTGACGCCAGGTAGACAGAGTCATCGAGGTGGCCGAGTACGCCGGTGCCAACGATACCGACGAGTGGCACCGACACCGACGACACGATCATCGGCAGGGCAATCGCCCAGATCGCCCGGTTACTGTAGGGGTCTTTCGTCAATCAGGCGCGAATGCCGAGGACGGCGTAGAACTTTGCCAGCACCCAGAGCGGACCAATGAGCAGGAAGCGCAGGTCGCGAAAGAAGGACGGGCGCCGGCCCTCGACGTAGTGGCCGATGAACTGGCCGATCCAGCCGACGGTGAACACGACCAGGGCCGTCAGCCACAGCGGCACCGGAAGTCCGGCTGCGAAGGCCAGCAGCGGCGCCACCAACAGGGCCGCCACGACCATGCCGAGGCCCAGTCGCGGGGCAAGGCGCAGGTAATACACATTGAGGATGATCAGCGCGGCCGTGCCAAAATTGATCCATGTCGATGCTAAAGACCACGTGCCCGGGACAGGAATAGCCCACAAAAGGCCAATGAGCGCGATCGCGATCAGCGGCACACAAATGCTGTGCATCAGCCGGTTAAACAGGTTCTGATGGTCTGCCGAATACTCGGCCAGCAATTGCGCTGCCTGGTTTGTCACGCGGAAATTCATACGCCGTTCACGGCCTCGCGGCAAGTCTTGCTGGAAGCGGGGCCATGCCTCATTTCTTCCGAAAATGCGGCCTGGCCCCGTTTCCAGCGTTGCTGGCGGGGGCTGGTTCTGCCATAAAGCACTGGGTTTTGAGCACAATGTTTTGGGGTATTAAAGATGAGCAATCAATCAATTTTTCGAACGGCTGGCCTGGTGCTCGGCACCAGCGTGCTGGTGGCCGGCTGCATGACCTACGACCCGTACACGGGCGAGAAGGAAGTGAGCAAAACCACCAAGGGCGCTGCTATCGGCGCCGGGGTGGGTGTGGCGGTCGGGCTGATCACGGGCGACAGCTCGTCTGAACGGAAAAAGAGGGCGTTGCTCCTCGGCGCGGCTGGCGGACTTGCCGGTGGCGCGGTGGGTAACTACATGGACCGGCAGGAAGCCAAGCTTCGCGCCCAGCTTCAGGGCACGGGCGTCAGCGTCACGCGCAGCGGCGATAACATCATCCTGAACATGCCGGGCAATGTCACATTTCAGACCAACAGCTCGGACATCAACGCGAACTTCTACCAGGTGCTGACTTCCGTGGCGATCGTCCTGAAGGAATTCGACAAGACGATCGTCGAAGTGGCCGGGCATGCTGATAGCACCGGTGCGGACGACAAGAACATGACGTTGTCCCAACGCAGGGCCAGCAGTGTGAGTGGTTACCTCGGGGCCCAGGGGATAGACGGCCAGCGCCTGATTACGATCGGTTACGGCGAGACCCGGCCGATTGGCAACAACGACACGACTGAAGGTCGCCAGCAAAACCGGCGCGTGGAAATCACGTTGTTGCCGGTCACTCAGTAGGCCGAAGGTAGCCGAAGGTACCGGACCTTAGTTATTTAGTTATTGCCAAGCAACACAATAACTAAATAACTAAGGTCCGGTACCTTTTTGCTTTCTTATACGGCGGCGCGAAGGGTTTTCAGCGCGTTCTGCTCGATCTGACGGATACGCTCGGCCGACACGCCATGACGTTTCGCCAGCACCTGCAGCGTCGTTTTCTTTTCCGCCAGCCAGCGAGCCTCAAGGATCTCCCGGCTGCGGGGGTCCAGCCCATCGAGCGCCTCGTGCAGGCGCTGCGCACCCTGTTCCCGCCAGTCATTGGCCTCGAAAGCGTCGGCCGGGTCGCTGCCTTCAGCAGCCAGGTACATCGCCGGTGCGTAGGTGGACTCGTCGTCCGCGTCGGGCACCGGGTCGAAGGTCACATCCTGACCGGACAACCGTTGCTCCATTTCGCCGACTTCCCGTGCCGTGACGCCCAGGTCTTGCGCGATCAATTCGCGCTCGGCGCTGGAGAGCCAGCCGAGGTGTTTCTTGGCGCGACGCAGGTTGAAAAACAGCTTGCGCTGGGCCTTGGTGGTGGCGATCTTCACCAGTCGCCAGTTGCGTAACACGTACTCGTGAATTTCGGCCCGGATCCAGTGCACCGCAAAGGAGACCAGGCGCACGCCCACGTCAGGGTCAAAACGTTTGACGGCCTTCATCAGGCCCACGTTGCCCTCCTGCACCAGGTCGCCGAGTGGCAGGCCGTAGCCTAAGTAGCCCCGGGCGATGTGCACGACAAAGCGGAGTTGGGACAGCACCAGCTCACGGGCCGCGCCAAGATCGCCGTCGTCGCGCAGTCGGCGGGCGAGTTCGGCCTCGTCGGCCCGGCTCAGCATCGGGACCTGGCCGACGGCCTGGATATAGGCGTCCAGACTGCCGAGCGGTCCGGCCAGAGCCAGCTCACGGGCCGTCGACGGCGAATTGAGGGTTAGCGCAGTGGCATCAGTCATTGATCGACCTCCTGGCAGCATCTTAGCACTCGACTCCTTAGAGTGCTAAGAGCAGGTCGTGTTCCGCCGGAGGCCTAACCCACCTGAGGCTGTATTGCAGCAAGATGGCGTGACACCGCCGTCCACGCCCCGCCCCAGCCGGCCGCAACGCCGCCCGCCAGCACCGCCAGCACACTGCCGCCGCTGGCCCCGCCCAACTCGAAACTGCTGCCGTAGAGTCCTGCCAACCGGCTTATCGGGCCGCCCAGTGCCCAGAGCCCGACCAGCAGGATCAGCATCGCCACCAGCCCGCCGAGCACGCCGTACCAGAGCCCGAGATACAGGAAGGGCCGGCGTACAAACGCATCTGTGGCGCCCAGTAATTTGGCCACCTCGATCTCCGCCGAGCGATTCTGGATATCCAGGCGAATGGTATTGCCAACGACAATCACGACCGTGGCGATCAGGAGGCCGCCGGTGATGAGCCCGAGCCGGCGCAGGAAGTCGAGTGCGGCGTTCAGTCGTTCTACCCACTGCAGGTCGACCTTCACCAGGTCAACGTCGGGGGCCTGCCCGACCTCCGCCGCCAGTTTTTCCAGGGCTGCGCGGTCGGTTTCGGCGCGCGGCCGGACCACCAGGGTGTGTGGCAGGGGATTTGAATCCAGCGCTGCCAGGGCCCCGGCGAAGCCCGGATCCTTGCTCAGTTCAGCCACGGCCGCGTCGGCCGCGATCAACCGCACCGCTTCAACACCAGTTTTGCTGCGCAGCTCGTCGGCCAGTGCCGCCGCGCGGTCCAGCCCGACGCCGGGGGCCAGGTACACCGAGAAATCGCGAACATCGGCCCAGCCGCCGGCCAGTGAACGGCCCGACTGCACCAGCACTCCCAGCGCCGCGGGCAACGCCAGTGCAATGCCAATCACGGTGACAGTCAGGGTCGTGGCCACGGGATTGCGCGACAGTGTGCCGAGCGCGCCGATTGCGTTTTGGGCATGCCGCGTAAGCCAGTTGGACAGGTTCATAAAATCTGACCCCCGGTGAGGGTGATCTGGCGGCTGCCGAAGTGCTCGACGAGTTGCAGGTCGTGAGTGGCTATCACCATGGTGGTTCCCACTTCGTGGAGCCGCTTGAACAGGGTCATCACCTCCAGCGCCAGGTCCGAATCGAGGTTCCCCGTGGGTTCGTCCGCGATCAGGACTTTCGGCCTGTTGACGATGGCGCGTGCGATGCCGAGGCGCTGTTGCTCACCGGCGGACAGGGATCGCGGCGGGTAGCGTTCACGGTCGAGCAGACCGACCTGATCCAGTGACGCGCGTACCCGCCGGCCGATCTCGCGCTCGCCCGTGCCATTGATGATCAACGGTAATGCCACGTTTTCGAAGGCGCTGCGATCATTCAGGAGCTTGTTGTCCTGGAAGACCATGCCGATCTGCCGCCGGTGAGCCGGAATCTCCCTGTTCTTCAACTTGCTTAAGTTGCGTCCGCCCACGGTTACCGTGCCGCGGGTAGGGTGCTCGATCAGCGCAATGAGTTTCAGTACCGTGCTCTTCCCGGCGCCCGAGCGGCCGGTGAGAAAAACCAGCTCGCCATCAGCCACTTCCAGGGACACGCCCTTGAGCGCCTCGCGGGCCCCGTCGTAGCGTTTGGTGACGTTGGTGAAGCGGATCATTGCGCCGGCGGCGTGGTTCCAGTGAGGGCGGCGGCGAATTCGCCGGCATCGAACACGTCCATGTCGGCGGCCTGCTCGCCGATGCCGATGAAGCGCACCGGCACGGGAAGTTCGCTGGCCAGAGTCAGCAGCACTCCGCCCTTGCCGCCCGCGTCGAGCTTGGTCATGGTGATGCCGGTGATGCCAATGGCTTCGTGAAACTGTTTTGCCTGTGTGACAGCATTCTGGCCCAGACTTGCATCAAGCACGATCATTGTTTCGTGGGGAGCCGTGGGGTCCAGGCGGCGGATCACGCGCACGACCTTTTGCAGTTCCTGCATGAGGTGAGCCTTGTTCTGGAGGCGGCCGGCGGTGTCGGCGAGTAAAACGTCGCAACCCCGCGCCCGGGCCGCCTCGATCGCGTCGTAGACCACGGCTGCCGGGTCAGCGCCCGTTTGTTGGGCGATCACCGGCACGTCGTTGCGTTGACCCCAGATCTGTAGCTGCTCAATCGCTGCCGCCCGGTAGGTGTCGCCAGCGGCCAGCATTACGCGCAACCCATCGTCCTTGAACCGCCGGGCCAGCTTGCCAATCGTCGTGGTCTTGCCGGCGCCGTTGACGCCCACCATCAGGATCACAAACGGCCGGGGGCTGTCGGAGGGGATCACCAGCGGCCGGGCCAGCGGCGCCAGAATCTCGGCAAGTGCTTCGGCAAGCACGTGGCGCGCGTCCGCGATCGTCGTGACGTTCCGGCCGCCAGCCTTCTTCTTAACCCGGCGAATAATGTCCGTCGCCGTTGCCAGGTTTACGTCGGCGCTGAGCAAGTGATTCTCGAGCTCTTCGGCGGTCTGGTCGTCGAGTTCCCTGCCCACCATCCAGTCCAGCGCGGACCCGAGCCGGGACCGTGCCGGCGGCGGTGACGGCGACATTGTCGGGGCAGGAAGCCCCGGTTCGAGGGCCGGCACGGCATCCGGCTCGACATCCGACCCCAGCAGGCGCTCCTTCAGGCGGGCGAAAAAGCCCGGCCGGGAGCGGGTCCCGGCATTGGTTTCCGTTGGCATGCGGGCATGTTAGCTAAACTTTGGCAATGCGTCGCAGACAACCCTCCCCACGCCGTAGCGGAACGCCCGGTAGCGTCCGCATCATCGGTGGCCGCTGGCGCGGCCGGCGCATAGACGTCGTCGACGGTGCCGAATTGCGTCCCACGCCAGACCGCGTGCGCGAGACGCTGTTTAACTGGCTCATGCCCGTGCTGCCAGGCGTACGCTGCCTGGACCTGTACGCCGGCACGGGCGTGCTGGGGCTCGAGGCCCTGTCGCGTGGTGCGGCCGAGAGCTGGTTCGTCGAGCGAGACGCGGGTGCCGCCGCCGCAATCGAGGCAACGCTGCAGCGCTTGAACGATCCGGGAACGGGGAGCCGGGACGGATCGACGGATCGTGTGCTGACGACGGATGCCGAGCGCTGGCTGGGCAAGCCGCCGCTTTCGACCTTTGGCCTGGTGTTTCTCGATCCGCCCTACGCAGCAAACAACCTGGCCGATTTGTGTACACTTCTGGCGCGTGGCTGGCTCGCCGAGCAGGCCACGGTTTATCTGGAAACGAGCCGCAGCCAGTCGCTGCCGGTGCTGCCCGAGGGCTGGCACCTGCACCGCGAATCCCAGGCCGGCGACGTCCGTTTTGCGCTGGCTACCATCAGGAGTTCGTGATCATGGGCATCGGCGCCATGTACCCGGGAACGTTCGACCCCATTACCAACGGCCACCTCGACCTCGTGCGCCGGGCAGCCCGGCTCTTCGATCGCGTGGTCGTGGCTGTGGCAGCCAGCCCCAACAAGACGCCGATGTTCACGGTCGAAGAACGCATCACGATGGCGCGCTCCGCACTTGGCGACGTCGGGAACATTTCCGTGGACGGCTATTATGGACTGACGGTCGACTACGTTCGCGAGCACGGCCTCGGCGTGATCATCCGCGGGCTACGTGCCGTTTCTGATTTTGAGTACGAGTTCCAGCTGGCCACCATGAACCGTCACCTGCAGTCGGAAGTGGAAACAATCTTTCTCACCCCGGCTGAGGAATACACTTTCGTCTCTTCAACCTTTGTGCGCGAAATCGGCGTGCTCGGCGGGGACATATCCCCGTTTGTGCCCCCCGCTGTCGCCGCGGCACTCGCACGCAAGCGCGCTGAACGCGCGCCCTGATGGTGATTCCATGACGCAACTCCTGCACCGCTCCTGTCTGCTCGTCGTCGCCCTGGTCGTCGCGTTCCCGGCGGCCGCCAAGCCGGCGCGTGGGCCGGACCAGGCCGGGATTGCGACGGCGCACCCCCTGGCGACCAAGGCGGGGGAGGACATCCTGGCCGCCGGCGGCAATGCATTCGACGCTGCAGTGGCGATCAGCGCGGCGCTGGCCGTGGTCGAGCCCTTTGCTTCGGGATTGGGCGGCGGTGCGTTCTGGTTGCTGCACGAAGCGAAGAACGGGCGGCAGATTTTCGTTGATGCGCGGGAAGTTGCGCCCGGCGCCGCGACCCACGACATGTACCTGGACGACAAGGGTCAGCCGCGGGCAGGCGCCACGCTTAACGGCCCGCTCGCCGCCGGAATTCCGGGGCAACCCGCCGGGCTTGTGCATCTCGCCCGGCGCTACGGTCGCCTGCCACTGGCCAAGGTTCTGGCGCCCGCCATCCGTTATGCCGAAGAGGGCGTGGAAGTCACGCGTGGAATGGAGCTGGGGCTCCGGTTTCGCAGCAGCGCTGCTCGCAACTCCCCGGCCTTCGCTGCCACCTACCTACCCGGTGGCAAGGCTGTGGTCGTTGGTGACATGGTGCGTCATCCGGATCTGGCGCGGACGCTGCGGCAGATCGCCGCCGACGGGCGCGACGGCTTTTACAGGGGCGCCGTCGCCCGGCAGCTGGTGGACGGGGTGCGCGCCGCCGGCGGGATCTGGACGCTGGACGACCTGGCCCGCTACAAGGTGCTCGAACGGGAGCCGATCCGGACGCAGTATCGCGGCATGACCATCGTGTCAGCGCCGCCACCGTCGGCTGGCGGCATCGCGTTGGCCAACGTGTTGAATATGCTCAGCGGCTATGAACTGGGCGAGCTTCCGCCGGTGGACCGCAAACACCTGACCATCGAGGCGATGCGCCGCGCCTATCGCGACCGGGCCATTTACCTCGGCGATCCGGCGTTTGTCAGCATGCCCCTGGAGCGACTGCTGAGTCCTTTCTACGCAGAAGGCCAGCGCACATCGATCCTGCTCGATCACGCCACGCCGAGCACGCAGCTGTCCGGGATCCTTCCCGAACCGGTGGCCGGCACCAACACCACCCACTTTTCCGTGATCGACCGGGCCGGCAACCGGGTGGGTGGCACGCTCAGCATCAACACCTGGTACGGGTCGGCCTTCATTCCGCCTGGCACCGGCGTTCTTCTCAACAACGAAATGGACGACTTCTCGATCAAGACGGGCGTGCCGAACGGGTTCGACCTGATCGGCACCGATGCCAATTCGGTCGCTCCCGGGAAACGCATGCTGTCGAGCATGTCGCCGACCTTCCTCGAGAGCGAGCGGGGAATTGCCATCCTGGGCACGCCGGGTGGCAGCCGCATCATCAGCATGGTGCTGCTGGCGTCGCTGGCCTGGTTCGATGGCGCCGATGCGCGGGAGATGGTGAGCCTGAAGCGCTACCACCATCAGTACTTTCCGGACGCGGTCGCCTACGAAAAAGGCGCGCTGACTGCGGATGAAGAGGCGGCCCTCGCAGCCAGGGGGCACAAGCTGCAGCCGAGTGCGCGAAGCTACGGCAACATGCAGGTAGTGACCTGGGACCGGGAGACCGGCCGTGTTGAGGCGGCATCAGACCCGCGAGGCGGCGGCGACGTCACCGTCTACTAGAAAGGTACCGGACCTTAGTTATTTGGTTTGTTTAGTTATTCGAATAACTAAACAAACCAAATAACTAAGGTCCGGTACCTTTCAGGTTTGGCACCGCGGGCAGTAGTAGCTCGACCGCTGCCCCAGCACGACCTGCTTCACTGGCGCACCGCACTCCCGGCACGGTCGGCCCGCGCGGTCGTACACGCGCAGACGCCGGGCGAAGTAGCCGGGCTGGCCGTCGCCGTTGTAGTAGTCGCGCAGCGTGGTGCCACCGGAATGAATTGACTCCGCCAGCACTTCCTTGACGGCCACTACCAGCGCCTCCATACGCGGCAGCGCAATGCGTCCGGCAGCGCGGGCCGGGTGAATGCCGGCCCGGAACAGCGCTTCGCTCGCGTAGATGTTCCCGACTCCAACCACGATGTGCGCGTTCATCAGGTGCGGCTTGATGGCGATGGACCGCTTTCGGCTGCGCTGCTGCAGGTAGCCGGCCGTGAAGTCGTCACCGAGCGGTTCCGGCCCCAGTGGCGCAATGAAGCGGTGCAGCGCGGGATCGCCGCCCGTCCAGAGCACCGAGCCAAAGCGTCGGGGGTCGTGGAAGCGGATGGTCACGCCATCGCCGGTCACGATGTCCAGGTGATCGTGGATGCCCGGGGGCTGGTCCTCCCTGAGCACGCGGAAGCTGCCGGTCATGCCGAGGTGCAGCAAAGCCGTGCCTCGATCCGTGCGCAGGAACAGCCATTTGGCGCGCCGGTCGAGGGCCGAGACGCGGGCGCCAGGCAGGCGGCCCGTGAACTCGTCCGGGATCGGCCAGCGCAGCCGGGGGGTCCGGGCCACGGTTCTGGCTATTTTCTGGCCCTCCAGCCACGGCGCAAGGCCTCGCCGGGTGGTTTCCACCTCGGGCAATTCAGGCATCGGCCCTGGCCAGCAGGGCAATTTCCCCACAATGCGACGCAGGCCCAAGACGGGCCGATGCTTGCTGGCCTAGCGTGGCCAGTGGGGCGTGCGGCATCTGCGCCACAGTGGGTGGAGAGCTTTCCGGCGCCTGGGCCTTGTGGACCCTAGGGGTAGCCCGCATTTCAATCACTTGGGCACGCCGCTATAGTGGCGCCCGCCGGGCTGGCTACTGGCATCGCCTGGTTCCTGATTGCCAAAGAGGTGGACATGAATTTTCTCGATCTGTTGCAGAACGGCGTTCTCGACTTAAGCGGCTGGGAGAAGGTGCTGGTCACCTTTGTCATGCTGCAGGTTTCGATGATGGCGACGACCCTCTACCTGCACCGCGACCAGGCCCACCGGGCCATCGACCTCCACCCCGCGCTTCGTCACTTCTTCCGCTTCTGGATGTGGGTGACCTCCGGCATGGTGACCCGCGAGTGGGTTGCCGTCCATCGCAAGCACCATGCCTTGTGCGAGAAGCCGGGCGACCCCCACAGCCCCGTGGTTTTTGGCCTGAAGAAAGTCTTGCTGGAAGGCGCCGAGCTGTATCGTGTCGACGCCCGCAATCCGGAGGTCGTGGCCAAGTACAGCCGGGGCACACCGGACGACTGGCTCGAGCGCAATGTGTACCTGCCGTTCACCACCGGCGGCATCTACAGCCTGCTTGCGCTGAACGTGCTGCTCTTCGGCGTCATCGGGATCACGATCTTTGCTTTCCAGATGGCCGCCATGCCGATTTTCTCGGCTGGCGTCATCAATGGCCTTGGCCACGCTCGCGGCTATCGCAATTTTGAGTCCGACGACGCGGCAACCAACCTGTATCCCATCGCCTTCTTCATCGGCGGCGAAGAGCTGCACAACAACCACCACGCTTTCCCGTCGTCCGCCAAGTTCTCGGTACGTCCCTGGGAATTCGACATTGGCTGGATGTACATCACCATCTTCAAGGCACTCGGTCTGTGCAATGTTCGTCGCGTGGCGCCCGAACCCCAGTTCGCCCCGGCCCCGCGCCCCGTGGACATCGATACGCTTAAGGCAGTGCTGGTCAACCGCATGCACGTCCTGCGGGAGTATTCGGCCAGAGTCACGTTGCCGGTATTTCGTCGCGAGGCCAGCACCGATGCCAGCACGCGGCGCTATTCGCCGCGCCTGCTGATCCGTCGACCGCAGTTGCTCGACGACAACGCCCGTGCCCGTCTGGCCTACCTGCTCGACAACAATCACGCGCTGCGCACCGTGCACGAATACCGCCTGCAGCTGGCGGCCGTCTGGGAGCAGGCGAATGTGAGCAACGAGGCATTGGTACGCCAGCTGCGCGAATGGTGTGCCAGGGCCGAAGCCAGCGGCATTGAGGCGCTTCAGGAATTCTCAGCCCGTCTGCGGGGCTATCTGCCGACACCCGCCTACGCGATGTAGGAGCGCTGTAGGAGCGCTGTAGGAGCGGCTTTAGCCGCGACCGTCGCTCCTGGAAAACACTGCCAACGCAAACAAAAAACCCGCCGAAAGGCGGGTTTTTTCGTCAGGGGGTTGGTCTTGCGGAAGGTGTCGCGGCTGAAGCCGCTCCTACTGCGCTCCTACTTGATCTTGGCTTCCTTGTACGCCACGTGCTTGCGCACGACCGGATCGTACTTCTTGGTTTCCAGCTTGTCCGGATGCGTGCGCTTGTTCTTGGTGGTGGTGTAGTAGTGGCCGGTTTTGGCGCTCGACACCAGCTTGATCTTGTCTCGGATACTCTTGCCCATGATCTGGTCCTATCTAAGATGAGTTCGCGCCTGAAGGCGCTCCTACACCGCGTTGCCCGAGGCGCGCAGGTTCTCCAGCACCTTCTCGATGCCGAGTTTGTCGATGGTGCGCAGCCCGCGGGTGGATACCCGCAGCGACACGAAGCGCTTCTCGCCTTCCAGCCAGAACCGGTGCGTGTGCAGATTGGGCAGGAAGCGCCGACGCGTCTTGTTATTGGCGTGGGAAACGTTGTTGCCGAAAGTCGGCCGCTTGCCGGTGACCTGACAGACCCGGGACATAAAGAAACCTCTGTTGAGTCAAATACTTAATAGAGCCGCCGGGACGCCCGACGGCCGCACTTTATACCAGCCGGACAGGGGCTACAGCAACCCCCGGCTGGCCAGGGACACGCAGCTGCCGTCCCCGACGACGAAATGATCGAGCAGTCGGACATCCACCAGCTCCAGCGCATCGCGGATGCGGCGGGTGATCAGCCGGTCGGCATCGCTGGGCTCCGGCACGCCCGACGGGTGATTGTGGGCCAGAATCACGGCGGCGGCGTTCCTGAGCAGGGCCTGCCGCACCACTTCCCGCGGGTAGACCGTGGTGGTGTCGATGGTGCCGCGAAACAGTTCCTCAAAGGCCAGGACACGGTGCCGGTTGTCGAGGTAGATGCAGCAAAAGACCTCGTGCGGCCGGTCTCGCAGCCTCGCCAGGAGGAAATCCTGGCTGTCGGCCGGGGAGCCGATGACCTTGCCGGGCGCCAGTTTCTCGCCCATATAGCGGCAGCAGCATTCCCGGGCCGCGGTCAGCAGGGCCGACTTGCCGGGACCGAGGCCGTGCAGCGCTGAGAGTTCGAGCGGGCGGGCGTTCAGCACGCCTCGCATGCCGCCGAAGCGGGTCAGCAGCTGGCGAGCCAGGTCCAGTGCCGAGACTCCGGGCACGCCGCGACCCAGCAGGATAGCGAGCAGTTCAGCGTTGGTCAGGTGGTCGGGACCCGACTGGAGAAGGCGTTCCCGGGGCCGCTCGGTCGACGGCCAGTCCTTGATCAGGGGAGCTTTGATGAGGGGCCTCATGTCAGGTGGGGGTTGCAGGCGCCGCGCAAGGGCAGCGCCAGCATTCTCGGCCGCCAGGCTCGTTTGACCAAGCCGCGAAACGGCCATCTTTGCTAACAAAGCGCGGCTGGACGGCGGGTGTTGCGCTAAGCTTTTGACATCGCAACACGGGTGCAGACTTTGGGCGCTTTGGACAAACAGCGGGTTTTGCTCGGCGTGACCGGCGGCATTGCCGCCTACAAGAGCCCCGATCTCGTTCGCCGGCTTAAGGATGCCGGGGCCGAGGTGCGCGTGGTGATGACGCCGAGCGCCACCCGGCTGGTGGCACCGACGGTGTTTCAGGCGGTATCCGGCCTCCCGGTCCGCTCCGAGTTGTGGGACGAGGCGGCAGAGGCGGCCATGGGCCATATCGAACTGGCGCGCTGGGCCACCCTCGTGCTGATTGCGCCGGCCACCGCCCACTTGATGTCCCAGCTCGCCAACGGTTCGGCGGGCAACCTGCTCACAACGCTGTGTCTGGCAACGTCGGCGCCCGTCGTGCTCGCGCCGGCCATGAACCAGGCCATGTGGCGCCACGCGGCGACGCAGGCCAATCGCGCCACGCTTGAGTCCCGCGGTGTGCGCTGTATCGGCCCGGCCTCGGGCAGCCAGGCGTGCGGCGACATTGGCCCGGGCCGGATGGTCGAGCCAACAGACATCGTTGCTGCACTAGGCGAAGCACCCGCCAACGACATTAGCGGCCTGCTGAAAGGCATTCGGGTGCTGATCACGGCAGGTCCCACGCGCGAGCCAATCGACCCCGTGCGCTTCATCAGCAACCGGAGTTCGGGGAAAATGGGTTTTGCGGTGGCCAGCGCCGCTCTCGCGGCCGGTGCCGATGTCACGGTGATTGCCGGTCCGGTACAACTCCCGACCCCGGCGGGCGTCCGGCGCATCGATGTGGAGACGGCTGCTGAAATGTTCGAGGCCGCGCTCGAGCAGATTGCTGACGTGGACATCTACATCGGTGCGGCAGCGATTTCGGACTACCGGCCGGAGCCTGCCAGTCAGAAGATCAAGAAGCGCACGGACCGTCTCACGCTGGACATGCTGAAATCGCCGGACCTGCTGGCGACCATCGCGGCGCGGTCGCCTGGACCTTTCACCGTGGGATTTGCGGCCGAGACCGAGCGCCTTGAGGAGTACGCCCACCAGAAGCTGGAAGCGAAGCGGCTGGACATGATCGTCGCCAATCAGGTGGGCGCGAAACTCGGTTTTGATGAGGATGAGAACAGCGTGCTTATCCTCTGGCGTGAGGGACGAGAAGCGCTTGGCCGGATGGCCAAGTACGATCTGGCCCGGCGGATTGTTGCGGTCGTCGCCAGCCGCTTCACGGCGTCCCGGGACAGCCGCGTCACGCCGATTCGCCGCCCTGGCTGATCCCGCAGCGCTGACCCACAATGGGCTGATGCAGAAGATCCAGCTTCGTATTCTCGACCCGCGCCTGGGTCGCGACTTTCCCCTGCCGGACTACGCCACGGGCGGTTCCGCAGGCGTCGACCTGCGGGCCTGCGTGGACGGGAACGTCACGATTTTGCCGGGGCAGACCTTGCTGGTGCCCACTGGCATGGCCATTCACATCGCCGACCCGGGCCTGGCCGCGGTGATCCTGCCGCGCTCCGGGCTCGGCCACAAACACGGCATCGTGCTGGGCAACCTCGTGGGGCTCATCGACTCGGATTACCAGGGGCAGCTGATGGTGTCCTGCTGGAATCGCAGCAGTGAGCCGTTCGTGCTCGAGCCCGGTGCGCGACTCGCGCAGATGGTGATCGTGCCCGTCGTGCAGGTGGGTTTCGAGGTGGTTGACGAGTTTCGCGCCAGCGATCGCGGTGCGGGCGGCTTCGGGCACACCGGGCAGTAGGAGCGCCTTCAGGCGCGACCGCCAGCTCCTGATAAAGGGGAAATGAGGCATGTCCCCTTTTCTGCTTCTGCTTTATCTAGTCGGGCTCCTGAGTTCCTTGAAGCGTGATATGTCTGCTTCAAAGGCCATGATGACCTGGCTCTGGCGCATGCGAGTGCCTTCCAGGGTCTTCTCATAGAGCGCGATGGAGTCGACCGTGTTGGAGAGTTCCTCGGCAAGCTTTTCGTCGATGGGTTCCGCGTCGGGGTCAGTGCTGTAGGGCTTGAATTTGCCGGCTTCCGCCTGCAGCTGCTCCAGGTTGTCCTTGAGGCTTTGCAGGTAGTTCGTGGTGACGCTGATTTCGCCCTCGATCAAACCGATTCGCCGGTCGCGCAGGACCTCGATCTCCTCGACCGACAGGTAGGTATTCAGCAGCACTTCGTCCCGGTGCGCCGCGGCCAGCGTCGCGTCTTTCTCGGCAGTGGCGTCGCGCTCGGCGGCAAGTTCTTCCTCGGTGACAGTGCCCTGCTCGGTGCTGACGGCGATGCCCTGCTGGTTCAGCACCTGGCGGTCGATGGGGGCGTATTCGGGTGGAACCTGGTCGCCGAAGTGCACGACACCTTCGTTATCGACCCACCGGTAGACCTTGCTGGTGCTGGCGCTGGAAGATTTGCGGGACTTTTTGGTGGCCGCGTCAGCGAAATCGGGCCAGCCGAAGGAAAACAGCGCCAGGCCAAACAGGGCCATGGATAACACAGCCATACCCAGCGGCGCCTGGGCCACAGCGGCCATTGCGCTGGTCTTTCGGCGACTTTCCCTGGAAAACCAGGTTCGCATTGCTGACCCCATAATCTGCAGTCTCCCGGACCCGCTCCCTGACCAATTATCAGGCCGCGACCTGATCAAAAACAGTGACGAGAATCCCAGTTGGCCCGCCTTTTCGATATCAGGCCGCGACCCCGTACCGCTCGCGGTAGTCCTGCACCAGCGGCAGGAACTGCTGGTGGGCCTTGCTGCCTTCCAGATGCTCGACCAGGTCATCCAGCCGGATGATGCTGGCAACCGGGATGCCAAAATTCTGTTCCAGTTCCTGAATGGCAGACAGGCTGCCGGTGCCGCGCTCCTGGCGATCGAGCGCCAGTACCACCCCGGCCGGCTCCCCGCCGGCCTGCTGGATCAGCGTGATGGTCTCCCGCACCGCAGTGCCGGCGGTGATGACGTCGTCGACAATCAGTACGCGGCCCGACACGGGCGCACCGACAATGGCCCCACCTTCGCCGTGGTCCTTGATCTCCTTGCGGTTGAAGCAGAAGGGCAGGTCCCGGCCATGGTGTTCGGCCAGCGCCGCCGCTGTCAGTGAGACTAAGGGGATGCCTTTGTAGGCGGGACCGAAGAGCATGTCGAAGGCGATCTTCGAGGCCTCCACCGTGGCGGCGTAGGTGCGGCCGAGCTTCGCGGCGGAGTAGCCGGTATTGAACAGCCCGGAGTTGAAAAAGTACGGGCTGTTGCGCCCCGACTTGAGTTTGAACTGGCCGAAGCGGAGCACACCCACTTCCAGGGCGAGTTCAATGAAATCCTGCTGGTAGCCCCGCATGCCGCCGATCCTCCACTGACGACGATATCGTACACTCAAGTCTTTCATGCGCATCATCACGCTCAACGTCAACGGCATCCGCTCGGCTGCCCGCAAGGGGTTTTTCGACTGGCTCGCACGCCAGCGCGCGGATGTGGTGTGCCTGCAGGAAGTGCGTGCCCAGGCTGAGCAGATTGTGGCGCCACAGTTTCATCCGCGGCAGTTCCATTGTTTCTACGAGTCGGCGCAACGCAAGGGCTACAGCGGCGTGGCACTGTTTGCGAGGCAGGAGCCCGACGAGGTTCTGCGGGGCTTTGGCTCGGCGGAATTCGATGCGGAGGGCCGCTACATCGAAGCTCGCTTCGGCCCGCTCAGCGTGGTGTCGGCGTACCTCCCGTCCGGGTCGTCCAGCGAGGAGCGCCAGCAGGCCAAGTTCCGCTTCATGAAGGAGTTCAGCGTGCATTTGGGCAGGCTGGGCCAGGATAGCCTCCGGAGTGACGGTCGCCAGTACCTTATTTGCGGTGACTGGAATATCGCCCACAAGGAAATCGATCTGAAAAACTGGCGCGGCAACCGGAAGAATTCCGGCTTTCTCCCCGAGGAACGAGCCTGGCTCGACAACCTGTTTGGCCCGCAGGGTTTCACAGACACGTTTCGCGAAATAAACCCGGAGCCGGACCAGTACACCTGGTGGTCCAATCGTGGTCAGGCCTTCGCGAACAACGTCGGGTGGCGCATCGACTACCAGATTGGCACGCCGGGCCTGAAGGGCGCTGCCCGGCGTGCCACGATCTACAAGGAAAAGCGCTATTCCGACCACGCGCCGCTGATCATGGATTTCGACCTCAATCCCGGATCGGGGCGCTAGCCGATGGCCCGCACCCGCTTTCGCGACCTCATTGCCAATCGCCGCGTTGCTGCAGCACTGACGCTGGGCTTTGCGTCGGGCCTCCCGTTCAACCTGCCGGACAGCACCTTGCAGGCCTGGCTGTCCACGCTGGACCTGGACATCAAAACCATCGGCTGGCTCACGCTCGTCGGCGTTCCCTACGCCTTCAAGTTTCTCTGGGCGCCCGTTCTCGACCGCTACGCGCTGCCGGTACTTGGTCGGCGGCGGGGCTGGATGCTGCTGCTGCAGTTGGTGCTTGCTGGGCTCATCGCGTTGCTGGGCATGCAGGCGCCGAACGAGGCGATCTACGCCGTGGCGGCCATTGGCCTGCTCATCGCCTTCGCCTCAGCCACGCAGGACATCGTGATCGATGCCTACCGCGCCGACACGCTGCGTCCTGAAGAGCGCGGTGTTGGTTCCACCGCCACGCAGGTCGGTTGGCGGGTGGCAACGTGGATCACCGGGGCCCTGGCCTTGATCCTGTCTGATGTGATCGGCTGGCGTAACACCTACCTGCTGATGGCCGCCATCATGGGTGCCACGGTGCTGTTCACCTGGTCGGCGCCCGAACCGGAGCGCGTCGCGCCGCCCCCACGCACGCTGGCCGCGGCCGTGATGGATCCGCTGCGTGAGTTTCTCGGCCGGCCCGGGGGCTGGGCGCTGCTCGGCCTTATCGTGCTGTACAAATTCGGCGACGCGTTTGCGCTGAAGCTGGTCACTGTCTTCCTGATCAAGGGCATGGGCTTTTCGGCGCTGGAAGTGGGCGCGATCTCGAAGACAGTGGTGATTACGCTGACCCTGCTCGGCACTTTCGCCGGTGGTGTGCTGCTGGCTCGGATCGGGCTGTTTCGCTCGTTGCTGATCTTCGGCATTCTGCAGGCGCTGACCAACCTGCTCTACGCGCTGCTTGCAGCTACCGGCAAGAGCACCCCGCTGATGATCGTTGCGCTCGGTTTCGACAATTTCGCGGGCGGGATGGGCGCTGCGGCCTTTGTCGCGTTCCTGATGGGCCTTTGCGACGTGCGTTACAGCGCCTTCCAGTACGCGTTGCTGTCAGCGCTGGCGAGCGTTGCGCGTAACTTTCTCGGGCCGCCCGCCGCCTACCTGGTGGACGCGGTCGGCTGGAGCACCTTCTTTACCATCACCTTTTTCACGGCCATCCCGGGCCTGATCGTGCTGGTGCTGCTCAGGCGACAGGTGGACAGGCTGGATGAGTGAGACGGTGAAGGCGGTGGCGCGCCTTGCTGATCTGGGCGATCCGGGGGCACGGGAATTTTTCGTTGGCCAGGGTGACTGGCCGTTTCGGGGCTTCCTCGTGCAGGTAAATGGACGGCTGCGGGCCTATGCCAACGTCTGCCCGCACAAGCAGCACCCGCTCAACCTGGATGACGATGACTTTCTTGTGCCGGGACAGGCGCTGCTGCGGTGCGCGTCGCACGGCGCGCTGTTCGAGCCGGAAACCGGCCTGTGCGTATTCGGCCCGTGCGCAGGCCGTTCGCTGACGCCGCTGGACTGCTGGGTGGACGACGGTGAGGTGCTGGTGAAAGCCCCGAATTTCCAGCACGAGTAGGAGCGCCTTCAGGCGCGACATCGATGCACGCAGAGTACGGGTCGCGCCTGAAGGCGCTCCTACGAGTCGTAGCTGTCGACGAAATCCAGAGGGTCGTCGAAATTCTGGTGCTTCTCTTCTGTTTCGGGCAGGTCTGAGCCGTCCACGTCCATCGAGCCCGACCAGTCTTCCGGGGCGTCAATCGGCTGAGCGGCCATCGCGCGCCAGCCGTCCAAATCGACTTCCTCCACCGTGCCATCGAAGTGCTGGATCTCGATGGTCCGGTCCTTGTCGTCCACCGCGACCACTTCGAACGTCTTGCCGTCACCGCCCCGAAACCAGTTGCCGATTTCCGGAATCGCGATACGCAGGGATATGGCTATTTCGTTCATGTGCGTTGCCCGTTCAGACCTTGTGTTTTTTATAGCGCATTTGCTCCGTGATGGGTACACCCGGAATGCATTTGTAATGCTCAGGATATGCGCATGTGAATCGTTTCCCGGATTGGATGGCCCAGCCGTTCACCACGCGCTTCAAAACGGGTGTGTGGCCGGTTGCCTGGCGTCAGCGCCGTATCGGCCGGTTTGAAGGCGTCACTGGCGGCGAACACCGCTTCAATGTGCAGTGCGTAGTCAGGCCAGTCCGTAGCGATGTGGACGTAGCCGCCCGGGGCAAGCCGGGCCGCGAGGGCTGCAACGAAATCCGGCTGAACCAGCCGCCGCTTGTGGTGCCGCTTCTTGTGCCAGGGATCCGGGAAGTACAGATGGACGCCGGCCAGGCTGTTGTCTGCCAGGCGCTCGCGGAGCACCTCCACGGCGTCCTGCATCAGCAGGCGCACGTTTTTGAGCCCCAGGCGCTCGATGGCCAGAAGACAGTGGCCCACGCCCGGGGCGTGCACTTCGACGCCCAGAAAATTCCGCTCCGGGTTCCCGGCAGCCATGCCAACCAATGCGTCGCCGTTGCCAAACCCGATCTCAAGCACCGTGGGCGCCGCCCGGCCGAAGGCGGCCTTCAGGTTCAGGATCGGGCTGGCGCCTTCTTCGGGTGCTTGAATGCCATACCGCGGCCACAATTCGCCCAGCGCCCGGTCCTGGGCGCGGGTCTGGCGCCCGGCGCGGCGCACGAAGCTCCGGATCGGTCGCTGGTGGGGGGTATCCGTCATGCTCTAGAATCGTTGCCAATGCGGGTGTAGTTCAATGGTAGAACTGCAGCTTCCCAAGCTGCTAACGTGGGTTCGATTCCCATCACCCGCTCCAGTCTCCAACCATCGCGTCGAAGCCTAGCGGATGGCGGCCTGAAACTTCGCAGGTTCCTGTTTCGCCATGTGTTCGTAGGTTTGCCAGCGGAGTTCCACCAGTTCCTGCGCACTCTGCATGAGCTTCTCGGCCTCGAGAGGGTGCGTTTGCGTCAGCACCTTGTAGCGCATTTCGTTGTAGGCGTATTGCTTCAGCGGAATGCTGGGTCGCGGTGAGTCGAGCACGAACGGCTTCTTGCCCGCGGCGCGCAGTGCAGGGTTGTAGCGAATCAGCGGCCAGTAGCCGCAGGCGGTGGCAAGTTTTTGCTGCTGCATGCCTTCCGCCATGTCATAACCGTGCTCGATGCAGTGGCTGTAAGCCAGTATCAGCGACGGCCCCTGATATTCTTCTGCCTCACGCATGGCGAGCAGCGTTTGCTGCGGATTCGCGCCCATTGCCACCTGGGCAACATAGACATTGCCGTACGACACTGCCTGCAGCGCCAGATCTTTCTTGCCGCTGCGCTTGCCCGCGGAAGCGAATTTCGCCGAGGCGCCGAGCGGCGTCGCCTTCGACATCTGGCCGCCGGTGTTCGAGTAAACCTCGGTATCGAGCACGAGCACATTGACGTTGCGGCCGCTGGCGAGCACATGGTCCAGCCCGCCGGCGCCGATGTCGTAGGCCCAGCCGTCGCCACCGACCAGCCAGATACTGCGGCGAACGAGATGATCGACAATTGACAGAAGCGCGGCGGCCTTGTCGCCATGGTCGCCATCGAGCTTTGGCTGCAGCTTGCGTTTCAATTCCGCAACGCGAGCGCGTTGTGCCCGAAGCTCACTGCCGACGCGCTGACTCGCATTAATCAGCTCGTCAGCAAACGTGGCTCCGATGTGTGGCGCGAGTTCTGTGACGAGCTCCTTGGCAAGGGCCATGTGGTGATCCGCGGCAATGCGCATGCCAAGACCGAATTCTGCGTTGTCCTCGAACAGGGAATTTGACCATGCGGGACCGCTGCCCTGCTGGTTCTTGCTCCATGGCGTCGTCGGCAAATTGCCACCGTAAATCGACGAACAGCCGGTCGCATTGGCGACCAGCAGGCGCGGACCAAACAGCTGTGACAGCAAGCGCACATACGGCGTTTCGCCGCAACCGGCACACGCGCCGGAGAATTCGAACAGCGGTTCGAGAAACTGGGTGCCGCGAACCGACGAGAAATCCACGGTCGCACGATCATTGAACGACAGGGTCTCGAAGAAGTTGATATCGTGTTTTCCCTGCTCGAGTACTGGCGCTTTATCGGCCATGTTGATCGCGCGAACGTCCGGATCGTCCGGACTCCGCACGGGACAGGCATCGACGCAGAGGCGACAGCCCGTGCAGTCTTCGAGATAAACCTGCAGCGTATAGCGCGTCTCGGGGAAGCCTCGCGCACTGATCGGCGCCGACCGAAAATCGGGGGGCGCATCCCGCAAGGCACTTTCGTGAAAGAATTTTGCCCGAATGACGCTGTGCGGGCAGACAAAGCTGCAGTTGCCACACTGGATGCAAAGATCCTTGTCCCATACGGGCACCCGGTCCGAGACGTTGCTCTTCTCCCAGCGCGTCGTGCCGCTCGGATACGTGCCATCGGCAGGCAGCATACTCACCGGCAGGTCATCACCGTGGCCCCGCATCATTGCCGCAGTCACTTCGCGCACGAAGCGCGGCGCCTCCTTGGGGACGAGCTCGTCGAGCGGGCGATTACTTAACCGACCCGTCGGGATTTCGACTTCATGGAGGTGATCAAGCGCCGCATCGACTGCCGCATAATTTCTGTCGACGACCGCCTGACCCTTCCCCTGATAACTCTTTTTGATCGCCTGTTTGATCTGCTGTACTGCTTCTTCTCGCGGCAGCACTCCTGACAGAGCAAAGAAGCAGGCCTGCATGACCGTGTTGATGCGCTTCCCCATGCCGGCGTCCTGCGCGACCCGCGTTGCGTCGATGACGTACAGGCGAATATGCCGCGCCAGAATCACTTCCTGAACCGGCCGCGGCAGCTGGTTCCAGGCCTGATCCGCCGCGTACGGACAGTCGAGCAGAAATACCGCGCCCTCCGCGGCGTTACGCAGCACCTCGATCTTCCGGATGAGGTCGAATTGATGACAGGCGATGAAAGTCGCCGACTGGATCAGGTACGGCGCGTGAATCGGCCGCGGCCCGAAGCGCAGGTGTGAGACCGTGCGTGAGCCGGATTTCTTCGAGTCGTAGACGAAGTAGCCCTGGCAGTACAGATCGGTGTTTTCGCCGATAATCTTGATGCTGTTCTTGTTCGCGCCAACCGTGCCGTCGGAACCGAGGCCAAAGAACAATGCGCGAGTAACGTCTTCCTCTTCAATCGTAAACGTCGCATCGTAGTCGAGACTGGTATGCGTAACGTCGTCGTTGATACCGATCGTAAAATGGTTCCTGGGCTGGGCCTTTTGCAGTTCGTCGTAGATCGCCATCACCATCGCCGGCGTGAACTCCTTCGACGACAGGCCGTAGCGCCCGCCGATCACACGCGGCATACGCGGCAAGGCGCCCTCTGCGGCGGCCTCGGCGAGCGACGTAATGACGTCCTGATACAGGGGTTCACCGCTGGCGCCAATCTCCTTGGTGCGATCGAGTACGGCGATCGAGCGCACCGAGGCGGGGATGGCGGCAAGCAGGTGTTCCGCCGAAAACGGTCGATAAAGCCGGACGTTGACAAGGCCGAGTCCCTGCAGGGACAGACTGTCCTGCGTCTGCATCACCGTGTCGGCGCCGGAACCCATCAGAATGATCAGGCGCTCCGCCTGCGGATCGCCATGGTAGTCGAACAGGTGGTATGCCCTGCCGGTGATCGCCGCGAAATGGTCCATCGTCGCCTGCACGATCCCGGGCGTTGCTGCATAAAAGCGGTTGACGCTCTCGCGTGCCTGAAAATACACATCGGGGTTTTGTGCAGTGCCCCGAATGAAAGGATTATCGGGATTCAGCCCTCGCGAGCGATGCTCGTAGATGCGCTCCGGATTGATCATCGCCCGCATTTCATCCATCGACAGCAGGTCGATCTTGCTGACCTCGTGTGAGGTACGAAAGCCGTCAAAAAAATGAATGAACGGCACGCGGGCATCCAGCGTTGCCGCGTGGCTGATGAGCGCGAGATCCTGCGCCGCCTGCACCGAGGAGGCGGCCAGCAGCCCGAAGCCGGTCGTACGCGCGGCCATGACATCCTGGTGATCGCCGAAAATCGACAGCGCCTGCGCCGCGAGCGACCGCGATGCGACGTGGAATACCGCCGAGGTCAGTTCGCCTGCGATCTTGTACATGTTCGGCAGCATCAGCATCAGGCCCTGGGACGCCGTGAATGTGGTCGTCAGGGCGCCGGTCTGCAGCGCCCCGTGCGCCGTGCCGGCCGCACCACCTTCGCTCTGCATTTCGATAATGTCGGGTACCTGGCCCCAGATATTGGGCGTGCCGCTGGCCGACCACTCGTCCGCGTGTTCCGCCATCGGTGAGGAGGGCGTTATCGGGTAGATCGAGCAGACCTCACTGACCGCGTAGGCGACACGCGCAACCGCCTCGTTGGCATCGAGCGTGCACTTGACGGTCACGGGTTCGCAGCCTGTGCTACATCGGTTTCGTCGGTCATCTCGATCGCATCGCAGGGGCATTGCTCGTAGCAAACGGCGCATCCGGTGCAGAGGTCGAAATTGAATTGATAGCGCTTGCCCGGTCCGAGTTTGATGATGGCGTCTTCGGGACAGGCGCCAAAACAGCCGTCGCATTCAAAGCAGTTGCCGCAGGAGAGGCAACGCCGCGCTTCGAACAAAGCGGCGTCTTCGGACAGATTGTGCAGGATCTCGTCGAACGTACCGGCGCGCTCCTTGGCCGGCAGTCGCGCCTGTTCCACCTGCGGTGCGCTGGTGCGATACCAGAGATGCAGCTTCTCATGGCCGATCAAGGGGTGCCGCGGTGCGCGTCGGTACGTACTGCCCTTTAGCCAGGCATCGAGATGGCGTGCAGCATGCTTGCCGTGACCGACGGCAACGGTGACAGACCGCTCGCTCGGTACCATGTCGCCTCCGGCAAAGATGCCTGCGTGCCCCGTCATCATGTTTTCATCGACGACGACGGTGTGGTCCGGTTTGAAAGCTATGCCGGGCACGGCCTCGAGAAACGCCGTATCGGTGTCCTGCCCCACCGCGAGGATCAGGGTGTCGGCCTCGAGGCTTTCGAATTTACCGGTCGGCTGCGGGCGGCCATCGGCGTCGAGTTCCATGACTTCAACCTTGAAGGTCGAACGGTCGATTTCCTTGATCGTGCGCAACCAGTTGATTATGACGCCTTCTTCCAGTGCCTCGTCGGCCTCGAAAGCATGGGCCGGCATGCTGTTGCGGTCCCGCCGGTAAATGATCATCGCTTCTTCGGCGCCGAGTCGTTTGGCCGTGCGAGCCGCATCCATCGCGGTATTACCGCCGCCGTAAATCGCCACTCGCCGGCCAAGCTTCGGCGGCTCGCCACGGTTGGCGCTGCTTAAGAAACTGACCGCATCGAGGAACTTGCCGGCATCACGGTGCGGAATGTCGACATGTTTGCTGATATGTGCGCCGACAGCGACAAATACAGCGTCGAAGCCGCCCGCGGCTTTTTCGGCCAACACATCTTCGACGCGATGATTCAGCGTGATTTTGACTCCGAGTTCCTCGATGCGCCGCACTTCGGCGCGGAGCTCGGCGCGTGGCATCCGGTACGCCGGGATGCCAAAGTGCATCATCCCGCCCGCAACCGGCCCGGCTTCATGAATCTCCACCGCGTGGCCAAGGCGTGCCAGGTGGTAGGCGGCCGACAAACCGCTCGGGCCAGCGCCGACGATCAGGATTCTTTTGCCGCTTGCGGTCGCAGGCTTCGTGAACTGCCAGCCTTTCTGCAGCGCCATATCGCCAAGGAAACGCTCTATGGCATGAATACTGACGGCGCTGTCGGTATGGGCTCGATTACACACCTCTTCACACGGGTGATAACAAACCCGGCCGTGAATCGACGGCATCGGATTGTCCTGCACGAGTTGCCGCCAGGCCGCTTCGAAGTTGCCGGCTTGCGCCAGCCCGAGCCAGGCCTGGATGTTTTCACCGGCCGGGCAGGCGTCGTTGCAGGGCGGCAGGTAGTCAACGTACTGAGGTCTCCGGGTACGGAGTGCCCCGGTACCGTGGGAATGACCCGTCAGGTCCGCGCTTTGTGTCAGATCGCTGCTTGCCATAGCTTTGCCAATCATAGGCAGAGAGAAGCGTCGCGACATCAGGGTATGTACTGACGAGCGCGGCGATCAGGTGTTTGGCCCTTTGGCCAGGCTCCTAAGGCGGGTTCGATTCCCATCACCCGCTCGAAAAAAACCCCGCCGAAGCGGGGTTTTTGACGCTGGGCCTGGTTGCCGCAGCGCGACCCGGCCGGGCGCTGCAGGCCTAGTTCTCAGCCCCGCCGAACCGGATCTTCCCAACGACTCCGTAGGTGCGCAGGCTCGGGTAGGTGATCGACATCCGCAGCGGCGGAAAGTCGTCGAAGTTCGACGCGGCCGACACGTTCGGCGGGTTCTGAAGACCCTGGATATCGTCGTCGTTGGTCCAGTAGATATCCCGGAACGCCGCGATCGGGTTGTTGTTCTCGAACAGGTTGCGCACCCAGAACTCCACCGAGTAGCGGGGGGAGTCGAGCCCAAGGCGCAGGTTCACGTTGGTGCGGGACGGTAGATAGTTCTGGTTGTCGTTGCCCACGTAGATCTTGCCCAGGTAGTTGGCATCAACTCGCGCATTCCATTGCCAGTCGCCCGTGAGCTCGTGCTCGTAGGTCAGAGACCCGCTGGCCGTCCATTCCGGCGCCCGCATTTGTGTATTCCCGCTCACGTCGCCCGAGAGCTGCCGGCAGGCCCCGGCCTTGGCGGTCTGTTCGTCCTCCGGCAGAGCCTGGATGGCGTCAGGCGCGCAGCTGGGCTCGCTGGTGTAGAAGCTAGGGAACAGCGCGTAGGTGTCCATGCGCGCGTCGGTCAGCGTCGAATCGGTCCAGCTGCCGGTGAGGCGCCCCGTCAGGTTGTCGGTAAAGCCGAGGTCGGCGGACATTTCCCAGCCCCACACCTCGGAATCGCCGGCATTGACATTCAGCGAGGTGGGCTGCTCGAATTGCAGGCCGCTCGACGGGGACGTCTCCTGCAGCTGGCGGAAGACGATGTCGGTCCAGTCGTAGTAGAACACCGCCATGTCGAGCCCGATGCGCCGATCGGCGGTAAAGCCCTTGATGCCGAGTTCGTAGGTGGTGATCTTTTCCGGATCGAAGGAATTCGTCACCAGCTCGTTGGACGTTGAGGTTCCGCTGACGACGGTTGCGTTGAAGACCTGCAGGCCGCCCGGCTTCTCGCCCCAGGCGACCGCGCCGTAACCCGTCCAGCCACTGACGAACTTGTACTTGAGGCTCAGCCGGCCGGTCACGGAACTGAAGCGGGCCGAGCCGGACTGCGTGCCGGGTTCACAGCTCACATAATCCCCATCCAAATCGGGACGGAGAGGGTCATTACTGTACTGGCGCACGCAGGGTGCCGTTATGTTCAGGTCGTAAGCATCATCGCCCGCGACGGCCGCATCGCAGGGGTTATCGCTGTTGGGGTCAGTGTTGAATGGATAAACGTCGGGATTGCCGCAGGGCTCGTAGTCATAAGCGGTGAGTTCTCTGGTGTCCTGCGAGTAGCGGATTTCCGCACCGCCCGTCCACTGGTCCGTGAAGTCGAAGTCCATGGATCCAAACACGGACCAGCCCTCCGACTTCTCATTTCCCGCAATGCGTGACAGCGGGTCTAGGGCCCCATCCGGGGTCAGTGTGCCCCCGAAGATGTACGACCCGATCGCGAGCCCGCCGGAGGCGATCGGACCGACGCCGATGGTAGTGAAGTCCGCCGGGATCTGCGTCGTCGCAACTGGGCCGCCGGGATAGCTGTCCTGTTCCACGTTGAAGTAGTAGGCGCCCACCGCGTAGCGCAGCTGCTCGTCCTGCTGGCTCGTGAAGCGCACTTCCTGGCTCCACTCCTCGGTTTCGCCGCCAACTTCGAAGTCAACCCAGCCCATCGGCGCGCGCGCGTAGGCAAAATTAGTGCAAGTGGGCGGGGGCGTGACGGTGTTGGCCTCGAGGCAGTAGATCAGGGGCAGTGAAACGCCGGAGGACCGGTTGAAGTCCGAGGCGCTGCTCTGCTCGGTATCCGAATACCCCGTCAGAAAATTGAGGGTTCCGAAATCGAGTTCCCAGGCAATACCGAGGTTGCCGCGGGTCAGGTCACGGTCTTCGCCCAGCGCCGCGGGGTTATGGGGCATGGAATCGCTGGTGATCGAGTTGGGCAGCACCACCATGTTCGGGAACTGCGCGGGGTCAAGGGCGTCTGGCAGCGACGACAGGTCCGGGATCCTGCCGCACCAGTTCTGCAGCCGGGGGAACGGTCCATTCTCCACATCGCTGGTTCTCTGCTCGACCTGGTCCTCGCAGTTGGCGGGCACTCCGCCCACGGCCGACTCGTCGATTTCATCGTTGGAGCTGTACAGGCCGAGATTGACTTCGAGGGTCTCCGTGGGCCGCCAGCGCAGACGGCCCTGCAGGCTGCGGTAGCGATAGCCGCCGATGTCGTCGCCCCCCGCCAGCGTGTTGTCGTAGGAGCCGTCCCATTCGTCGTACATGGCCGAGATACGGCCGGTCAGGGCCTCACCCAGGATCGGGCCGCCCACCTGGCCCATGACACGCTGCTTGCCCCGGTTGCCCCCCTCGACCTCGCTCTTGGCTTCAAAGATGTCGGGCGGGGCCTTGGTGACGTAGTTGATCGCCCCGGCAAAGGCGTTGCGGCCGTACAAAGCGCTTTGCGGGCCTTTCAGCACTTCGATGCGCTCGAGATCGAGCTGGCTGAAGTTCAGGCCTTCGCGCCCGGAGACGTACACGCCGTCGACAAAAATCGCTGTCGCGTTCTCCCCGAAGATGTCCTGGGGAACGATGCCACGGATCACCGGCACGGGCAGGTTTTCGCCGAACGCATTGAAAAACGACAGGCCCGGCGTCTGATCGGCCACGTCCCCGAGGCTCGTGATCCCGGCGGCTTCGATCGTCTCGGAATCGAAAGCCGTGATCGACAGCGGCACATCCTTCAGATTTTCTTCTTTCCGGCGCGCCGTGACGACAATTTCCGTGATGGCCTGCGCCTGGCTATCGGCCGAAATTACCAGTCCGGTGCCCCCGAAGGCGGCCAGAAGCGCGAGCGACATGCCGGCGGCGCGCGGAATGCGGTTGTTGTCCATCGTCATGCCAAGTTTCTCCCGGATCATTTGGAAAAATGCCTGCGGGGGGCCGCAGGCATTTGAATCATTTTCTGGCGCGTTGCAAGCCGTGCTTAGCGGTGATTGTTATCGCCAATCTGCCAGGGCTTCAACAGCCGCCTGCGGCGCAGCCACGAAATCCCGGCGAGCAGCGACAGGCTCCAGAGATCGAAGCCGCTGCTGGAGGGCAGGCTCGCGCCGCCGCCACCCCCACCGCCGCCACCCGCCGCGTTGACCGTAATGGTCATCGTGCCGGTGCCGCTTTGACCGGCGCCGTCTTCATCGGTGATCGTCACGACGCAGCTGTCGCCGCCGGTGTACGCGGCGTTCGGCGTATAGGTCAGCGATGTGCCGTTCAGTGCGCAGGTGCCGTTCGTGGCCTGCGTGCTGACCGATATGTCGTGCTGGGCCTGCGAGCCATTGCCCAGCGTGATGCCGAGCGCCTGGGGCGCTGAAGCCGTCCCCTCCGTGGTCGTGAAGCTCCGGTTGGCGACCGCCGGCGTTTCGGGCGCAATCGTCACCGTCACGTCGGCCGAATCGGTTACGCCGTCGGCGTCCGTGATCGTGTAGGTGAAGGTATCGGTGCCGGTGAAGAAGGCAGCATCCGTGATGGTGTAGGTAATCACGTTAACCATCACGGTGGCGATACCCTTCGTCCCCGGGGCCGTCACCATTACCGCGCTCGGCGCGTTGCCGAGGCTGCCACCCGCGCCGGGTGCCGTGAAGGTAGCCGTCTTATCCAGCGGTTCGGAGCCCTGGGTGCTGATAGTCAGAGCGCCG
This sequence comes from Gammaproteobacteria bacterium, assembly GCA_032122615.1. GTDB lineage: Bacteria > Pseudomonadota > Gammaproteobacteria > Steroidobacterales > SHZI01. The sequence continues at coordinate 12,369 of JAQBGF010000005.1, read as the reverse complement.
ACCATAGCGTCAGGCACCGCGTTGGTGACGGTAACCCTCACGACCGCGGTGTCTGTCAGGGTATTGTCGGTGACCTGGTAGGTGAAGGTCTCTGTATAGGTGGCGGTGCCCGGGTCGGTGGTCGCCGGCGTGTAACTGATGATCCCGTTGGCCAGTGCCACCGTTCCCACGGGGGGCGTGGCCGTGCCGCCCGCATCGGGCGCAACCGCGATGGTGAGGGTTACCGGGTCGGTGAACCCGCCGTCATTGGCGCCCACGTTGATGTTGATCGGGCCGCTGTTGCGGGTGGTGGTGGCGGTGTCGTCGCTGGCGCCCGCCAGGATGTTGACGCTGACCGTCGCGGTGCCGGTGTTGCCGGCATCCTGCACGGTGTAAGAGAAGGTGTCCGGACCGGTGGCCCCGGCGTTGGACGTGTACTCGATCGTGATGCCGGCCTGGGCACCCGGGGAGGTGCCGACGACGGTGGCGGTGCCCTTGGTCGGCGGGGTCGACACCGTGACGGTCACGGGGTCGGTAAAGCCGACGTCATTGGCCAGTACGTCGATCGACGTCGGGACCGCCTGCTGCACGTCAATCGGCCCGTCGTCATTGGCGCCCGAAGCGACGCCGAAGGTCAGCCAGTGGGCGCCGGCGGAGGCGAGCTCAGGGGCGCAAGCAGGAACCGTAAAAACAAGACAGGTACCTATGTCAGTGCCGTTGGAGATCACCAGGTTGCCGCCGGTGGCCGTGTCGTCCGACACAACCGTGTACAGGTCGTAGGCGCCATCCACGGCGTCGCAAACGCCGGCAGCATCGGCGGTAAACAGGCCGCGCGGATTGCCGGTAGACGAGTCATCACCGGCGATGGTCCGCTGCACACAATTGGCATCGCCACCGACGTTATAGAGTGCGGTGCTCGACGTGACGAAATCAGTGCCAATCGACACGTTCAGGCAGCCGTTGGCGCCAACCCCGGCCAGGAAGTTGCCTTCGACGCAGTTGTAGCTGGTGGCTGTCGTCGTCTGCGCCGTGGTGTTGATCGTCAGGCCAACGGTCTTGTCGCTGATCACTGACGTGGCAGACGGGTTGCTGCCGAGGAAAGAGGTGGTCCAGAACGTGCCAGTGGAGGTCAGCGTTCCGGTCGCGCTGTTCCAGTCCCAGGTGGCGTCGGAACCGGTAACGTTATTATTGACATTCCAGGAATTGGCCGGGTTGTAGCAGCCGTTGCCGGGAGCCGGCGCGCAGGTCTTGAAGGCCTGGAAGCTCAGCGCGCCAGAACCGCTTCTGGTGTTGTCGGTGAGCAAGGTCACGGTTACACCGCTGGCCAGGTTCGAAGCGCCGAGCAGCAGCAACGACAATAGGGGGAAAATTGCTTTTCTCACAACGTAATCCTCAAGCGGAACAGGAGTATTGGGGGCAATTTCAGCGCCAGTGCGCTGAAACAGGAGCTGGTTGTTCGTGACGTCGTCAATTGCTGCCGTCCTTCGAGCCGCCGAAGGAATACTGGAAGCCGAGATTAACGGTCAGGAGATCTCCGGCGTTGGCGTCGAACACGTCCAGGTCGGCACGAATCGCGAGGTTGTCGCCGATATCGATCAGTGCTCCAGCGCCGAAAACCAGGCCGGTCTCGGAAGCGCTCGAAATGGTGCCGCCGTTAAGGCCGAGCTCGTCGTCAAAGTCGTAGTAGCCGGCTTTGACGTAGGCGTGCAAATCCTCGGAAGGCATGGGCACGAAGAAGAGGCCCTGCGCCGAAAAACCGGTGAAGGTGAGGCTCAGCTTGCCCGGGAGACTCTCGCTTTTGGACGTGTCTTCGAACTTGTTGGTGTTGTGGTAAGCGCCTTCGATGCCGAACCAGTTATTGAACTGATACTGACCGTACAGCTTGATGCCCACGGCATTATCGTCAATGAATTTATTGCCAAGCGAGGGGTCGGGCACGTTGTCGCCCTGGAAACTGCCGAAGCTCGCCGCCACGCCGACGCGGAACACCGGCTCGTTGACGTCCGCCTGGGTTGACAAGCTAACCAGGGCAAGCAATCCGAGTATTGCTGTGCGTTTCATATGCCTAAAGACTCCTCAAAGTGGTTGAACCCGCACGTGACGCCGGGAGTATTCGGTCGTGTCAGAACGTCGGTTGTAGCGCAGAATTTACGTGGCCCCAGGCGGTTTAATTTTTTGAAGTGCCAGTGCCGCATTCCCCTGGCACGAAACGACGTGCCGATTGATAGCAATCGGAGTATACGACGGTCGGGGATCCGGTCAAGAACGGGACTTTAACGCGGGTCCGCAGCCCGTGGCGGCGGCGAATTGCCGCAGGCTTCCGTGGCCAGTCCGGCGTAACGCCCTTGGGATTTTTCATGCCAGCAATGACCAGCAACGCAATGACAGCAGCAAACCAGGCCGTGATGACGCTTTCAGAAATGGACCTGCCCGCCGTTACGGCACTGCTGGCCGGGTTCGGGCTGCGCCTTTTAGTGCTGCCCGCCGGTGCGGATATTCTGGGCACCTACTGGGGCGCTCCGGAAGCGGGCCTGTCGGGCGACGAACTGTTTGTGCGGCCGGATACTCCGGTGCACTCGGTTCTGCACGAATCGGCGCACTTCATCTGCATGCCGCCCGAACGTCGCGCCGGGCTGCATCGGGATGCGGGCGGTGACGTGGCCGAGGAGGACGCCGTCTGCTACCTGCAGGTTCTGCTGGGAGCGGAGCTGGCCGCGCCCGGCTGGAGCCGGGAGCGGCTGTTTGCCGACATGGACGCCTGGGGCTACAGCTTCCGTCTGGGTTCCACGGCGCGCTGGTTCAGCGAAGATGCCGACGAGGCCCTGCACTGGCTTCAGCGCCGCGGCTTGCTGAAAGGTACCGGACCTTAGTTGTTGGTTTTATTTAGTTGTTGGGATTCGTCATGATCCTTGATGGAAAAATCGCCCTGATCACCGGTGGTGCCCGCGGCATGGGCCGCGTGTCGGCCATCGAACTCGCGAAGATGGGCGCTCGCGTGATCATTGTTGACTGGGAAGGTGAGGCTGGCACCAGAACGCGCGATTACATCAACCGCGTCACCGGGCGGCAGACGGCAGACTTCGTCTATTGCGACCTGTCGTCCCTGCAGGCGGTCCGCGCGCTGGCCGACGACGTGAAGGCGCGTTACCCGGCCCTGCATATCCTGATGTGCAACGCTGGCATTACTGATCCGGTGCGCCGCCTCAGCGTGGACGGTTTCGAGATGCACCTGGCCACCTGCCACCTGGCGCACTTTCTCCTGACTCACCTGCTGCTGGACCTTCTGAAGCTGAGCGCGCCAGCGCGCATCGTGTCCATCTCATCCGAGGCCCACAAGGCCGGACCCGGTCTCGATTTCGACGATCTCAATAATGAAAAAATCTGGAAAGGCGGGGAGTTTTCCAACAGTGCGTCGTTCACCGCCTACCATCGGGCGAAACTCTGCAACATCTATTTCACTCTGGAGTTGGCCGAGCGACTGGCGGGAAGCGGCGTCACGATCAACGCCGTCTCGCCAGGCTACTTCGTGAACACGACGATCTACCGGAACCTCACCGGCATCTTCAAGTGGGGCTCCCGGCTGGTCTTCGGGCTGGGCTCCCTGCTGCGGCTGAACACGCCGGAAAAGGGCGCGCGGACTCACACTTATGTCGCGTCGTCTCCGGAAATCGAGGGCGTCAGCGGCAGGTACTTTGCCTACTGCAAGGAAGCGCAGGTCTCCCCGCTGGCGCTGGACGACGGGATTCGCCGCCGTCTCTGGGCGTGGACAGCGCAGGTGACGGAGGTTGGCGGATAGGTGAGAATCGGGGCTGGACTTAGCCGGGAGAAGAAACCATGCGATGCATGACAATCATTGCCCTGACTGTCGTCCTTGTGCTGGCTGGGGGCGCCGCCATCGCCCAGGAGTCCGCGAAAGACTCTTCACGAGTTACTTTCGACGCGGAGATCTGCAAGATCGACGGCCTGACGCCTGCCCGATGCGACTGTGCCTGGACGTTTTTGTCCGGCAAGCTTTCGGCCAGTGACCTGAAGCTCGCGATGTTGCTTACCGCCTCAAGCTCGGAGGATCCCGAGACGGCAAGAAAGGCCGATAAGGCTCTCGACAAGCATAACGCTTCCGACAAGCGCCGCGACGCGCTCTCATCGGAAGCTAGCGCACTGGTGATCGAGGCCGAAGACGCCTGTGTGAAGTAGGAGCGCCTTCAGGCGCGACTCCGTTGCCTGCGTGCGTCGATGTCGCGCCTGAAGGCGCTCCTACAACACCCCGCGCGAAGGGGGGTGACGCACGTACCCGCGACGGTCCTCGACGGTTGCCTGGCTCCGGCCGCCGGCCTTCGGGGGGAACTCCACCAGTCGCCAGTAGTTCTCCATGAGGTCCACGGCCCTGACAAAGCTGTTGCCCACGTCGGACTTCAGCAGGTAGCCGGCGACATTCAGGTGAAATGCTTCGATCTTGTCCTCGTCATCGTTCGATGTGGTCAGCATGAAGACGATCGAATCATGCAGGTCGGCGTCGTCGCGGATCTTTTCCAGCAGCTCCAGCCCGTTCATCCGCGGCATGTTGATGTCGAGCACCAGCAGGTTTGGCCTCGGTAATGGCGGTTTGCCATTGACGCCTTTCAAAATGTGCCATGCCTCCAGGCCATCACGCGCGACAGTCACCGGATTACTGATGCGAAGCTTCTCGATCGCGCGCAGAAACGCCTTCTCGTCGATCAGGTCGTCTTCAACCAGCAAGATATGCACGGTCTTGTTCATCTCGATCACTGTTCACCTCGTCCCTGGTTACATGGCCCTTCTCGCAGGGCAGTTTCTTCCACGTGAATTTGAATACGGTCCCGGAGCCGCCAGGCCCGCCGTGGAACCAGATCCTGCCGCCTTGCCACTCAACGATGCGCTTGACGATCGCAAGCCCCATGCCACTGCCCTCGATCTCGTCCCGGGGCTTCAGTGTCTGGAACATCTGGAAAATCTTTTCGGAAAACTCCGGCGGGATCCCGGCGCCGTCGTCCTCCACCGCAAACAGCACCTCGTCGGCCTTGTCCTGGGCGTAGACCCTTATTGAGCCCTTGCCCGTGGGGTGATGCTTGATGGCGTTGTTGACCAGGTTGCGCAGCACCTGCTCAAGTGGCGCGTGATGAGCGTGCAGCACCGGGAGAGAGGAATCGGCTGTCATTGTCATCGTCTCAGGCGGCGCGAGCAGCACGAAGAGATCTTCCACCAGCAGTCCTGAGTCGATATCGGTAACCTCGCCGGGCTTGCGTCCCGCACGGGAGTACGCCAGCAGGTCGTCGAGCAATCGGTGCAGGCGGGCGGTGCGGCTCTTGAGCAAGCCAAGGTTTTCCCGAACTTCCCCGCCGGCGTAGTTCCGGAGGTCTTCCTGAAGCCATTCCACCAGGATCTCGATGGCGCGCAGGGGCGCCTTCAGGTCGTGTGACGCGACGTATGCAAACTGCTCAAGGTCCTGGTTTGATCGTGAAAGTTCCTGCTGGATTGCGAGGCGATCGGTTGTGTCGATGGCGAGCGACAACACCCCCACGACCTCGCCGCTGGCTGCGCAGTGGGGCTGGTAGGTCACCGAGTAGAAGCGCTTTTCGCCGTTAGACATCGTGCGTTCCTCTTCGAAACGCACGATCTCACCCGCGAGGCATCGCTCATACAATGGTTGGTGTCGCGCCCACGTGTCCGTGGTGATCACGCTGGTAACGTGCTGGTTGAGATGTTTCGCGCGCGGGTGTCCGTGCCACAGGTCGTACTGGGCACTCATAAAGCGGATATTCAGGTCCTTGTCGAGATACGAGAAAAGTCCGGGAACGCCGTCGGCAAGTTCCTGCATTCGTGACTCGGTGGCCTGCAGCTGAAGCTCCAGCGCCCGCTGGGAGGTTACGTCGATGCACACGCCCTGAAGCCGCGGTGGCGCACCTGGCGCACCCGGCTGGAGATGACCGCGACTGGTGACAAACCGCACGGCACCGTTCCGGTGCACGACGCGATAGTCGCAGGAGAACGTCCCTGTCTGCATGCTGTCCTTGGCGGCGGCCCAGTAACGGCCCAGGTCTTCGGGGTGGATGCGAGAAGCCATGACGTCAGGTGACAGCAGGCTGCCGTCATCGAGATCGAACAGATGGCAGCAGGTGGAATCGACAACGAAGGTCCCGGCTGCTCCATCGAATGAATAGACGCCTACGCCGCTGGCCTCGAGCGTGCGCTGCAATTCGGGACTGAATTCTGCACTGCCAGTAGATTTGACGATCATCCGACACCTTGCAGGGCGCGACGGACGAGGGTCGAGTCTGTGTCGCCCTGGTCCAGGGCGGTCAGCAGGGGTTCGATCAGCCGCTGTTCCATGGGCTTGCCAAACAGGAAGCCCTGCACCACATGACAGCCCTTGTCGAGCAGGAAGTTCAGCTGGGCCCCGGTCTCCACGCCCTCAGCCACTGTTTCCAGCCGGAGGCTCCGCGCCAGCGAAATGATCGCTTCGATAATGCTTTCACCATCACGGCTGCTGCCGATTTCCTGCACGAAGGAGCGGTCGATCTTCAAGACATCGATGGGGAACCGGCGAAGGTAGCTCAGGCAAGAGTAGCCAGTGCCAAAGTCGTCTATCGAGATCCGCAATCCGATCTCTTTCAACAGCGCCAGTTCGTGCTGGGCAGACTCCGTGTTCTCCATCATGAGCCCTTCGGTCAGCTCAATCTCAATCAGGCTTGGGTCGATCGCGTGTTTGCGCAGAACTGCTGCCACCTGCTTGTGAAAGTCTGGTTGCCGGAATTGCCGGGCTGATACGTTCACCGAGACAGGTACCGGGTTCAGGCCCTTGTCCTGCCACGACTTGAGCGCCAGGCAGACCTCGTTAAGTACCCAGTAGCCAAGCGGAATGATGTGCCCGCTCTCTTCGGCCACCGGGATGAATGTCGCCGGGCTGACACTGCCGCGAACCGGACTGGTCCAGCGCAAGAGCGCTTCGAGTCCCTGTACCCGGTTGATATGCGCGTTGACCTTTGGCTGAAAGGCGAGGTGAAACTCGCCAAGGCGCATCGCATCGCGGATGTCGTTCTCGAGCTCGTGGTATTCCATGAGGTCGGCTTGCATCCGCTCATGAAAGAACTGGAAGTTATTCCGGCCGTTGTCCTTGGCCTGGTACATGGCAATATCCGCATTCTTGAGCAGCATCTGGGTTTCCGAGTTGTCGTTCGGATACATCGTGATTCCGATACTGGTCGTGATGGACAGCTGCCGGTCGGCGATGTGGTAAGGCTGCGAAACGATCTCGAGGAGACCGGTAGCAACCGCTTCCACTTCACGTGGTGTCGCCAGGCCTTCCATCAGCACGGCGAACTCATCGCCGCCGAGGCGCGCGACGACGTCGCCGGTGCGCACGGAACGACGGATGCGATCCGCGACCTCCTGCAGCAGTCGGTCGCCCGAGTCGTGGCCGAGTGTGTCGTTGACGATCTTGAAGTCGTCGAGGTCGAGGAACAGCAGGCCGAGTTTTCGTCCGTCCCGACGGGCTCGCGCAGTGGCACGGTTGAGCTGGTCGTTGAAGAACTGCCGGTTGGGGATACCGGTAAGTGCGTCGAATTGTGCGAGGTAGTTAAGTCGAAGCTCGGATTTCTTGCGCTCGATGGCGTAGCGGATAGAGCGCAGGATCGTGCGTCCCTGGCCCTCCCACTTAACGAGGTAGTCCTGGGCGCCCTTGTTGAGGATGCTCACAGCGAATTCTTCATCGTCCTGCCCGCTCAGTACGACAATGGGAATTTCGCTGTCTACCGCCTGGATGGCGTCGAGGCACTGCAGGCCGGAGCCATCGGGAAGATGCAGGTCGAGGAGAACGACATCAAAGGTTTCGCTCCTGAGCTTCGCGGTGGCCTCCGCGAGAGTCATGACGTTGACCAGCTCGACATCGGCCGCGCGCTGACGACGAAGCGACGCAGCCAGAAAGTCTGCGTCGGCAGGATTGTCTTCAACCAGCAGCAGTTTCATTAAATGGCGAAACCCACAGGGACCACACGCTTATTGGCCAGCTGTGCGTAGCTGACCACAGTCACTCTACGGGGGGACTATGTGAAATCCGTGAGAACAGGTTCACACTCGGGTTCGTGCGCAACTGCGGCTGTGCACATTTTGGGTGATGCGCGTTGGGGCGCCACGGTGCGACGCTCGTCACAGACGCCGTCGGGCACTTCGCCCGACATTAGGCCCATGATTGGCCGGCTGGATGTCGCAATTCTCATCGGGTGCCTCGGCGCCGGCGTCGTGGTGGCTGTGCCCCGGCACGCGCAAATCTCCACGCAGGCTCGAGTGGCGCAAGTTGCGGCCCTCGCGCGCGGCGCCAGCACGTCTGCCGATCTTGCCCATACCCGCTGGCTTGCCGCCAACCGGCCGCAAACAATTTTGGGAGCCCGTGGTGTGGTTGCGATCACCCACGGCTATCCGTCCGCTGCCACCTTGTCCCTGATGCTATCGGACGCGGAAACCGCCGCGTTTCGGTACGAGGGCGGCGTCTGGCGACATGCCAGCTTGCCAGCCGGCACGCCGTGCGATGTTTCCTACCAGCCGCCGGTCGCTGCCGGGCAGCCGCCAGTGGTCAGCGACCACACCAGCGGCTGCTGAAGCCAAATGGGGCCATGCCTGATTTCCGCTGCGGAAATCAGGCATGGCCCCATTTGGCTCTCCCTTCTGATTAAATGCGGGTGATGAAGCCGCTACTCAAATGGTTACTGCTCGGCCTCGGCGCCGTGCTTGTGTTGGGCATCGCGCTGGCCGTGGCTGTTGTCACGCTCGTAGACCCGGCCCGCTACCGCGCCATTGCGACCGACGCGGTCCAGCAGTCGACGGGGCGCACACTGACAATCGGCGACGATGTCGGGCTCAAGCTCTTTCCCTGTTGCGCGGTCGAGTTCGACGAGGCAACGCTCGGCAATCCGCCCGGCTTTGCCGACGAGCCGTTTCTCCACATCAAGTCCGCCGAGCTCGCGATCCGTCTGTGGCCGCTGCTCAGTCGCCGCACAGTTGAAATTGGCACGGTTCGGCTCGACGGACTCAAGGCCAACCTGGTCGGCCGGAAGGATGGCAGTAATAACTGGACCTTCACCGATGCCGACGGCGGACCCGAGGCAGACACCGCAGACGGTAGCGACTACGCCGTCGCCGGTATTTCCGTCGCCGGGATCAGTATTCGTGATGCCAGCCTTGACTACAGCGACGAAGCCGACGGCAGCCGTTACCGAATTGAGGAACTCCAGCTGACCACCAGTGCATTGCGCGGTGCCGCGCCCTTTGATTTCAGCGCGTCCCTGCGTCTCACTGACCTTAGGGACAACTCGGGGGGCAGCCTTGCACTGAAGGCGACGACCAGCATTGCCGTGGAGGGTGATGTCACCCGTGTGCAGCTCCTCGGCGTTGATGGGGAACTGGATCTGAAGAGTCTGGCCGGCCTCGACGCGCTGACGGGCCGGCTGCTGGCACCGACACTCGACGTGCGCATTGCCGGGGACACCGTGTTGAGCGCCCCGGCAATGACCGTCGATCTCAAGCTCAAGGGTGCTGACCTGCCCGGCGGCTCCGTGCCGCTCAAGGCCACGCTGACCGACTTCAGTTACGCCGTGGATCCCGGTACCGGCACGATCGCCGGGCTGACGGCTACGACTACTGTGGCCGGCGTTGCGCTCGACGTGACTGGCGCCGGGTCATTTGGCGCGAGCAACGACCTGCGCGGCAGCCTGCGTTTCCCCGCGTTCTCCCCGCGCGAGCTTCTGGCGAAGCTGAAGGCGGAGGTTCCCGTTACTGCAGATCCGAAGGCGCTTGGCCAGCTTTCCGGCTCCACCAACTGGTTCCTTAAGGACAAGGCAGCGGGCGTCGACAAGCTCGCCGTGGTACTGGACGACACAAAGATTGCGGGTTCGCTGTCGCAGGAGTTGCTTCCCGAGGGCAGCAAGGCGACCCCCCGCACGCGCTTCGACCTGACGATAGATACGTTGAACGCAGACCGCTATCTCGAACCGGACGCGACACCGTCGGAAAAAAGTGCCGACAAGAAGACCGAAAAGGCGCCGCCCACCGAGATTCCGGCCGAGATGCTTCGCGGCCTGAACCTCGAGGGTCGCGCTCGTATTGGCCGGCTCACGCTCGACGGCATGCAGCTGGCCGACGTGGACGTGACCAGCAAGGCGGCCGGTGGCCGGGTACAGCTGGAGCCGATTGCGGCAAAACTCTACGGTGGCAGCTTCGGTGGCGCGATTCGCCTGGACGCCACGGGGCCGAAGACTCGCCTGACACTCGACCAGAGCGTCAGCGGCGTTAACTTTGGCGCGCTGCTGACAGACTTTGCCGACGTCCGGAACATCACCGGCACCATGTCGTTGAAGCTCGACGGCACGGCGACCGGCAGCACGGACGATGAGCTGCTGGAAAACCTGGCGGGCAACCTGGCTTTCACACTTGCCGATGGTGTCTACCAGGGCATGGACGTCTGGCATGAGATTCGCAAGGCGTGGGCCCTGCTGAAACGTACGGACCCGCCCGCCAGGTCCGAACCGGAACAGACGCCGATCAACGCCCTCGACCTCGCGGGCAAGATCAGCAACGGCAAGTTGCGCACCGAGCGTTTTAACGCCGAGATCCCGTTTCTGCGGGTGTCGGGCGATACCACCGTGGACCTCATCAAGAGTTCGCTGGACAGCAAGCTGACGGCGCTGGTCTTCGAGAAGCCGGTATTCGGCGACGACACGAGCCTCTCGGATCTGGAGGGCGTCCGTATTCCGCTGACCATCTCAGGCCCGGTTGAAGATCCCAAGGTGCGGGTCGACCTGAGCAAGATGTTGAAGGGCGCCCTGAAGGAGACCGCGCGGGAGACACTTCGCGACACGCTCCTGGACAAGCTGGGTCTCGGCAAGCCGACTGGCGATGAACCGCCCGCCGAGGGCGAGGATGTGGCGCCGGCAGAGAAGAAGGAAGATCCGGTGAAGAAGGCCCTGGATAGCCTCTTCCGTAAAAAATAACTAGGGTCCGGTACCCTAGCCCGCATGAACGCTGATTTCGCCCCGCGCCTTGCCCCGGCACTGCTGGACTGGTGGGACCGCCACGGCCGGAAGGACCTGCCCTGGCAGCGTGATCCCACGCCGTACCGCGTGTGGGTTTCCGAGATCATGTTGCAGCAGACCCAGGTGGCGACCGTGCTGCGCTACTACGACACCTTTATTGCGGCGTTTCCCGATGTGCGTGCCCTGGCCGATGCCGGGCCCGACGCGGTGTTGCACCGCTGGTCCGGGCTTGGCTACTACGCCCGTGCCCGCAATCTGCACCGCGCGGCGCGCGTGGTGTGCGACGAGCACGGCGGCGTGCTCCCCGCCGATTTCGATGTACTTGCCACGCTGCCAGGTATTGGCCGCTCAACGGCAGGTGCGATTCTTTGCCTCGCTGGCAACCAGCGGCACCCGATCCTCGATGGCAACGGCAAGCGCGTGCTCGCGCGGGTCTTCCACGTCGCGGGCTACCCGGGTGAAAGCGCTGTGGCAAAGCAGCTCTGGTCGCTGGCCGGGCAGTGCACGCCCGTCGCGCGCGTTGCCAACTACACCCAGGCCATCATGGATCTGGGTGCCTCGGTCTGCGCCCGGCGGCGACCGGCCTGCGCGATGTGTCCGCTCGCGTCCGGCTGTCTTGCCCACCGGGATGGCGTTGCGGAACAGCTGCCGGCACGCAAGCCGGCCAAAGCAAGGCCGCGCAAGGCGACGGTCGTCATGATCTGCGTGCGTCCCGACGGCGCCGTACTCCTCGAGCGCCGACCCGACGCCGGCCTCTGGGGCGGCCTCTGGGGCCTGCCGGAAACCAGCTCTATAGAAGGAGTCGCCGGTTGGTTCGCCACTGCCTTCGGCGCGGCGCCGGCCAGCCAGCTCGTACGCCCGGTCCTTAAGCACGGCTTCAGCCATTTCGATCTCGACATGACGCCGGTCGAGCTGCACGTGCACCGCGCACCAGCGCAGGTGATGGAGGGCGACCGGTGGCTCTGGTATAAAACCGATGCCCCGGCGCAAGTCGGCCTCGCCGCGCCGATCGCCAGATTGCTCTCTTCTTTGTAGGAGCGGCTTCAGCCGCGACACCGAAATATGACCCGCACCGTCACCTGTGTTTTGCTCCGCATCCCCGCCGATGGCCTCGACTACCAGCCGTACCCCGGCGAACTCGGCAAGCGTATCTACGAGAATGTCTCCAAGCAGGCCTGGCAGCAGTGGCTCGCCCACCAGACGATGCTTATTAATGAGTACCGCCTGAGCCCCATCGAGCCCAAGGCCCGGAAGTACCTCGAGGGGGAAATGGAGAAGTTCTTCTTCGGCGGCGGCTCCGAGAAGCCGCCGGATTTCAAGGGCGGGTAGGACCGGCTTCAGCCGCGAC
>JAQBGF010000004.1:0-24880 GCA_032122615.1 Gammaproteobacteria bacterium | reverse complement strand
GCGTTCATCTTTGAAAACGTCAAGGGCGCAAGCTTCCCGGTCATCGGCGGCGTGCTGAACCGGATCGAGTGCTACGGCTGGGCTCTTGGCAGCCGGCCCGGCGAGCCTTTCACAGCGGCGGATCTGGACGCCCGGTTCGAGGCGGCCAAGCTGGCCACCATTGCCCCGCGTGAAGTGGCCAGGGGCCCGGTCAAAGAAGTCGTGCGCTCAGCTGACGAGATCAACCTGGCCGACCTTCCCGTACCCACGGTGTTTGAACTGGACAGCGGCGCGTTCATTACCGCTGCCTGTGGCTTCTCACGCAATCCGAACACCGGGAACCTGAACGTCGGCGTTTACCGCACGCTGATCCTTGGCAAGAATATTGTGGCGGTAAACGCCAGCTCGTTGTCTGACCTGCGAACTTTCTATCAGCATGCGGAAAAGCATGGCGAATCGATGCCCATCGCGCTCGCCATCGGCGTTGAACCGGCGCTGCAGATGGCTGCCGCCTGCAAGTTACCCGCGCACCTGTCCGAACTCGACCTGGCCGGTGCATTGCAAGGCAAGCCCATCGACCTCGTGAAGTGCGAGACCAGCGACCTGCTGGTTCCCGCCAATGCTGAGATGATCATTGAAGGCCGCGTCGACTTCTCCCGAAAGATCGAAAATACACTCGGCGAATTTGCCGGGCAGTACGGCCCCGAGACTGCCCCGGTTACCGAGATCACAGCGATCACCCACCGCAAGGACGCGATGTTCTACTCGATCCTTGCGGGCAAGAATCCGGAGCACAACACCCTGGGATCGATGGCGACCTTCGCAATCCAGCGGGCGCTGGCTGGAGCCCTGCGGAAGGTCCTGCCGCAGATTCGCGACATCAATGTCTATCTCGACCCGACCTTCGGTGCCATGGCGCATATTGTCATTTCGATTAGCAAGCGCAGCGACGCTGAACCGATGGCGCTGATCGAGGCCGCCTTCAAGGCGGCCGGGGGCTTTTTCCCGGTGAGTCACATTACGAAGCGCATTGTGGTGGTGGACGACGATATCAACGTGCACGACCTCAATGATGTGGAGTGGGCGATCTGGTCCCGGGTTGCCGAAGCCAGCAAGTTCCGCGTGATCCCGAATGTGGAAAGCTGGGAACTGGAACGCTGCGCCAAGGAGGGTCGCGGCTCGCTGCGCGTCGGAATCGATGCCACCATGGACATGGAAGACCGCGAGAAGTTACAACGACCGATAATTCCCGGTGCCGCCAAGATCAAGCTTGCCGACTACCTCAACAAGAAGTCGGCCGCCTGATGATCGATCCCTACATCGCTGTTGCCCTGCAGACCACCGTACGTCACTGCGCAAAACGCAGTGAGGTCGAGGCAAACCTGACGCACATCGGGAACATGATCGACCTGGTGTGCCACATCTGCTCGCTGGAGCTCCCCGTGCGGCTGATCGCCCTAGGCGAGGGCTGCATACAGGGTTTCGCCGACGAGATCCTGCATCTCTCGTCGGCCGAGTACACGGCTACCATGGCCGCAGAACTGCCGGGCTGGGAAACCGAGTTGCTTGGCAACAAGGCGAAACAGCACGGCGTCTACCTGCTCGCCCAGTTGAAGGAAAAGCTGCCGGAATATCCCGACCGCTTCTTCAATACGGTGTTCCTGATCGATCCTGCCGGCAAGATCATCTACAAGCACCGGAAAAACGTCGTGCTGTTCGTTGAGCACTCCACGACGCCCCACGACGTGTATGACCAGTGGGTCAAGACTCACGGGGATACGCTGGACACCTTCTTCCCGGTCGCGAAAACGGACATCGGCAATATCGGCGGCAGTGTGGGTGTAGAAGGCTCATTTCCCGAGAGCTACCGGGGCTTCGCGCTGAACGGCGCAGAAATTCTCTATCGGGCATCCTTGCCCGAACCCTGGGTCTCCCGCGAAATCTGGGACGTGCAGAACCGGGCCCGGGCCGTCGACAACACGGCCTACATGATCGCGCCCAACTGCGGCGCGCTGATCATGCCCGGCAATCCGCCGACAGTGATTGGTGGCGCGCTCGGCGGCAAGTCCATGATCGTTGGCTACAAGGGCGAGGTGCTCGCCCAGAGCAACGTGGTGGACGACTGCTACGTCTCCAGCGAGATTAATATCGAGGCCCTGCGGAACTACCGCGAGACGGCGCGGTTCCAGAACTGGCTGCCGTACCTTCGCACCGAGATCTACCGAAAGATCTATGACCAGGCGATCTGGCCCAAGAACGTGCCCGCGATGGACGATGCAGGCACAGAAAAGGTGTTTGAAGATTCCGTGAAGGGCCTGCTGGCCCGTGGATCATTCACTCCGAAGTCCCGGCCGTAAAGAGCCGGCAATAAAAAAGGGCCGGATGTCCGGCCCTTTTTCGTCTAAGGTCGCGCCTGAAGGCGCTCCTACGGCAGCGCGGAATCGCTACTTCGTCTCGCGCTCCATCAGCTTGTCGACCAGCCCGGCCGACACTTCGGCGTAGTGATCGAACTCCATCGTGAAGGTGCCTCGACCGCTGGTGGCGGACCGCAGGAAGTTGATATAGCCGAACATTTCCGCCAGCGGAATGAAGCCTTGCACGAACGCCTGCGGGCCCTTCTGGCCCTGCTCAGTCACCGAACCGCGGCGGCGGTTGAAGTCGCCGATGATATCGCCCAGGTATTCGGACTCGGTGACCGTTTCGACGCCCATGATCGGCTCGAGGAGCTTGGGCCGACTGGCTTTGTGTACCTCACGGAACATGGCCCGGCCGGCAATTTCGAAGGCCAGAGCCGAGCTGTCCACATCGTGATACTTGCCGTCGATCAGCCGGGCGGTGAAGTCCACCACCTCGTAGCCGGCGATCTGGCCGCGTTTGGACTCTGACCGGATCGCGAATTCGACGGAAGGAATGAACTCACGGGGGATGCGGCCGCCGACGATTTCGTCAGAGAACTGCACGCCACTACCCTGTTCACCGGGCTCAAAGATCATCTTGATTTCGGCGTACTGACCGGAACCACCCGACTGCTTCTTGTGCGTGTAAACGTGTTCGATCTTGGCGCCGAACGCCTCGCGGAAGCTGACGCGCGGCTTGCCCATGTTGGCTTCCACGCCGAGCTCGGTGCGCATCCGGTCAATCGTAACTTCGAGGTGCAGTTCGCCCATGCCCTTCAGCAGGGTCTGGCCGGTTTCCTGGTCCACTTCGAGACGCAGCGACGGATCGGCTTTTGCCATCTTGTAGAGTGCGGTCGACATCTTGTCGACGTCACTGCGCGTCTTGGGTTCGACCGAGACGCTGATGACCGGGTCCGGGAACCGCATGCGTTCAAGCAGCGCCGGGTGGGCCGGGTCGCTCAGGGAGTCGCCGGTTTCGGTGTCCTTCATCGAGACGAAGGCAACAATGTCGCCGGCACGAGCTTCATCGATGTCTTTCGTCGAATCTGCCTGCACTTCGACGATGCGACCCACTTTTTCTTTCTTGCCGCGGGTGACATTCATCAGGGTGTCGCCCTTCTTGATGGTGCCAGAGTAGATGCGGGTAAAGGTCAGGGTACCGAACTGGTCGTTGATGACCTTGAAGGCCAGGGCACGCGCCGGCGCGTCGTCACGCACTTCCTGCTCGCCAATCGGCTTGCCGTCCGGGTCAACCAGGGAGATCCCGCCGGTCTCGCCGGGGTACGGCAGGTAGTCGATGACAGCGTCCAGCAATTGCTGGACACCCTTGTTCTTGAACGAAGAACCACAGAAAATCGGCACCAGCGTGCCCCCGACCGTACCCTTGCGGATACAGGCCTTCAGAACGGCAGGGTCGAACTTGCCGTTCTCGACGAAATCCATGAAGGCATCGTCGTCGAGTGCCAGCGCCGTTTCGAGCGCATCCTGCCGCAGTTTTGGAATCTGGTCTATCCAGTCGTTGTCACGGCTGGTAGCGAAATTGAAGCGGGCCTTGAGCTGGTCCAGCGGCACGGTTTCCCACACACCGTCCTTGTCGTCGGAATTCCAGATGTAGGCAACACCGGCGATGAGGTCGGCCATGCCGGTAAATTCGTCGTGGCTGCCGATCGGCACATGACACAGGACCACGTTGGCGCCGAGGCGCTCGCGAATGCCCTTCACGCAATGGCCAAAGTTCGCGCCCATGCGGTCCATCTTGTTGATGTAGCACATGCGGGGCACGTTGTACTGGTTGGCGAGACGCCAGTTGGTTTCGGTCTGGGGTTCGACACCCGCCACACCGTCAAACACGACCACGGCACCGTCCAGCACGCGCAGGCTGCGGTTCACCTCGATCGTGAAGTCCACGTGTCCCGGGGTGTCGATGACGTTGATCTGGTACCCCTTCCACTCCGTCGAGACGGCAGCGCTCTGGATCGTGATTCCGCGCTTGCGCTCCTGCTCGAGGTAATCGGTGGTCGTGCTGTCCTTGCCGTCCTTGGTGTTGTGCACCTCGATAATCTGGTGCTTGCGGCCGGTGTAATACAGGACGCGCTCGGTCGTGGTGGTCTTGCCCGCGTCGATATGGGCCACGATGCCGATGTTGCGGTAGAGCTTGAGGTCTTTCTTCCTAGCCATGATCTCGTCTTTTGTGGTGTGATTGGTCCCGGCCGTGCCAATAATCAGGCAGTCACGTCCAGGTTAATCCGCCATTCTAGCCTGTGAAGGGACATCGATGGAAACCCGGAGACCCCGCCTCTACCGCTCCAGCAAAGACAAGATGATCGCCGGCGTGTGCGGCGGCATTGCCGAATGGCTCGACTGGGACCCGACCGTGGTTCGCCTCACCTACATCGTGCTGTCATTGCTCAGCGCCGCATTTCCCGGGATTCTGGTCTACCTGATCCTGTGGCTGGTGACGCCCCCGGCTGAAGAGAGCTCCCGTCCCGGCAGTTGAACGGCCGGCGCGGGGCGGGCGCCACCTCTGGCCATCCCTCCTCGCTGCCCCATTTCGGCGCCCCATTTCGCCGCTCTGTGACGCCGGCCTGCGACCGCCACTGACCGTCCTTGGCAACATGGCCGCCATGAATACGTATCTCTGGGCGTCATTGGGTGCCGTGATTGGCATAGTGCTGCCTCTTGTGTACCTCCGCCGGCGTCAGGCCCTGGCAGCGGCCGCCGGCGATGGCGCCGCTGCACCGGCCCGACCGGGACCCAGGTCCGCCACGCCAGTGCAGTCAAAATCCAGGCCTCCGAGTGGTTTTCACGCCGTCACCTTGAGGCCCTGCTTAGACGCCTGCGAGGCCGTGCAGGCCATCGCTGGCCAACGCTTCCTGTCCAGCGAGGCCCCGGCACTGCCGCTCGCGGGCTGCGACCAGCAACGCTGTGATTGCACTTACGGACACTCGAGCGACCGACGGGAGAAGGGTGACCGGCGCAGCGGCTGGGAACGGCTCGGTGGCCTCTCACACGCGCTCGCCAAAGGCAATCGCCGGGACAAGGAAGGCGACCGCCGCGACGACGGCTAAGGAGCGGAGCTCAGTTTCAGCCGGCCTCCAGCTGGCCGTACAAATCCAGCCACTCGGCCTCCAGGGCTTCATGGGCCTCGCGAACTGTTGCGTGGCGACCGGCCAGCTGGTTCAAGTCTTCTCCCCGGCCCGCGTACAGGCCCGGATCCGCCAGTTGCTTCTCCAGTGCCGCCAATTCTGTAGCCAGGCCCTGGAGTCTTTCGTCGAGTTTCGTCAATTGCTTCTGGCGACCGCTGGCCTGCGGATCAGTGCGGCCCTTTGGCGGCGTTTTTTGCCGTGCCTTGGCCTTTGCAGTCGGTGCCGCCGGTTCCGGGGCCGGTTCCGCTGGCTTGCTGGCGCGCGCACCAAGCCAGACCGCGTACTCGTCCAGATCACCCTGGAACGACTCCACGCGACCGTCCGCCACGCGCCAGAAGGTCTCGCAGACCAGCCCGATCAGGTGCCGGTCGTGGGACACCAGCACGATGGCGCCATCAAAATCGGCCAGCGCCTCGGCGAGGGCCTCCCGCATGTCGAGGTCCAGATGGTTGGTGGGTTCATCGAGCAACAGCACATTGGGCTTGCGCCACGCAATCAGTGCCAGCGCGAGACGTGCTCGTTCGCCACCCGAAAACTCGTCCACCGACTGAAACGCGCGCTGGCCGGAAAAATACCAGCGACCCAGAAAGCTGCGCATGTCCTGCGTGCTTGCGTCCGGTGCGATATCACGCAGATGGTCCATCGGGGTTGCTCCGGCGCGGAGGCTCTCGACGGTGTGTTGGGCAAAGTAACCAATCCGGATATCACCGTGAACGTTGCGCTCCCCGGCCAGCAGCGGCAGCTCCCCGATCAGGGTCTTGATGAGCGTGGTCTTGCCGGCACCGTTCGGTCCAAGCAGCGCAACACGGTCGCCCGCCTCAAGACCGAAGCCGACGTGGCGAAGTATCGTGACGTCTACACGCGCCGAGGATGGCTCACCCGGCAGGTGCTCATCGGACTCGTTCGGGGCTGCCGCCCGGTAGCCCGCAACGGCGTGATTCAGGCGGATCAGGGAGAATGGCAGTTTCGGCGGCACGTCGAAGCTGATGTGCAGGGCGTTCTCGGCGCGCACCGCCTCGGTGCCCGCCAGCTTGGCCAGCCGCTTCATGCGCGACTGGGCCTGCTTCGCCTTGCTCGCTTTGGCCTTGAAGCGAGCGATGAACTTCTGCAGGTGCTCGCGCTCCGCCTGCTCTTTGTCGAAAGCAATCTGCTGCAGCCGGAGGTGCTCGGCTCGCTGGTGTTCAAAAGCAGTGTAGTTGCCCGTGTAGAGCTTCGCACTGCCCTCATGCAGGTGCAGAGTGTGTGTCGTAACACCGTCGAGAAACTCCCGGTCATGGGAAATAATCAGGAGCGTCCCGGGGTATTTCAGTAACCACTCCTCGAGCCACAGCACGGCATCGAGATCCAGATGGTTGGTAGGCTCGTCGAGCAGCAGCAGGTCCGACGGTGTCATCAGCGCGCGGGCCAGATTCAGGCGCACGCGCCAGCCTCCCGAGAATTCGCCGACGGGCTTGTCGTGGGTGACTGCGGGGAAACCGAGGCCGTGCAGCAATCGCGCCGCGCGCGCCTCGGCGTCGTAGGCCTGCAATTCAGCGAGGCGCTGGTGGGCAACGGCAACCGCTTCGTAGTCCTCCGCCCCCATGGCTTCACGCTCGGCCCGGGTAGCCTCCCACACCAGCGCGTCCCCGGACATCACGAAATCTACCGCGGGATCTGGCAGCGACGGGGTTTCCTGGGCCACGCTGGCGATGCGCACCCGGCCCGACAGGTCCATGTCACCGCGATCGGGGTCCAGGTCGCCCTGCACGACCGAAAACAGGCTCGTCTTGCCACAGCCGTTGCGGCCAACGACGCCCACGCGGCAGCCCGCGTGGAGACTCAAATCCACGTTGGACAGCAGCAACTGCTCGCCGCGCCGCAGGGCAAGGTTCCGGAAGGTCAGCATGAGGGCGCGGAGTTTAGCCGGATTTCTGCCCGGGTGACCGGTTTGGCCAAGGCCGGGCCAGCCGCTCGACCGCTGCGCGAAGCTGCGGATTGTTGGCTTCGGCCGCGGCGTTGAAATCGATCATATCCTGAAGGTCCTGGAGTCGCTGCGCATACGTGGACTTGAGGGCCATGCGCAACTGCCATAGCGCCGCTGCTTCGAAGCTGCCCTCGGGCGGTTCTTCCGAACTTGTCATGTGCTCCCATCTTCGCCATCACTGGCGTAGCGCCGGAGGATCTCGAGTTTCTCGACATCGAGGAGATCCTGGGGGCGACCGGCGCGGCGTTTCATCAGGATCAGATGATCGATCGAAGCGATACGGAGCGATGTACCCGGTAGATCGATCTTCGTGCCGTCGTTCCACAACGATTCGAAGTCGAGCGGATACTGAACGAAGATGTCGATGGTCATGCGTACTTCATCGCTCGCTCCGGTGCGAGCTCGATGACCAGATCAATGTCCTTTGTGAAGCGCTGATAGCCATGCAGGTTTACCGCCACGCCACCCACGACGACATAGCGAACGCCGGTCGCCTGCAAGGCCGCAAACACAAGGTCGAAAGCAGTCATGCCACACAGTATAAAAGGAATCCGTAGCTCCTCAGGCGGTTCAGGTGCAGGCTGGAGGCCAGCCCCAAGAAGCCCTTGCCCCCGGTTTCCATTCGCGCCCGCACCCCGTCCAGCGCCACGGGCAGGTTGAAGTTCAGGTTATCGGGCAGGCCGGTACGGGGTGGGGTTCGGGTTCCGGGCCTTGGCAATTACAGGTCGCCCAGCGACCGGGCCTGATCTATTGCCAGATTCTCCTGCTGCACGGTCAGGGGCTTGCTACCCCGCACCCTTACCAAGTTGGCCAGCAACTGCTGCTCATCGACTGTCCTCTTTGGCCTGGTCCCACTGGTCGCCTTCGTAACGTCGGTCGGAGACGGCAACGGGTTGCCACCGCTCCCGGTCTTTGGCTTGTGTGACGGCATCTGCTTCTCCTCGCTCTCCATAACCGCGCCATGCCATGAACACCACATCTGAGTATAAGTCGAACAAAGCCCACGCCCGACAGCCATTCCCGGCGCGACGCGGTCGCCTGAGCAGCGGGTCCCGCCAGCCCCGGGTCCCAGCCGGCACCGCACCGGCAAATACATAACGCCTTTCATCCTTATTTCGGTTGGGCTTTACGTTCTCAGCAACACCGCAACCGACATGCTGCCTGGCTGATTGACCAAATCTGGCGCGCGGAATCTTTGCGACGCTAAGGAAAGAAGGCCGCCGTGCGTTGCACCACCCAGAAGATTGCAAGGCTGCCGATCGCGTAGGCGGGTAGTACCGACGCCCATGCCACTTGCGGCAATTCAACGCGTCGAGTAATGCGATTTATTAACCAGAATGCGGCTAATGCGGCTGCAATAAACAACAGTTGCCCGATTTCCACACCAACGTTAAAAAATAACAGTGCGATCGGAATTTCGGTTTGCGGCAAACCAACTTGTGCCAGTGCGCCAGCGAAGCCGAAACCGTGCAGCAAACCGAATATGAACGCGACGATCCACGGATAGCGTTCTGTCAATCCGGGGCTGCCCTTTCGGCTATGGAGAAGTTCTGCGGCAACGAACGCAATGCTCAGCGCGATAGTTGCCTCGACAGGTGGACCGGGCATTTGCACCCACCCAAGGGTCGCACCCGCCAGTGTAATGCTGTGTGCCAGCGTAAATGCCGTGATGGTGGTAACAATGCGGCGTACGCCTTTGACCAACAAAAGCAGAGCAAGCACGAACAGAAGATGGTCGATGCCGCTGAGGATATGCTCGACGCCGAACGCGAAATAAGTGCGCACCACCTCAAGTCGTTCCGGATTTTTCGGCACAACGAATGACGTGTCGGTGGGCGTCAATCGATGTGTACCTGTTACCCCACCGGACAGGTCGTAGCGAACCAGCACGTCAGTCGACGTTTGCTCGAGATCGGCGATTTGCAGCGTGCCACCCTGGATACCGCCCGGGCAGGTCGCCGTCCAGCGTGCGTAATAGGCTCGACCGTCCCAGACTGGCTGGCCTTCGGTACGCGGACTGCACTGCGCCGGCAATCGCACTGAGATTGCCATCGGTACTCCGTCAGTCGAGGGCTTTTTCCACAGCACGGCGTATAGACCCTGGTCAATCTGGCGGAGCTCAAGATAGCCGGGTTCCAGCGCGTGGCCGTGTGCGACACAACCCAGGCCAGTGCAGAGCAGTAGCCCCAACAGTTTGAGCGACACGCCGCGAATCACGGGTTGTCCGGATCCGTCGCATCGGGCAACACCACGTTGTAGCGTGCCAGCAATCGGGCATAGACCTGTTCGCGAAGCTCCTTCGCTTTCTCACCTTTCCATTCCTGCAGAACCGCGTCGCGGACCTCGTCGAGCGGCGGCAAGCGTGCCGCAAGTTTTGCGTCTACCCGTACGAGGTGAAGCCCGTAGCCTGACTCGACGGGTCCGGCCCAGGTTTCTGCAGGGAGTTGCGCAATTGCATCGAAGAATCCGGAACCAAACACGCCATCAACCTCAGCAGGCGTTGAGAGAGTAAGCCGCGGTGGTAGCATCGTGCGCTCACCCCAGTTACGTGGATCTGCATCGTCGGCCGATTGAAGCTCGGTCAGTATTGCGCTGATATTTTTGGGCGTCGAACTTTGGCCGAGATAGACCTGCTGCAGAGCGATGCGTGGCGCTTGCTGAAATCTCAGTTCATTGGCACGGTAATAAGCTTCCAGTTCACCCTCGCGGGGGGCGATGAGATCAGCCCCGGTATCGGTCAGAAACTCCATCTTCTGCTGCAGTCGTCGCCGGATGATGGTGTCGTCGCGTTCGAGACCCAGCGCCAACGCCTCCCTGTAATAGACCTCCTCGCGAACGAAGCCGTCGACCATCGCGTGCATTTCGGCGTCGTTCGGTGGGCGCCGCCAGACCGCCTCGTAAGCCGCCGCGAGCTGTGCCACCCGTTCGGGCCCGACAACAATATCGTTCGTGGGCACTGGTGCCGGTCCCGACACAGCAGCATAGAGCGCGAACAGCAGCCCACCGATCAGCACAAAATGAAAAAGCGGCTCCCGCAGGAGCCGCATGATTTGCTTCATATGACTGGCTCGATCAATTCGGCGTGAACCAGATCGGTGAAGTGTAGGCGCGTTCCTGGGTTGTCATGGCCACGTCGGCTGACATTTTAATCCCATAGCGGAACGCGTCGTAGGCAGTCCAGCGCGGCGTCGGTATTTCAATCACGCGTGCGTAGTACACCGCCTTTTGTTGCGGATCGAAGTCCGGATCGGTCCACACTGTGCCGAGTTCCGAAGCGCCGATAGTATTGGTCCAGTTGGCATTTGCAACATCCACCGTATTGCCGACCGCGGGCAAATGGCCATCCGCGCCGGTCCTGCGATCGCCTGACCAGACAACGTCATAAACTTTCTCGTAAGTGTTGCGCTTGCTGTCGCTCCAGCCCTTGACGATCTGGATCCGATCGAGATTCGCGCCTTCCGGATCGCGCAGTGCGTACACCATGAATTTCGGTGCCTGCGCGTCGGCCGGCCTCGCCCGCAGATCGCCACCCATGGGTACACCTTTCTCGTAACCAACAATTGCCGGCATGCGTGAATTCAGGTCCTGATCGGTGAAGTCCCAGCCGCCAAACAGGCGCACCGTCATACGCGGCCCGGTGGTGCCATAGACCTCTTTACGTTCCATCGCGTCGAACAAAGATTCGCGCGTGTTGTCTGTGGCCCAAACGGCGGCAAGTCCGGACGCCACCATCTGCCAGCCCAGGATCTCGCCATTGTCCGTTTTCATGAACGGATGTTCCCAGCGTTTGGCGCTGGGCTCGGCGCCAGTGTGCTTGCCAAAGAAGTTGTCCTCTTCGGCCGTCGCCAATGAGGTGTGGCTGTCGGTAGAGCCGATCATGCCGAACTTGTAAGGGTTCGTGCCGAGTCTGGACTCGATCACCAGGCCGCGCTTCAAGGCTTCGCGGGCGTACTCGCCTGCCAGCATGTCGTCGGTTTTAGCCTGTGACACGTCCAGGTTGCCTATGGCCCAGGTCTCGTAGTCCGCAAACTCGTCATCGGGTGACAGGAACGGATGTGCCTCGCCATCGCCTTTAATCTGCGTGGCCTCGTAAAGCGGCTCCCACTTGTCGCGCTCGGTCACATAGGTGTTGTCGAGTTTTTTGCCGTCCCACTGTGCCTCGAGTGGAAACATGATGCCGTTCGACAGGTTGCCGTTGTGCGCAATCGCCAGTATGTCGCCGCCGGTCTTTTCTTCGTAGCGGGTCAGGTACTTCCACAGTTCGCGCGGATTCGAACTGCCAATCGGCGCGGTTTGCGTGAATGGCTCAACCTGGCTGGCTTTGTCTCCGTCGTCGCGCATGATGACGACGCGGTGCATGTTGTTGCCGTTGACCAGTGAGGTCCATTCAAAACCGATGAATGCGGTAAAACGACCGGGATCATTGTAGGTTTCAGCGTCCCTGATTACGCCTTGCCAGACCGACCGGTAGACCTTCGAGCCCGGCGAATAGAGCGCAATGAGATCCGGATCAATCGTGCCTTGCGAGAAGTTACCGATCAGGTCCAATGCAGCGTCCACCGACGCCTGGCCACCGGTTTGAAGTCCCTTGGCCCAACGTGCACCCTGCTCATAGGCGATGACGTCAGGGCTTGCGGCCTTGAGATCGTCGATCAGGCCCATGCCATCGGAATGGTCGGCGACCACCAGCCAGTCGAGTGGCCGCGACAATCGCAATGGCTGGCCGGTAGAGCTAAGCACCTGTTCGCCACGAGCGAAGCGGTAGGCCTCCTCGGGCGGCAGCCGGTTGCCGAACAAGCCTGCGTCCATCGATAAGGAAGTGTGAAGGTGCGTGTCCCCCCACAGCGGTCGCTCCGGGTAATTGCGTTCCGCGTAGGGCGAATAAGCTTTTCCCGTATACAGCGAGGACAGATTTTCCGCTGATGGCGTGCCGGTATCCTGAGCGGCGGCAGGCAGGGACAAGGTCAACATTGCGCTAAATAACAAACATTTGGATTTGAACATTAAACGGCTCCTGGCAGAGTCGGCAATCCTACCCCAATGCACCGGTGAGGCAAACAAGCGCCGCGGCCGATCAGCACCTCACGTCAGTCACTGAGGGTGCTTCCCGCCACTACATCGGCGCCAAGATCGGCCAATGTCTGTCCTTCCAGCGATGACGATCGCAGGTGAACATCTCTTTGCGGGTAAGGAATCTCGATGCCGTTTTCAGCAAACTTGTCCCACACTCTCAGCAAAACTTCGCTGATGACATTTGCACGGCCGTTCATCGGATCGTCAATCCAGAAGCGCATTTCCAGATCGACAGAGCTATCGCCGAAATCCTGCAGTTGACAAACCGGCTTAGGGTCCTTTAGTACGCGGGGCACTTCGGAAGTCGCCTCCAGGCAGAGCGCAATCGCCCGGCGCACATCCGACTTGTAATGGATACCCACTTTTTTTCGGATTCGCAGAAGATTTTGCGAATGCGACCAGTTTTCAACGCGGTTCGTGGTGAGTTCCTCATTGGGAATCAGGTGTTCGATGCCATCGCGTGTCGATACGGAGACGTATCGTGCACCGAGCGAATCGACGCGGCCGTAGTAATCAGTAACGGCTATGACATCCCCCGGCTTGATTGATTTATCCATCAGCAGGATGAAGCCACTTACAAGATTCGCAAATATCTTTTGCAATCCAAACCCAAGGCCAACACCGATCGCGCCGCCGAAAACGGCAAAAGCAGTTACATCTATGCCGACAACTGTGAGCGCGATCAGGAAAGCGAAACCGGCCAATCCGATACGCAATAACTTGGTGGCCAGGACCTGAATTGAGGGCGAAAGGTTCGGTGACGATCTGATACTGCTTTCGATCAGATTGCCCGCTACAGCCGTAATCCACAGCAGGACGCCAAGTGCGACAATTTCCTGGATGATCGTAAGCGCCGAAATCGCAACATTGCCGAATGAAAACGCAGCGTCATTCAGGGCGGCAATCGTACCCTCCAGCAGGCCAAGAATATTCAGCGCAGCCGAGTATAAGTCGAACAAAGCCCACGCCCGACAGCCATTCCCGGCGCGACGCGGTCGCCTGAGCAGCGGGTCCCGCCAGCCCCGCGTCCGCCCGCTGCAGCCCGCGCGTCTCGAGGTGCGCCAGAATCTTCCCAATGACCAGCGGGGCCTCGATGCAGGCGATCACCCGCACCTGACCGCCGCAACCTTCACAACTCTGGAGGTCAAGCTTGAACACCCGCTTGAGGCGCTGCGCCCAGCTCAGCGCCCGGTGGCGCTCGGCCGGCGTGCGGGTGTCGGCCGGCTGGATGCCGCTCCCCCGCCCGGCTGGCGTGATCGCGGCCCGCCACCGGCTGTGCGGCGCAAACACGCCGTGATACCGGGCCCGTCGGGATGTTATCGATCAAGGAATAACATCACCTGAACGAATCATCCTTGCCTTGCCGTTCAGCGTGATTCTTTTGAACGGCCACCCTTCGGCAAGCCAGTGAAGCAGAAACTTGTGCAGGTCGCCCTCCAGGCCACCCGCAAGTTCGCTCTGTCTCGCCCAATACCAGACATCGGCGTCTGTTTCGTCCTCGCGCGGCGGATCGATGTACACGCAACCCAGCAGCTTGCTCTCATCCAACGACATGACCGCGTAGTCAAACGAAGAGCGAAGTTGAAACTCCTTCTGGTGCCAGCCCAGATCCACAATGTCCTGCTCGATGCTCAGGTCCTCGGCGGGCCAGCCCCAGATCTCTCCAAACCGTTGCCACAGGTGCTCGCGGCTGGACATGACCGCGTCGTAGTCCCTGAAGACATCGTGAATCGTGATCGAGCGCAGCCTGAAGCGCGCCGTCTCAATAACGGCTGGCACATTGAATTCACCCGGAAGGAATGACATGTCTCGCTCCGGCCCCTGACTAGATATAGAAGTGCAGTACATGACGGATAACCTGGCACGCTGCCGGATAAGCCGGCACGGTGGCGCGACCCAAGCGTCTGCCTGGCATGCGGAATTCCAGCACTCGTACGGCCAGGCACTCCACTAACCGAATCCCTACAGCCGCCCCTCGTCCACGTCCCTGACGAACTTGATCAATCCGTCGATGTACGCCGCCTGATCGTCGTACATCGCCATATGGGAACCGTTGGCGCAATAGAGGTATCGCCCGTTGCCGAAGAGTCCGGCCATCGTCTCCATGTACTTTGGATCCATCGTGTCGTATTGCGCGCCGATGGTTAACGTCGGTACGGTGATCTTGCCCAGATCAGTCGAGCGGTCCCACTTCTCGAGTTTGCCGCTCGCGCTCATCTCGCTCGGGCCCTGCATGGGAATGTAAACATCCTTGTTCAGGCGAGCGAACGCGCGATTCACGGGGTCGGGCCACTGGTCGGGCGGCATGCGCAGGATATGGAGCGCGTAATAATTCGGAACCAGCAACTCCATATAGCGCGGGTTGTCGTAGTCCTTACTGGCCTCGAGCGCCTTGATTTCGGCAAGTACCTCCGGATCCATTGCCGGCATCAATACGTTCTGGGCGTAGTCAACGTAGGCAGGAATGCTGGCCATCATGTTGGAGATAATCAGTCCCTTGAGGTTCTGCTGATACTTGAGTGCGTACTCGATGGCCAACATGCCACCCCAGGAGTGGCCCAGCAGGTAGAAGTTGGTCGAATCCAGTCCCAAAGCCACGCGTACCTGTTCCACTTCCTCGACGAAGCGCGGGAGATCCCAGAGACCCGGATCGGTTGGCTGATCGCTGAAGGCCGAGCCAAGCTGGTCGTAGTAGTAGTACTCAATGCCCTCCTTTGGGAAATAGCTGTCAAAGGCTTCGAAGTACTCGTGCGTAGCGCCGGGCCCACCGTGCAGCAGCAGAACCTTGATCCGGGGGTTATTGCCTACCCGCTTCGTCCAGACGTTGAAGGTTCCCTTTGGCGTCGTGATCGGGATCAGCCTCACGCCGCCGGACAGCACGTCGTCGCGTCCCGTGCCGTCGAAGTACGACAGGGCCCCGGCCGGCATTTGTACGGTCGAGGTCGGGGGCGCCGAAGGCGAACACGCGCAGACACCAAGCAAAATGATCAGGAACGCGATCGGCTTCATGCGACCTCCTCGCCGGATGACCGTCAAGTTTCTACGGCCCGAAGGGGGAACAAGTCAACCCGGCATCGGAGCAGGATCGATGTCTTCGTATGCCTCGGGCCGAAATCGCGGCGTACAGATGGCCAGGAAGACAAGATCCCCGCTGCCCGTGTTCTTGATGCGCTGGCGGCAGTCCGGTGGAATGATCACGACGTCGCCGGGTCCGACGCGGTGCAGGGGAAGATCGCCAACCTCAACGGTGCCCTCGCCGGCAAGTATCACGTATCTCTCGGTCGTCCCCGTGAGGCGGTGCCACCGGGTGGCCTTGCCGGGCACGACGCGCGCCTGTGCAATGGAGGCTTCCGGGTCCCCATCGATATTTGACAACTCGTTGATGAAGCAGCCTTCGGGCGTGTAGACCTCGGCACTCGGGATGATGGGTCGCACTTGCTCCTGCATTGGGCTACCCCCGGGGATGCCCGATGGGCAATCTTTTCTGATTACGATGCCGACTTGATTCAGCTCATGCCGGCCTTTAGTTCCTCTATCTTTTGCCTGGCGTCCTCGGCCGGTCTCCTCACTTCACCTTCATAGGATTGGTACTGAGCGTACTTGAAGTCATTCACCAGGGTGTTCAAAGCTTCGAGCGCGCCCGCCTTATCACCCTTGTTCGCCAGAATGTTGCCCTTGACCCATAGAGCGAGGCCCACCCCCATAAGGGCCCGGTATTCGTATTTGTGCATATCAGGGGGATAGCCCCCAAGCGAAGCCTGGGCCACTTTGGCCTCGGGGGTATAGTCCTTGATGAGCTTGTCTGCATAAATCAAGGCTTTCTCAGGCTGGCCTGCCTCGTTTGCATGGTTCATCTCATACATCAAATTCCCTACAGAACCATCGCCATAGTTCACGTCCGAGGGGCGCGTGGCCGCGCAGCCGACTATCAGGGCGCAACTGACCGGCAAGACTAAGGCGAGCAGGGACGACTTGAACTTCATGGCTTGTACCTATCTCTGATGTGCAAAAGAAGCGTAGCCTCTCCCGCTGGTGAAGGAAAGACAATTGATAATCCGCCTTCCTGGCACTGGGAATGTGTCGACCGACCGGTCCGCCAGGTAAAGAGCCACCGCTGCACCAGTCGTGTGTAGCGAGGCATGACCACTAGACCATCAGGAAGACCACCACGGCTGTAACAACGAGCGTCGTAAGCGGCACGTTCGCTCGAACCCCGGCCAGACGCAGGCCCGGTGCGACAACCAGAGGCACCCCAAGCGCCAATGGATAGATCGCCGACCAGGTAAGCAGGTACTGCTTCCAGCGCACAGGCACTTTGGCCTTTGCGCCCGCGGGTGTGAACCAGAAGTCAAGGCCACTGCTGACCAAGAAGTCATCGCTGCCGACAAACAATGGCTGGACCTTCCGTATCAGCCGTTCCCGCTCTTTCGACCCCATCCATTGCTTAAGGTGCTCCCTCGTGTCGAAGCGAATGACCACGAGTATAAGTCGAACAAAGCCCACGCCCGACAGCCATTCCCGGCGCGACGCGGTCGCCTGAGCAGCGGGTCCCGCCAGCCCCGCGTCCCAGCCGGCACCGCACCGCGGGATTTCTGCCCTGACGCCCCCGTTTCTCGGCGCGCGAGAGGAGCCGGACACAGCGCGGCCCGGCCGGTCCGTGTCCGGCAACGCCGCTGACGTCCTTGATCTAGCCCCCCGCCAGTCGGCCCGGGGGTAGACGGCTCCATGCCCGAAGAGTCGGGAGCCCGCCCGGCACGGCACCAGCCACAATTCCGGCCAGAAACTCCGAATAAGTCCCTCCGGCCGAATCTTCAGGAAATGCAGGGATTACGAATGCCGCTACAACTCCCGGGCCTTGTTGACCCTTGCGGTGACTTCGGGGCTCACCGCGTACGGCTCCCAGTCCGCCGGCGGCGTAAATACGCCCCAGTCGACCATCTTGTTGATCTGATGCTTGACCAGTTCAAGCTGGTCCCCCTCGGTGAGCGGCGGCTCATCCATGCAGAGGTTCTTCGGGTAGATCCCGCCCCGTGCCATGGCCGCGTCGTAGATGGTCTTGTATTCCTCAACCCGCATGTCCTTGATCAGGTTCTGCCACTGGGCACGGACGCGGAAGTCGCGCAGTCCGTCGATGTCGAGTACCGAGCTCACCAGGGTTTCGCCACCCCCGAGGTACTGGGAGATGACGTTTCCCCGGTAGTCGATGATCTGGCTCTTGCCGCAACTCATCTGGTGCACGCCGCCGGGAAAGTAAATGGCGCCAATATTCGGCGACAGGACATAACAGTTATTGAAGACGGCGTGGGCGCGATTCTGGATTTCCGCGATGCCGTTCCCCATCCACGGCTCCGGGTACTGGGTACGCCAGATAATTTCGGCGCCATTCATCGCGAGCCCGCGCGCCGCCTCCGGGTAACTGCCCTCCGCGCAGATCAGCGTGCCGATGTTGCCGATCGGGGTTTTCGCCACCGGAAATACCGCCTTGAACAGTTTCACCGGGTCATCGCCATACTTCTTCAGGTAGACGTTCCAGATATCGCTGGGCGCCACGTTTGGCTCGCGTTGATAGAAGGCCGTCTTGTAGTGCTTGTGAATCACCTCGCCCTGCGGATCGATGATGAAGGCGATGTTGAAGATCCTCTCCTCCATCAACTCGGGATCCTTGGCCACCATCTGCGCGATGATGTACACGCCGAGCTCTTTCGCTAGGTCTCCGAGAAATCGCGTTTCCCTGCCCGGAATTTCCGGCACCACATCCCGGTAGATTCGCAGGTGCTCGTCGCCGCCGCCCAGGCACCAACCACCAATCCCGCCTTCCGACACGGCGATCAGCTTCACCGGGAGGTCAAGGCTGCAGTTCCAGACGGCGTACCGCATGCTCAGCGCCAGGTTCTCGAGATCCTTCATGTAGTCATCACGGGTCACGGCCATCCGGGAGACGTTCTGGATGCCGACGGCGGTGTACTGCAGGCGCATAGCGGGTTCCTTGCTGGAGTAGCGAAAGTATGGCCCCTGCCCCGCGTTCAGAGAAGCAAAAACGGTCATCAGCAGCAGACCTGATTCCAGGGCGGAAATAAAGCGGTTAGGCTCTACGAAATCAACTGAGGTATAGCCCATGTGGATCCGCAAAAGCGACAAGGATCGGCAAACCGGTCGCGCCACTCCCGTTCCGACCCAGATCGTGGGCAACGAAGAATTTGACCCGATGCCCCAGACCGCCGATCAGAAGCGCGTCGAGCAGCGGATCTTCGAGCTGGCGGACCAGTACAGCCAGAAGCTCGGAATGTCGCGGCGGGCCTTCCTGCGGACCAGCGGCGGTATGGCGGTCTCATTCATGGCAATGAACGAGGTCTTCGGGCCTGCCTTCCTGGTGAATGAGGCCGAAGCCGCCGAACCGGCTGCCAGTCGCGAGATGTGGCCGAAGAAGGAATTTATCTTCGACGGCCAGACCCATCACGTGAAAGATTCAATGCCAGGCCCGCTGATGTTCCGCTCCCAGACCGGCAAGCTGGGCCTGAATCCTGCGCTAACCGGCGCAAAACCGGAACCGGACAGCCTGCACCGGGCCAATTACATCAAGGAAGTCTTCTTCGACAGCGACACGGTGATGGCCTGCATTAGCGGCGCTGCAATCGGACCGCCCAGCCACTATGTGCTGCCGTCTGAGGAAATGGTCCAGACCCGCAACATCGTCAACGAAATGGCCGGCTCCCGCCGGATGCTGAGCCACGGTCTCGGCACGCCCACCAATCCAAACTGGATCGAAGACGCCGAACGCCAGGTCAAGGAACTGAAGATCGACGCCTGGAAGTTCTACACCGGCGACCCTGCCGGCCCCTGGCGGCATGACGATGAGAAGGTTGCCTACCCGTTCTACGAGCAGTCGCTGAAGCTCGGCGTGAAGAACATTTGCACCCACAAGGGACTGCCGATCCCTGGTCGCGGCAAGGATTTCTTCCGGCCGGATGACATGATCAAGGCCGCGAAGGACTGGCCGGACATCAACTGGATTATTTTTCACTCGGGCATGAAGCACATGATGACGCAGTTGCCGCCGGGCGAAAGTGGCATTGATGCCGACGGCAATATCCCCTGGACCACAGAGTTCTGCCAGCAGATCAGGGAGTCCGGTGTAAAAAACATTTACCTGGAACTCGGCGCGGTGTTTGGCCACTCGGTGGTAACGCATCCCGATGTCTGCGGCCACCTGCTGGGCCAGGTCATCGGCGCTGTCGGCGCCGACCACGTGATCTGGGGTACGGATTCCATCTGGTGGGGCTCGCCACAGTGGCAGATCGAGGCTTTCCGGCGCTTCCAGATTCCGGAAACCCTGCAGAAGGAGTTTGGCTACAAGTCGATTTCGGCGCAGGATCGGTCGCTGATCTTTGGCCTGAACAGTGCGCGCCTGTTCAAAGTCGACGTGAATGCTGCGCTGAAGGCAATCCCGGGAGATGCCTTGAGCCAGATGAAGACCGCTTACCAGAACGAAGGCGCAGAACCGAGCCTGACGCAGTACGGCTGGGTCGCTTCGATATGAACCTTCAACCCTCGCGTTGGCTCGCAAGCCTGCTAATGGCAATGCTTCCCGCGTGGTTGCTGGCTGCCGAACCGGCCTTGACGTCTGTCAATTGCGCGCCCGCGGGTGAACTGCGCGGCGATGCCGAGCGTGGCGCCGCCCTGCATTTGCAACATTGCGCCGACTGTCACGGGGCGGACGGCAAGGGCGACGCGATCGTCATGCACATGGACGTCCCACCGAAGGACCAGGGCGATCCCGCTTACATGAAGACGCTGCCAGATGAGTTCTTGTATCTGGCCGTGTGCAAGGGAGGCGAAGCGGTTGGCAGGAACTTCATCATGCCGGCCTGGGGCGACCTGCTCTCAGACCAGGACATCAAGGATCTGGTGGCGCAGATAAGAACTTTTTCGGGAACGTGATCACCCCGGCGACAGTCGGTGGCCTCCTGATATAGTTGCCGCACATGGTCAGTGCTCTGTCAGCCAGGCCGGATCAATCCGGCAAACCTGCCCCTGATCCCGGCGCCTGGGCGTTGCTGCGGGCTACGCCCGGTCACACGTATCGCGTGTTCCTCATTTGTCTGATCGGCGTGACCTTCGCCAATCTCGATCATTCGCTCTTCACGTTTGTCCTCACCGAGATTGCCGAGGAATTTGCCTGGTCGGATTTCGACCGCGGACTGTATATCGCCATCACGTTCATCGTGGCAGGCGTGCTGATCACGCAGATCGGCTCGCTTGCCGACCGCATTGGCCGACGAGCAGTGCTGCTTGGCGCAACGCTATTAACGCCTGTCTTCGTCGTCGCCCTCACCTTCGCACCCACCACCGTCACGTTGCTCATCGCTCGTACGCTCGGCTTCACAGCCGCCGGCGTGCAGTCGCCCGTGGCCGGCACGCTGGTGCTGGAGGAATCGCCGCCACGGCTTCGGGGCCTGTTCACTGGCGTCTTGCAGATCGGTTTTCCGCTGGGCTTCTTCCTGGCGTCGCTCCTGGTTCCTTTTATCTATGAAACATGGGGTTGGAGGTTTATCTTCCTGTTAAGTCTCCTCTTTCTCCCGTACGCCTGGGTAATCTGGCGATACCTCAAGGATTCGGCGATCTGGCAGCGTTCACGGGCGGCTCGCGAGGCCAACAACACCCCCCCTCCAGGAATTCGCGAGCTGTTCAAGCCGGCTTATCGACGGAAGACGATCCTGCTCTTTCTCGGCACGTTTCTGTATGTCTTTGCCTTTGGCGCCACGATCATGCTCACGCCCTACTTCCGCGAAGCACGGGGCTGGGACGCCAGGGAAGCTATCGAGCTCGTAGGCCTCTCGTTTTTCATTGGCGCCTTCGGCTACATCCTCGCCGCATGGTTTGGCGAATTTTTGATCAGCCGACGAAACACCATCGTGGCGTGGTGCTGGCTGGGTGGCCTCGCCTTTGGCGTGATGATCTGGTTTACAGACAGCTGGTGGTCCACTTTCCTCGCCTTCAGCGCCATGACATTTTTCTTCTATGGTGCCTACGCGGTGATGTTCACCTTTATTGCCGAGAATTTTCCGGCTGAGCTGCGCGTCACAGCTGCCAGTTTTGCCAGCTCCCTTGCCGTTGAACTCGGACTCGGCCTTGGGCCCTTCGGCCTGTCGTGGGCCATCGGCAGCGTCGGCTGGGAGGCAGCTTTCACCTGGTGTGCCGTGCTCCCGGTATTTTTGGCCGGCGCCGTCTTCCTGACCTTGAAGCCCTTACCCCGGGAGGTGGTGATCTGATGCAGGAGCTGTGCACTGTCGTCGCCCTTATCCTCAGACTGGTCCTCAGCATCGCCCTGGTCACGGTCGTTCGGCCCGCGCTCGCGGATCAGGAGTGGGGCAGCATCGACGTGCTCGGGCGAACAGTCGCTCCGGGCGAAACCCTGCGTATGCCGTTTCTGCTCGGCGACACCTTTGCCGGCAGCTTTCTCGACACCCTGGTGGTGGTGATGCGTGGCAGTCGGCCCGGGCCAACGCTGTGTATTACCGCGGGAGTTCACGGCGACGAGATCAATGGCGTGGAGATTGCCCACCGGATCTATGCGGGACTGGATGCGAGGCAGATCGCCGGCACGCTGCTGGTGATTCCGGCGGTCAATGTGCACGGCTTTCGCACCGGCTCGCGCTACCTGGCAGACCGCCGCGACCTGAATCGGCATTTTCCGGGGTCGCTCAATGGCAGCCATGCAGCACTGATCGCCTACGCGCTGTTTGCGCCGATCCGGCAACATTGCGAGGCCCTGCTCGACCTCCACACGGGCTCCAACTCCCGGACCAACCTGCCGCAGATCCGGACTGACCTGGCCAATCCCGGCGCGCTGGACCTGGCCAGGAGCTTTGGGGTGGGCGTGGTGCTGGATGGCAAGGGGCCGAAGGGCAACCTGCGGCGGGCCGCCCTGGATGCAGGCATCCCGGCCGTGCTCTTCGAGGCCGGGGAACCCTTGCGCTTTGACGAAGATGACATTCGCGTCGGCGTTCAGGGCGTGCGCAACGTCATGGCCGACCTGGGAATGCTGCCGGCCGGCGGAACGAGCCCGCCCGACGCCCGGGTCATTCGCCGAAGCAGCTGGGTGCGGGTGCGCGATGCCGGCGGCATTTTCCTCTCGGACCGCAAGCCGGGAGAAACAATCCGGGCTGGCGAGACACTCGGTACGGTCACTGACCCGATCACCGAGACCGTGGAGATCATCCGCGCGCCACGCGACGGCCTGCTCATCGGCATGGCGGTGCCGCAAGTGGTGCTGACGGGCTACGCCCTGTTTCACCTCGGCAACTGACGGGGCTTGTAGGAGCGCCTTCAGGCGCGATGGATATATCGGTCGCGCCTGAAGGCGCTCCTACGACGAGACCTTTGCCTCCACGTAGCGTTCAAAATCACAGGTGAAATCCTGGAAGGTCGAGTTCGGTTCAAAGGCCAGCGCGCGGTAGGTGATGTGTCCGTAGCCGCTGACCAGCGCCGTGGGCTTGATCAGGGCTGAACTGGCCACCACCGCACTGAAGTTTTGCCTGCCACCGCGGAACAGCAGCGGATCCCAGCCGTGGTACATGTAAATCATGCCCGGCTGCATGCTGGAGGTGATGTGGGCCATGGCAACAAACGAGCCCATCGAGTTGAATATCCGGATGAGGTCACCGTCCGCAACACCCCGCTTTTTCGCGTCAGCGGGACTGACGTAGATGTCCGGCTCGCCACGGCGCAAGCTGAGCAGCAGTGCGTCATCAGCCCACATGGTATGAATACCGTGACGCAGGTGGCCCATCAGCATCTGCAGGGGATAGCCGTCGATCTTCATCGGGTCCTTGTGCCGCGGCAACTGCTCGTCTTCTTCCAGAAACCACGGGTGATCGACGTAGAACTGCTGGCGTCCGGTCAGCGTGGGATAGGGTTCGAGACGCTCCACACCCCTTAGCATCACTGACCCGTAAGGCGCCTTCGGGCCGTAGATCACCCGGTCGGTGTCGTCGTTACGCATCAATCCCTTGCTGCGCATTTCGTCGAAGGACACTTTAGGCACGCCGGGATCCTTGTCGATCAGGAACTGGATGACATCTTTCGTGTCCTTGATCTGGCCGCCCATCGTGAAAAGGTCGTGGTAACGCGTGAAGTCACGCGGCACCGGCTGACCGAAGAAGCTGTCCGCAATGGGCGCGATCCCCCGCACCCGGGCTCGTTCGGCAATGGCGGCGGCGAGGCGGTTTAGTGCGTGCCAGTCGTCCATGGACTCCCCGAGCGGCGGCACAGCGGCATCGAGTACCTGCACGTACGGTGTCCGGGCCTCCAGCATGTAATCCTGGCGCTCGTAGTGGTGCGCAATTGGCAGGACGTAGTCCGAGTACAGGGCCGTAATGCCCATGTCGGGCGCCATCGTGACGATGGTGTCCAGCTTGGCCATCGTCGTTTCGCGCCACCGCCCACCACCGGATCGCCAGTTGGCGGTGTTGCTGCCGGCGAAGATGCCCATCTTCCACGGTGTGGCCGCATAGTCCGGCCAGGCGCCGGAGCGCACGGATTCCTGAAAGTAGCGATCAACTTTCTCGGCCACGGCCTTGCCGTAAATCTTTTCGTTCAGGCCCTTGCCATCCGAGTGCACGTAGTCCCAGCGCGCCAGCGTGGCGACGCGCAGCGTTGGCGGTAAGCCCGCCAGCATGAAGCCGATCTGGCTGTCCGTACTGCCGAGGTTTTCGAGTTGAAAGCCACCGCCCGCCTTGCCGAGGTTGCCGGTGAGAGATAGCAGCAGCATGAATGCGCGCTGCAGCAGGTCACCCTGCAGCCATTTGCACATCCGATAACCGGTAAAGATCATCGCCGGCTTGGCCAGGCCAAAGATCCGCGCGACCTGGCGGATATTGTCCGGGTGCACACCACAGACAGCCGAGGCCTTCTCCGGCGTGTAGCTCCCTGCCCGCTTCCTGACTAACTCGAACACTGTGGTGACCAGCACCGGTCCGTTTAGCGTATTTACCGTCCAGGTCCCTTCGAGCGCCGGCCGCAGATCGCGAAGTGCCAGCGTGCCAGCGGGAATTACCGGCACTGGAGAACCGGGCGGCGGCGGCGGCGCTCCAGTTCCGGGGGCCGCTACCTTGTCGCCGGTCCTCTCATCCCAGATGTAAAACAGGTTGTCGCGGGGCTTGCCGCCGTCAGCGGCACTGGTCGTGACGATATCGCTCTCGCGCAGGAAGCGGTCGTTATCCATCCGCACGAGAAACGGCAGGTCGGTTTGCTCGCGAATATAGTCGCGGTCGATGAGATCGTCGGTCAGCAGCACCTGCACCATGGCCATTGCCAGCGCGATA
>JAQBGF010000003.1:0-24979 GCA_032122615.1 Gammaproteobacteria bacterium | reverse complement strand
GTGATGGGATTTACTGCCAAAGTAGGTGGCAACCCGCTTGCGCAGGTCGCGCGCCTTGCCAACGTAGAGGATGACGCCCTCGCCGGTCAGCATGCGGTAGACCCCAGGCCGGTTAGTCAGCGAAGCAAGAAAGGCCTTGCGGTCAAACGGCTCGTCCATGACCAGCGATTCGCATGGCAACTTCCATCGCCTGTTCATAGTTCAAGCGCGGGTCCACCTGGCTCCGGTAGTCGCGCCGCAAGTCAGCGTCGGTGAGGCCCCGCGCACCACCCGTGCATTCCGTCACGTGATCTCCGGTCAGTTCGAGATGCACACCCCCGAGATGGGTTCCCGCGGCGTGGTGCACCTCGAAGGCCCCTTCAAGTTCCTCCAGGATGTTTTCGAAGCGCCGGGTTTTCAGCCCGGAAGACGCTGTTTCGGTATTCCCGTGCATGGGGTCGCAAACCCAGACCACTTTGGCGCCAGCCTCGCTGACCGTATCGATCAGCCCGGGAAGTACCTTGCGGATGCGCCCTGCACCCACCCGGTGGATCAGCGTGAGTCGTCCGGGTTTGTTGTCCGGGTTAAGCGTTTGCAGGAGTCCGCGCAACGCCGCTGGCGTGGTATCGGCGCCGATCTTCACGCCGATCGGGTTGCTGATGCCGCGAAAGAATTCCACATGGGCGCCGTCGAGCTGGCAGGTTCGGGCGCCAATCCAGGGGAAGTGGGTGGTGAGGTCGTACCAGCTTTGCCGGCGCGCCAGGAAGCGGGTCTGCGCCTGTTCATAGGGCAGGTGGAGACCTTCATGGCACGTGAAAAAATTGACCCGGCGCGCCTGATCAATGTTTTTACCTGTCAGGCTCTCAAAAAAGTCCAGGCCGTCAGCCACGGTCTGGACTATCTGGTGGTACTGATTGGCCAGCGGCGAGTGCTGAACCCAGTCGAGGTCCCAGTTCTCGGGATGATGGAGGTCCGCAAAGCCGCCGTCGATCAGCGAGCGAACAAAGTTGAGGGTCAGAGCCGACCGCTCGTAGGCGCGAAGCATCAGCTCCGGGTCCGGTTCGCGGTCCTCGGCGGTAAAGGCATTTCGATTGATGATGTCGCCACGAAAACTCGGCAGGGTCTGTTCCGTGCGTGTTTCAGTGTCTGCGGATCGCGGCTTGGCGTACTGCCCGGCCATGCGGCCGACCCGCACCACGGGCCGCTTCAATCCCGAAATGATCACGACGCTCATTTGCAGCAGGATCTTGAGCTTGGTGACGATGGCATCCGATCGGCAATCGTCGAAGGTCTCGGCGCAATCGCCGCCCTGGAGAACAAAGGCCTTGCCCTCGCCGGCCAGCGCCAGCTGGTCGCGCAATGCGTCGACCTCCCAGGAGGTGACGAGCGGCGGCAAGCGCGCCAGCTCAGCCATCACCTCGTTGGCGCGCTGCTGGTCTCGGTAGCTTGGAATCTGGCCCGCTGTGCGAGCCAGCCAGCTGGCGGGGTGCCAGCTGGCGTCGGCTGTAGGATCAATCATGCGCCGGGACTATGCCACAAGCCTTCCGGCAGCGGCAAAACAGTGTCGGCCCCGGCGGGTCTGGCCTCAGTAGGCGGGACGAACGGCGACCTCGATGGGGATTCGGTCGCCGGGGGGGCTTGCCATCTCGGTGTAGTACTCGCGACCGTCGTAGATATAGGCCACCCGGTAGCCGCGGGTTCGCTCCTCCACCCGGGATTCGTAATGGGTGGTGCATTCGGTAACCGGGTACGGCTGGGCTGCGGGCTGAGGGTAGTAAGCGGCCTGTCGCCGACTGGCGGCATCGTGGCCAACAGCCGCGCCTACCAGTGCGCCGAGCAGCCGCATGGCACCACGGCCTTCGCCGCCGCCGAACTGGTCACCAATGACGCCGCCGATGACGCCACCGACAATCGTGCCGCCGACGGTGCTGCGTGGTCTGGTGGATCCGTAGGCAGGAGGAGCGTAGGCGGTCGTCTCATAACACTCGCGAACGGGCACCTGGATGTGGACCTGCTCGATCAGTGGCTGCACGCTGGAGACTTGCGCGTAGACGACGGTTGGGCCGCTGTCATATCGGGCCTGCTGGTAGCGGCCCTGCCCGCGGTGACTGGCGTTGGCTGTGCCGGAAACGACCAGCGCGGTAGCGGCAATTGCGAGAAGCTTGACTGAAGCTGTAGCACGCATGGCTAAACCTCCTCTCCGGAGGATGATTTCCGGATACGGTACAGACGCTATGCCCCCGCGGCTGAATTTGGCGTGAACCGGGACGTCGGTTTTACTTATGCCTCTTCGCGTTCTCCCACAGGTGATCCAGTTCCGCGGCGCTCAGCTTTTGCCACTCCAGATTCTCGCTCCGCACTGACCGTTCAACCTGCCTGAATCGCGCTTCAAATTTTCGACAGGCCTGCCGCAGGGCTTGTTCCGGGTCTACCTGGCAGTGACGGGCAAGACTGGAGCAGGCGAGTAGCAGATCACCCAGTTCCTCGGCAATTTCATCCGGCCTGGCCCGCTCCCTGGCCGTTGCCAATTCATCGAGTTCCTCACGGACTTTGGCAAACGCGCCGCTGGCATCGGGCCAGTCGAAACCGACCCGTGCAGCACGCTTGCCCAGCTTCTCGGCGCGCGTCAGCGCCGGCAATGCCTGGCCGACGCCGGCCATGGCCGAATCATCACCGCCCCGCGCCTGCCTCTCCCCGGCCTTGAGCGTCTCCCACGCATCCCGTTGGGCATCAGGCGTCGACACACGGTCAGTGCCAAACACGTGAGGGTGACGCCGCCGCATCTTGTCGCTGATCGTGGCGACGACATCGCCGAAATCGAAGGCACGGATCTCGCTGGCCATCTGCGCGTGAAATACCACTTGCAGCAGCAGGTCCCCAAGTTCGTCGCACAGGTCCGGCAGGTCGTCACGGTCGATGGCATCGGCCACTTCGTAGGCTTCTTCGATGGTGTACGGGGCGATCGAGCCGAAGTCCTGTTCGCGGTCCCAGAGGCAACCCCGCACCGGGTCGCGCAGCGTGGCCATGATCTCGAGCAGGGTCGCAATATCGCGATTATCTTGTTTCATACAGCGCTTCACGCAGTGACTTCAGAATCTGAGCTGTTGCCCCCCAAATGTTATGGGTGCCGAACTGGCAGGCATAAACCGGTACCGTCACGCCGCGCACGATTCGTTCGCTGCGGACGAGGCTCGCCGGGTCCAGCACGTGGGTCAGGGGCACCCGGAAAATCTCAGCCACTTCCCGAGGATCGGCCTTGAGCGTAAACCCGGGGCGAAGGACAGCAACGACCGGGCTCACCGCAAATCCGGTCACGACGGCGTGCGGCGGCAGGTAGCCGATGACGTCAATAAATTCGGGTGCAATGCCGACCTCTTCGTGTGTCTCTCGCAGTGCTGCGGCAAGCGGACTCTCGGTGTGAGACTGCAGTCGACCGCCGGGAAAGCTGATCTGGCCCGGGTGATCGGGCAGGTGTTCCGTACGGCGCGTGAGCAGGACGTCCCAGTCCTTGTCGCGGGCGATGAGGCCCACCAGCACGGCCGCCGGTACTAGCGGGGCCGGAAAAAGTTGCGTGGCTATGTCGCGAGGCAGGCGCGCGACGGCTTCGCGAGACAGGTCTTCCGGCGGTCGCGTGCCCTTGAGAGCGGTGATGAGTTCGTCGATCACCAGAAATTGCCGGCGCGCGTCAGGACTTGATGCCGCCCTTGGTTAAATCCTTTGCGTTGAGTAGCCGGTTGATTTCCTTGCTGGAAAGGTCGGTGAGTTCTGCTGCGACTTCCCGGACCGGCCGCCGCTCCGCGTAGGCCTTCTTGGCGATGGCTGCGCCCTTTTCATAGCCAATCACGGGATTCAACGCTGTCACGAGAATGGGGTTGCGATCGAGTGCCTCCGCGAGCTTGTCGTGATTCACCGTGAAGCCGGCTATCGCCTTGTCGCCGAGCGCGGTGCTGGCATTGGCCAGTAACGCAATACTCTGGAGCAGGTTGTAGGCCACGACCGGGAGCATGACGTTGAGCTGGAAATTCCCCGATTGGCCCGCGATGACGATGGTGGCGTCATTGCCGATGACCTGCGCGGCGACCATGGCCACGGCCTCTGGAATCACCGGGTTTACCTTCCCGGGCATGATGCTGCTGCCCGGCTGCAGACCCGGCAGGGCTATTTCCCCGATGCCAGCCAGTGGGCCGCTGTTCATCCAGCGCAGGTCATTGGCAATTTTCATCAGCGCTACGGCCAGCGTGCGCAATTGACCGGAAAGTTCCACGGCCGTGTCCTGGCAGCTCAGCGACTCAAAGAAATTCCGGGAGACATCGAACTTGACACCGGTCTGTTCGCTCAGCAACACGGTGACTTTCCTGCCGAACTTCGGATGTGCATTGATGCCGGTACCGACTGCCGTGCCGCCCTGCGCGAGCCGGGTCAGTCGTGGCAGGCAGTCATTGATCCGGGCTTGCGCATTCGCGATCTGCTGGGCCCAGCCGCCAAGCTCCTGGCTCATCCGGACCGGCATCGCATCCATCAGGTGCGTACGGCCCGTCTTAACCACATCGTTGGTTTCCTTCGCCTTCTGGTTAATGACTTCCCGCAGTCGCGCCAGGGCGGGAAGCAACGCTTCTGAGACTCCCAGAGCGGCGCTAAGGTGGATCGCGGTGGGGACAACATCGTTGCTGCTCTGTCCCATATTCACGTCGTCGTTGGGATGTACCTCGGTGCCCAGTCGCCGCGTGGCCAGCCGTGCGATGACCTCGTTGGCATTCATGTTTGAACTGGTACCGGAACCCGTCTGAAAGACATCGATCGGAAACTGGCTGTCGTGCTGACCCTGTGCAACGGCAAGCGCAGCGGCCTGGATCGCTACGGCCTTGCCGGTCTTGAGTAACCCGAGTTCGGCATTGGCACCGGCGGCGGCCCACTTGATGAGGCCGAGCGCCCGGATGAAACCGCGGGGCATCGGCAGGCCGCTGATTGGAAAGTTGTCCACTGCACGCTGCGTCTGTGCGCCCCAGAGCGCCTGTTCCGGCACTCGAAGCTCGCCCATGCTGTCCCGTTCGACGCGATATGCTTTGTTCGCCATTCCCTCTCTCCTGGTCGCTGGTTCTGAACCCTGCGCCGTGGCCTAATAGCCCGTGATGATCAGCCGCGTTGGTGTATCATTTTCGGCGCTGAATTATAGGGTTTTTCCAAAGCACGGATATGGATCGCGAGCCATTGACCGCCATTTCGCCGCTAGACGGCCGGTATTCTGCGAAGACGGATTCTGTGCGGAATATCTTCAGCGAGTACGGGTTGATCCGGTTCCGGGTACTGACCGAGGTCCGCTGGGTGCAGTTTCTGGCAGAGGAACCCGGTATCGAAGGCCTTGACCCTCTCTCTCCGGCTGGCAACCAGGTCCTGAACGTGCTCGCCGAGAATTTCTCGCCGGACGATGCCCGTCGCGTCAAGGAGATCGAGCGGCGCACCAATCATGACGTGAAGGCTGTTGAGTACCTGATTGCCGAGCGCCTCTCCGACGATTCGGAACTGGCCCGGTTCCGGTCTTTCCTGCATTTCGCGTGCACTTCGGAAGACATCAATAACATTTCGTACGCGCTCATGCTCAGGCACGGCCGCGACGACCTGCTCCTTCCCCAGTTTCGCGAGATTGTGGCCGTCCTGGACGCGATGTCCCGTAGCCTGGCCGATACGCCCATGCTCGCACGCACCCACGGGCAGCCCGCGAGTCCAACGACGACGGGCAAGGAACTTGCCAATACGTCGTGGCGCCTAAAGCGCCAGTTGCAGCAACTTCGCGCTGTCGAACCGCTTGCCAAGATGAATGGCGCGGTCGGCAATTTCAATGCACATCGCATTACCTATCCGGATGTTGACTGGTCGAGCGTCTCACGTCGCTTCGTCGAGTCACTCGGCCTGGTCTGGAATCCGTACACGACGCAGATCGAGCCGCACGACTGGATCGCGGAGTACTGCCACTGCCTGATCAGATGCAATGTGATTCTTCTCGATCTGGCGCGTGACCTGTGGGGCTACATCTCCATCGGCTATTTTCGCCAGCGCAAAGTCGACAGCGAAGTTGGCTCGTCAACAATGCCGCACAAAGTGAATCCGATCGACTTCGAGAACGCTGAGGGCAATCTCGGCATCGCCAACGCGCTGCTGACTCACTTCGCCGAGAAGCTGCCGGTCTCCCGCTGGCAGAGGGATCTGAGTGATTCGACGGTCTTGCGCAATCTCGGCGTTGCAATCGGCCACAGCAGCCTGGCGGTACAGTCGCTGCTGGCCGGCCTCCGCAAGCTGGAAGCCGACGCTCCGCGGATGCGGGCGGACCTTGACGAGGCCTGGGAGTTGCTGGGCGAAGCCGTGCAGACGGTTATGCGCCGGCACGGGCATGCCGATGCCTATGAGCAACTGAAAAGCCTCACGCGTGGCACGACCATCACCCGGGAGTCGCTTGCCGCATTCCTGCATGCGGTTGACCTGCCCGTGGCCGAACGGGATCGGCTGCTGGCACTGACGCCTGCAAACTACACGGGCGATGCGGCCGCACTCGCCCGCCAGGCTGCGGACTCGGAACCCTGAATTTGCCAACTGGCGGCGCCCGTGCCGCCAAACGTGACCGAGTTGGCACATTGATGGCGACCTGGCTTCGTACAATTCGGTGTGGCCAGCTCCAACACCCCCGAAAACCCTCGTCCCGAGCGGACCCAGGGTCGCCGCTGGGTTCTTGCAAACCTTGAGGATACCCTGGCCGCTGCCATCGAGGTCGCAGCGGTTGCGCGTCGTGGCCTGTCCATCCTCACGCCGGACCTCGAGCCCGGCGTGTATGACCACGAGCGATTCCTGGAAATCGTCAAACACCTGATTCTCGCCAAGCGATTTGCGCGCGTACGCGTTCTGATTTCGGATCCGCAACGGACGATCCGGCTCGGCAATCGGCTGGTTGGTCTTGGCCGGCGGCTAAACACCTATATTGAGTTCCGCAATGTCAATGCGGACTATCGCGATCATCGTGAAGCATTTCTTCTGGCCGATGACGTGGCGTTGCTCTACCGGATCAATCACGCGCGGTGGGAAGGTATTGCCGATACCTACGAGCCTGGCGTCGCCCGTCGTTACCTCAATCTCTTTGAAGAGATCTGGG
Organism: Gammaproteobacteria bacterium; assembly: GCA_032122615.1. Classification (GTDB taxonomy): domain Bacteria; phylum Pseudomonadota; class Gammaproteobacteria; order Steroidobacterales; genus SHZI01. Next base: position 17,862 of record JAQBGF010000003.1, on the reverse strand, counting down.
CCGCATCGGAAAATTCCCGCGAACTTCGCCAGCTGCGCGTCTAGCCCGGAATAGCTCCCCGGCTGCTAGAATTTGGCGCCATGTCAGGCGCCCATTCCAAACGGGTCATCGTTGCGCTGTCGGGCGGGGTCGACTCGGCCGTGGCCGCGCTGTGTTTGCTGCGCGACGGCTACCACGTCGAAGCCCTGCACATGACCAACTGGGACGACGCCAATGAGTACTGCACTGCCGGAACTGACCTTGCCGATGCCAGGCGGGTCTGTGCTGACCTCGGCATTCACCTGCATCACGTTAATTTTTCCCGCGAGTACCGCGACGACGTTTTTGCCGACTTCTTAAGCGAACTGCGGGCCGGGCGTACACCGAATCCCGATGTGGCCTGCAACCGGCATATCAAGTTCGGCGTGTTCCTGGAGCACGCCGGCCGGCTCGGCGCCGACCTGATCGCAACCGGGCACTATGCCCGCATCCTTGCCGGGCTTAAGCCCCGACTGTTCATGCCTGCCGACCGCGAGAAGGACCAGACGTACTTCCTGCATTCCATTGAGGGTAGCGCGCTGCGACGGACCCTGTTCCCGCTCGGCCTGCTCGAGAAGTCCGAGGTCCGTCGACTGGCCCGCGACTATGGGCTCGCCAATCACGCCAGGCGTGACAGCACGGGAATCTGCTTCGTGGGTGAACGCCCGTTTCGGGACTTCCTGGCCGAACATCTTAGTCCCTCGCCCGGCCTCATTCTGGGCGCGGCGGGCCAGCAGCTTGGTGAACACATAGGTTTGCCCTTCTACACGCTTGGCCAGCGTGAGGGTCTGCAGATCGGTGGGCGAAACGACAGCCTCCAGGCACCGTGGTTTGTGGCCGCCAAGGACGCTGCCCGGAACGCCCTTATTGTGGTTCAGGGCCAGGACCATCCCTGGCTCTTCCGCCAGGAATTGCGAGCCGGGGACCTTCGCTGGCTGACCGGGGAGCCGGCAGGACTCGCTGGCGGTCTCGAATTTCACGCCCGCATACGGCATCGGCATGCCCCCGCACGCTGTCACGTCGTTCTGCTCGCCGACGGTTGCGCCCGGGTGCGTTTCGAAACACCGCAAAGAGCACCGGCGCCGGGCCAGTACGTCGTGTTTTATCAGGGCGACGAGTGTCTGGGTGGTGGCGTCATTCTTGAGGGCGATCCGGCACCGGCGCCGGCGATGCCAGTCGAGCTGACGACGGCGTAGACACTATCGTTCCGCTATAATTCCCGGCTAATCTCAAGCCTGCAAATCGGGCCCGCCAGAAGTGGCTCGAATGCCAGGCACCCAACCAGAACGCGGAGACACCAGCATGGCCAAGACCAGCGAGCAGACGTCCACCCTGTCCATCAATGGCACGGACTATGAGATTTACAGTCTGCCTGCCGTCAAAGAGGGCCACGTCAGTCGCCTGCCCTATTCGCTGAAGATCCTTCTTGAAAACCTGCTGCGCCATGTCTCTACGGGCGATGTGCGCCCCGCCGATATCAGCGCGCTCGCCAACTGGGACCCAAAGGCCAGTGCCGAGCACGAGATTGCGTTTACACCGGCGCGCGTCATTCTTCAGGACTTCACTGGCGTACCCGCCGTGGTGGATCTCGCGGCGATGCGTGACGCGGTGGTGAAGCTCGGCGGCAAGGCTGAGGCCATCAACCCGCAGTCGCCCGCCGAACTGGTTATCGACCACTCGGTCCAGGTCGATCACTACGGCAATCCCGGAGCGCTGAAGGCGAATACCAGCGTGGAGTTCGCCAGGAACCAGGAGCGCTATGGTTTCCTGCGCTGGGGTCAGAGCGCGTTCCGTAATTTCAAGGTCGTTCCGCCCAACACGGGAATCGTCCACCAGGTCAACCTTGAGTACCTGTCCAGGGTGGTCTTCGGCGTGGAAAGCAACGGCCGGCGGGTTGCGTACCCCGACACCGTGGTAGGCACCGACTCCCACACCACGATGATCAACGGTCTTGGCGTGCTCGGCTGGGGTGTCGGTGGTATCGAGGCCGAGGCCGCGATGCTGGGGCAGTCCGTGACCATGCTCATTCCGGAAGTCATCGGCTTCCGCCTCACGGGTAAGCTCCGCGAGGGCACGACGGCGACGGATCTCGTGCTGACTGTGACGGAAATGCTGCGCAAGAAGAAGGTCGTCGGCAAGTTCGTGGAGTTCTTCGGTGACGGCCTGTCCAACCTGCCGCTGGCTGATCGGGCCACGATCGGCAACATGTCACCGGAGTTCGGCAGTACCGTGGCGATCTTCCCGATCGACCAGGAAACCATCCGTTATCTGGAACTGTCGGGCCGACCCGAGCAGGACATTGCCCTGATTACGGCGTATGCCAAGGCGCAGGGCCTGTGGCGCAATGACGGCCAGACCGACCCGTTGTTCAGCGATATCCTGGAACTCGACATGGGCGACGTTCAACCCAGCGTGGCCGGCCCCAGTCGTCCGCAGGATCGAATTGCATTGCGTGACCTGTCGGCCGCCTACGCCAGGATCGAGGCCAAGCAGGTTGCGGACGGGAAAACCGGCGCGGCGCCCGTCAAGGTCACCAGCAAGGGTGAGACCTTCGATCTCAAGAACGGCTCCGTACTGGTTGCCGCCATCACGAGTTGCACGAACACCTCCAACCCTTACGTGATGGTTGGTGCGGGCCTTCTGGCACGGAATGCCTCGCGCCTTGGCCTCAAGCCCAAGCCCTGGGTGAAGACGAGCCTTGCCCCCGGCTCCCGGGTTGTCAGCAACTACCTGGAGAAGTCCGGTCTGCTGAAGGATCTTAATGCGCTGGGATTCAACATCGTCGGCTACGGCTGCACGACATGTATCGGCAACTCGGGCCCCCTGGATGAACCCATCGAAAAGGCCGTGCGCGAGGGCAAGCTCGTCGGCTGCAGCGTGCTCTCGGGAAACCGGAACTTCGAAGGCCGGATTCACCCGCTCGTGCGCAACAATTTCCTGGCATCGCCGCCACTGGTCGTTGCGTACGCCCTCGCCGGCAATATCCATGTGGACCTGGAGAAGGAACCACTGGGCACCAGCAAGGACGGCAAACCCGTCTACCTGCGGGACATCTGGCCGGGGCAGAAGGAGATCCAGGAGATCGTCACCGGAACCCTCGACTCCGGGATGTTCCGCGACAGCTATGCCAACGTCTTCGCCGGCGACGAGAACTGGAACTCGATCACGGTGCCGAAGGGCAACCGCTTTGCGTGGGCCGACGACTCCACCTACGTGCGGAACCCGCCCTACTTCGACGGCATGACTCGCGAGCCATCGGCCGTCACCGACATCACGGGAGCGCGTGTGCTGGCCCTGCTTGGCGATTCAGTGACCACCGACCATATCTCCCCGGCAGGCTCGATTGGCAAGGACAGCCCGGCGGGTAGGTATCTTGTGAGTAAGGGCGTACAACCTTCTGATTTCAATCAATATGGTGCCCGTCGAGGCAACCACGAAGTCATGATGCGCGGCACCTTTGCCAATATCCGCCTGCGCAACCAACTGGTGCCAGGCACCGAGGGCGGTTACACCGCCCATCTGCCGAGCGACGAAAAGCTGTCGATCTTTGACGCCGCCATGCGTTACGCCGGCGACAAGGTTCCACTGGTGGTACTGGCGGGCAAAGAATACGGCAGTGGCTCGTCGCGTGACTGGGCGGCAAAGGGCACCAAGCTGCTGGGTGTACGCGCCGTGATTGCCGAGAGTTACGAGCGAATCCACCGTTCCAATCTGATCGGCATGGGGGTACTGCCCCTGGAGTTCCAGGCCGGCGAGAATGCGGCATCACTGGGTCTGGACGGGCGTGAGGTCTACGACATCTCCGGGCTCGACGAGGGTCGCGCGCGAGAAGTGGCCGTCGTTGCACAGCGCGACGACGGAACGAAAATCAGTTTTCGCGCTCGCGTCCGAATTGATACGCCGAAGGAACGGGAGTACTTCGCCCACGGCGGCATTCTGCATTACGTCCTGCGGCAACTGGCAGCGGCCGGCGCGGCCGCGTAATGCGGGCGTGGCGGGCCTGATCGACGTCGGCGCAAACCTCACTCACGAGAGTTTTTCCGGCGACCTGCCCGCAGTAATCGACCGCGCCGCCGGCTCGGGTGTGCGGCGGATGGTCGTGACCGGAACTACCCTCGCGGGATCCGAAGCGGCGCTGTCTCTGGCTCGATTGCACCCGGGAATATTGTGGGCGACAGCTGGCGTGCATCCGCATTGCGCAGCAGACTTTGACGATGCCACAGAAGACCAACTTCGCACACTGTTGCAAGATCCGCTCGTCGTGGCTGCCGGCGAGTGCGGGCTCGACTACTTCCGCGACTTCTCGCCGCGAGAAGCCCAGCGCAACGCCTTTGCGCGCCAACTGGAACTGGCGGCAACCAGCCAGCGTCCGCTGTTCCTGCATCAGCGTGACGCGCACGGAGATTTCCTCGCCATGCTGAAGGAACAGGGTTCGCGCCTGCCGGCGGGCATTGCGCATTGTTTTACCAACGGACCGGATGAACTGGCCGACTACCTGGCCATCGGCCTGCACATCGGTATCACGGGCTGGATCTGTGATGAACGCCGGTCTGCGGACCTGCGGGCGGCGGTCGCGACGCTGCCCCTTGACCGCGTGGTCGTCGAAACCGATGCGCCCTACCTGCTGCCGCGAAGCATCCGGCCCGCACCGGGAAGCCGGCGGAACGAGCCGGCCTGGCTGCCTGAGGTGGTCCGCACGCTGGCGCAATTCATGGGGCAGAGCCCGGAAATAGTTGCCGAAGCCACCACCCGGAACGCGGAACGGCTCTTCGGTTTCAGCGCGAACTGACGGTCAGAAGATGGTCCACGCGGGCGGCGATCGCTGCCTGTCGAAGTCGCTCCCAGGCCATCAGGTAGCCGTCCACGGCGGCGAGAGTCCCTGCTGCCTCTTTCTCGAGATCCTGCAGGAGTGGCTCCAGGAGCATCACGCTTTTTGGCTGACCCTTGGTGAATTGCGCCCGCCCGGAAAACGCGACGTAGCCAATAACAGGTGCCTCCGGCGTCAGACGCTTAATCGCCGCAACCCGGTCCCAGAGACCGGGTTGCGGATTTGCGAAGGTGAAGCGGCGGTCGTCGGCGATGACGGTCCAGTCCTGCATGGCCTCGCTGCCAAAAACATGGCCTTCAACGTCCTTAATGTCGATGACCATGATTCCACGCCCCGTCAGCAGAGCGTACTGAACCTGGATTTCTGCGCCATTGCCGTCGGGAATGACAAAGTTCGCGAGTACCCCCCGGCAGGAGCGGCGCAGGCGACGGTCGATGTTCCGGCGCCGGCGCTGACGAAGCCGCCATAACAAGACGCCGATAAGGGTCAACAGCATCAGGCTGCCGCCCGCCACCAGCAGCAACAGTGAAGTATCCGACGATGAAAGTGCGCGCTCGAGCATGGGATCAGAGCTTTGCCGCCAGGGCATCAAGGCTGGCTGGAATGGTGTCGAATTGCGCTGGTCTGGTCAGCAATGCCGTGAGTTCCACTGGCGGTTCTACGCGCGCACCAAGCAACGGCTCGACGATTGTGTCGAATTTCGCGGCGTGGGCCGTGGCCACAACGATCCAGTCTCGCCGGGTCCGCTCCTCCTCCGGTAGTTCCCTGTAAACGTGGAGCCCCGTCGCCGTGTGCGGACACCACGCCAAACCGTGGCGCCGGTACTCGTCAATAATGGTGCAGCGAATTTCGGGATCGCCAACGGGGACAGCAGAAACCTCCTCGCGCAGGGTCGCGATGTCACCACACAAGACCCGCAGCCGTTCCAGGTTGCTGGGATCGCCCACGTCCATTGCCGATGCCAGCGTCGGCACACTGGGTCGGGTCAGCAGCTGGCCCGTTGCCAGGAAATCGGCAATGGTGGCGTTGGCGTTGGTCGCGAGAACGATCCTGTCGATCGGCAGACCGACACGGCGGGCCCACACGCCGGCAAAGGCATTACCGAGATTGCCGGTCGGCACGATGAAGCTCAAGTTTCGTCCGGTGGTCCGCCAGTGCGACAGGCTGGCCAACGCGTAGTAGGCGGCCTGCGGCAGGAGGCGACCCACGTTGATGCTGTTTGCCGAACACAGTCGGTGCCTTGCGCGCAGCGCGGAATCTGCAAACGCCGCTTTTGCCAGTCGCTGGCAATCATCAAACTCACCGCGTACCGCCAGTGACAGCACGTTGTCGCCCCAGCAGGTCAGTTGATGCTGTTGCCGCGGGGAGACCCGTCCTTCCGGAAAAAGTATCACGACCCTGGTGCCTGGCCGCCGGTGATACGCCGACGCGACCGCCCCGCCCGTATCACCCGACGTGGCCACCAGCACCGTGACAGGCGCCTGCGCATAAACGCCGTCCCGGATGATGTTTTCCATGCAGTGCGCCAGGAACCGGGCACCGACATCCTTGAATGCTGCAGTCGGGCCGTGAAAGAGTTCCAGCACCGACAGCGTACCCGGGGCAGATTCCAGCAGGCGCGTTGGCAACGGAAAGTTGAACGCCGATGCGCAAATCGCCGGCAACTGGTCGGCTAGCGAAGACCTGGCAAAGAAAGGCTCCAAAAACTTTCCAGCGATGACTGGAAAGTGGTCAGACGCCGGAAAGTCCGCTGGCGATGAGACCGGCAACTGGTCCGGTACATACAGGCCGCCGTCCTGGGCGGTGCCGCCCATGATGGCTTGCTCGATATTGACGGCCAGACCACCGCGGGTGCTTACGTAGCGCATCGCAGGCCTCAGAGTGGCGCCCCGAGATAAGTCGCGAGCCGCAGGATATCCGCGAAGACGCCGGCGGCAGTCACTGCGGGGCCGGCACCGGGGCCCTGCACGACCAGCGGGTTCTCGCTATAGCGAGCCGAGGCATACCTGACGATATTGTCCGTCAGGTTAATGTTGGCGAACGGATGCCGCCGCGGCAAAGATTCCAGCCGGACCGTGGCAGTACCGGCGCGGCGATCAAGCCTGCCGACGTAGCGAAGAACCTCCTCAGCCGCGTTCGCCTTTGACCACCGCTCCGTCATCGCCGCGTCGTGGGCCGGCAACGCCCGCAGGAAGTCCTCCGACGAGCCGCCCTCGAGGCCCGCGGGAATGAGGCTCTCGACCTCGACGTCGCGCCTCTCGAGGCGCATACCCATCTCGCGACTCAGGATGATGACCTTGCGGGCAACATCCATTCCCGACAGATCGTCCCGGGGATCCGGCTCGGTATAGCCAGCCTCCCGCGCCTCGCGAACGATCGTGGAAAACGGCTTGCTCCCGTCAAAAACGTTAAACAGGTACGCCAGCGTGCCCGATAAAATGCCCTCGATACTCCGGATCTCATCGCCGGTTTCCCGCAGGTCCCGGAGTGTGCCAATGATTGGTAGCGCGGCGCCAACGGTGGTTTCATACAGGAAGCGGGTGTTGTGGTGGCGACGGACTTCATGCAACTGATCGTAGGCACTCAAGGGGCCGCTGGGCGCCTTCTTGTTCGGTGTAACCACATGAACGCCACCGCCGAGCCATTCCACATACCTCGCCGCGACCTCCTCACTGGCACTGCAGTCGACCACAACGGCGTGAGGGAGGTGTTCGGCGTGCACATGGTTGGTGAACTCTGCCCAGTCGAGCGGCACAGACTGCTTCGCGAAATCCTCGTGCCAGGTCGCCAGATTGATCGCGCGATCGCTCACCAGCATCCGAGTCGAAGAAGCGATGGCCCGCACGCGCAGGTCCAGATTGAACTGGGACTTCAGCCGGGAAACCTCTGTTGCCATCTGCTTTAGCAGAACCTGCCCTACATTGCCCGGGCCGATAATGCCGATAGAGATGGTTTCTGCCGAGAGGTAGAAGCCCGAGTGAACCGCACGCAAGGCGCGTGTGGAATCCTGTCGGGCAATGACTGCCGATATGTTTCGCTCAGACGAGCCCTGGGCAATGGCCTTGACGTTAATGCCGGCATTGCCCAGCGTGCCGAGGAAGCGGCCGGCGATTCCGGGCATGCCCGCCATACCGTCACCGACGACAGCAATCACGCTGCACGGGTTCTTGATCGTCACGCTCTGCACAAGGCCCTGCTTCAGTTCGGCCGCAAAGGCCCGATACACTACGCGTTCGGCTTCCGCCGCCATTGCGCTGGGGACGCCAATACAGATCGAGTGCTCCGAACTCGCCTGGGAAATGAGAATCACTGAAATATTGGCCACGCGGAGCGCGCCGAACAGGCGATCAGCAGTGCCGGGGACGCCAATCATGCCGGCGCCCTCGATATTCAGCAGCGCCACGTCGTCGACTGCCGTAATGCCCTTGATCGGCTGGCTGGGACCGGAATCCGGCCCGATCAGCGAACCGGGCGCCGCTGGATTGAACGTATTCCGGATCCAGATCGGAATTCCCCGCTGCACGGCGGGTGACATGGTCTGCGGGTGAATCACCTTGGCCCCGAAATAAGCCAGCTCCATGGCCTCACTGTAGGACAAGGCATTGATGATCGCCGCTTCAGGAACACGGTTGGGATCGGCGCTCATGACGCCGTCCACATCCGTCCAGATCGTGATCTTCTCCGCATTGAGCAGCGCGCCAACGATTGAGGCAGAAAAATCACTGCCATTTCGGCCCAGGGTCGTGTGCAGGCCGCTCCGCTCACTGGCAATGAAGCCCGTGATGACTGCGATGCCGAAGGTGTCCTGCGTAAAGTGCCGGCCGGCGTTAACCCGCGACTCGTCCCACAAGACAGCGGGCCCCATCTCGCCGCGCTCAATGACAATGAGTTCCCTGGCATCAATCCAGTGCACGGCCCGGCCGCGGTCAAAGGCTCTCGCCCGCTCGGTGAGATAGGCGGCCAGAAGGCGGGAGGACCAGATTTCACCGTAACCCGCTATCAGGTCGCGGCTGCGGTCTCCCGCCTGCCGCACCAGTGCGATGGCCCGCAAAACGTCCCGCAGGTCCTCCAGGTCTGACCTGAAGCTCTTCAGAATTTCGTCGGAACCGTGCTTCTGCTTGACAAGCGCCAGCACCGTCGACTGGTACCGGGTGGCAATAGCATCAATCCGCGTAGCAATATCCGGTGCCGACTGCTCGGCAGCTGCTACCAGCCCAAGGAGCGCATCCGTGGTCCTGGCCATGGCAGAAACCACGACGGCCTGACGCGCCACCGGCTCATCGAGCAGGATGTCGGCGACCCGGCGGAAACAGTCCGCGTCCCCCAGGCTGGTGCCGCCAAATTTATGGACATGCCAACCGCGGAGGTTGGTCGAATCGCTGGACTTGGAAGTCATTGATACGCCATCGTCGGATCAGGAAAAAAGGCGGCTAATGATACCCGTTCTGCTCCCGAGCCACAGGGGCCGGACTACCAACCCGGCCATCAGTCCGGCCATCAGTCCGGCCACCAGTCCGGCTTGTAAGCTAGAATCACGAAGCGATGGCCAGAATCTTTATTGCCGCAGTTGAGACTCAACGTGACAGGGCGGACCTGGAGAGGTCCGTCGCCGCGCCAATCGAGCGGCAGCTCATCATCCAGAACTTCAGCGACGCCACCTATCCCGAACTGATCGACATCGAACGGCGTGGCCACGGCTTTTACGCCTGGGGGTTGCACGGGACGCCGGAGAACGTTGAACACTGGTTCCGGATGAACGTCGGGGATTTTGTTCTTCTCGGCCAACGGGATACCTACCGCCACTACGCCAAGGTGCTGGGTCGTTACGAGAACGCCAAGGCCGCCCGTACGATCTGGGGCGACACCGTACCCGACGATGAGGTCCGCGAGTACCTCTTCTTCCTCTCGGAACCCATTGCCCTCGGCCTCCCGTCGAAGGAGCTCGGCGACTACGTGCCAGTCGCAATAAGCCAGTTTACGCAGGTGCCGGACGAGGCGATGGACCGGATCGAAGCTGACTTTGGCAACGTCGAACGATTTGCACGCCGACGCCTGCTGAATACTTCCGTCGGCGGTCCGATACTCGACATGAGCGGCATGATCCGGATATCCGAGCGGGATATGACCCGCCTGAAACTGATTGAACCCCAGAACAGCAAAGATGGCCGTCAGGCTGTCATAGACACCATCATCAAGCGCCGGGGTCACCCGCAGTTCCGACAGGCCTTGCTCGAGGCCTATGAGCACCGCTGTGCGATAACCAACTTCAATGCTGTCGACGCGCTGGAGGCCGCGTACATTGTCCCGTTCAGGGGGAAGTTCACTCACCATCCGTCGAATGGCCTGCTGCTCCGGGCAGACATTCATGCGCTGTTTGACCTCGGCAAGATAGCCATCGACACCGCCACGATGTCGATAGTCATAACAGATGACCTCATAGAGACCAGTTACCGGATTCTTTCCGGTCGCCCCTTGCGATACCCGAAGGATGAGAGTCAGCGACCGAGCAGTGAGGCACTTGATCTGCACCGGCGGCTGGCCGGACTTTGAGCGCCGCCCTTTATACTCCCGCCCATGTTTCTTAGCCCTGAAGATTTTCTCGCCTGGCCCCGTCGCGCCATTACGCTTCTTGGCATGTCCGGGGTTGGCAAGACGACGCTGACGGCGAAGCTCCCGGCGTCGGCCTGGTTCCATTATTCCGGGGACTACCGGATTGGCACCAAGTATCTCGAGGAACCGATACTCGACAACATCAAGCGGCAGGCCATGCAGGTGGATTTTCTGCGCGACCTGCTGCGTAGTGATTCCATTTACATCGCCAGCAATATCACGGTGAATAACCTCACGCCGATCTCGACGTTTCTGGGCAAGGTCGGCGCGCAGGCCAGGGGCGGCCTGTCGCTTGACGTGTTCAAGCAACGGCAAAGGCGCCATGGAGACGCCGAAATCCAGGCGATGACGGACGTCGCGGATTTCATCGTCAAGGCGAAGGAGATCTACGGCTACGACCACTTCCTGAACGATGCCGGCGGCAGCCTGTGTGAGCTGGATGACCCCGACATGATGAAGGTGCTGGTTGATAACACACTGATCCTGTATCTGCGCGCGGACGAGGACATGGAGCAGGAACTGATCCGTCGGGCGGAGGCAAAACCCAAGCCGCTCTACTTCCGGGAAGATTTCCTGGATCGGGAGATGCAGGCCTACCTGCAGGAAACAGGTGAGCCTTCCCCCGATGAGATCGACCCGGATCAATTTGTGCGCTGGATCTTCCCTCGCCTCCTGCGGCACCGCCGCCCCCGCTACGCGGCGATCGCGAACCAGTTCGGATATACGGTGAATGCCAGCGAAATTGCCGGAATTCGCGATGAACAGGATTTTCTGAAGTTGGTCGTCGAAGCCATACGACGGAGAAACTGACACCGGCACGGGGGACTGGCAGAATGCCTCGCTTCGGAATGAACGACTTCAGCGAGTACGGCATATGAATTCCACCAAGGGGCAGCGCCCCCTCGACGGCTACCGTGTTCTTGAAATGGGCCAGCTCCTTGCGGGCCCCTTTGCCGCCAGCGTCCTGGGCTACTTCGGGGCGGAAGTCATCAAGATCGAACCACCGGGAGCTGGCGACCCGATTCGCACCTGGCGGGTCATGAAGGACGGCGTTTCGCTTTGGTGGCACAGCCTGGGCCGCAACAAGAAATCCGTGACCCTGGATCTGCGCACTCCCAGGGGCCGGGCCATGGCAAGAGAGCTGGCCTTGAAATCGGATGTGTTGATCGAAAATTTCCGCCCGGGAACACTGGAGAAGTGGGGCCTCGCGCCGACAGACCTGTGGGAGAAGAATCCGGGCCTGATCTACGGGCGAATTTCGGGCTACGGCCAGGACGGCCCCTACGCATCCAAGCCAGGATTCGCATCGGTCTGTGAAGGTATTGGCGGCTTCCGCTACGTCAATGGCTTTCCTGGTGATGCGCCGGTACGCCCGAACCTGAGCATCGGCGACACCCTCGCCGGCATCCACTGCGTACTTGGCGTACTTCTCGCCTGCATCCAGCGTTCGCGAGACCCGCAGAAGCGGGGCCAGGTTATCGACGCTGCTTTGTACGAGTCGGTGTTCAACCTGATGGAGGGTGTCGTGCCGGAATATTCCGGTGCCGGGGTAGTGCGCGAGCCGTCCGGATCCACGCTCACGGGAATTGTTCCGACGAACACTTACCGCTGCAAAGACGGCAAGTTCGTCATCATCGGCGGCAATGGGGACTCAATCTACAAGCGACTCATGCAGGCGATCGGCCGGCCGGAACTAGGTGACGACCCGCGCATGGCTGACAACGCTGGCCGCGTCGTGCATGAGAAGGAACTCGACCAGGCCATCGGTGCCTGGACAGGCTCGCTGACGGCCGCGCAGGTTCTGGCCATGCTCGGCGATGCCCAGGTACCGTCGGGTCCCATTTACAGCGTGGCAGACATGCTGGCCGACCCGCATTTCAACGCCCGTGGCTTGTTCGAGGAAGTCCAGGTCAACGGCGAAACGCTGAAGATTCCCGCCATTATGCCGTTTCTCAGCGCAACGCCGGGACGCACCGAATGGCCGGGGCCGACCGTGGGCGAACACAATGCCGAGGTACTGGGCAGCCTCCTTGGCTACAACCCCGATGAACTGGAGGCCTTGTCCCGCGACGGGGTGATTTGACGCCGTCCAGAGTGCTGGACGAACTGGAGGAACCGAGCGCGCCAGATGCGGCAGACAACTCCCGGCTGCTAGACTTGCTCTTTAGAAACGTCGGAAGGGCCGAATTACATGAAGATCGCGATTATCGGTGCTGCCTATACGGGCATGGCCGCCGCAAGATATTTCCGGAACAAGGGCCACGAAGTCCGGGTCACGACAACCCGCCCGGAGCGAGTGGCTGAACTGTCCGAGGTCGCCGATCATGTGGTGGTAACGAAGGGCAGCGACGTAGCCGGAATGCGCAAGGTCATCGACGGCGCTGACGTGGTGGTACTGACGATGGCGGGGGGACTTGGCGTGAAAGATGGCAAGCCCTTCATGGATCCTGTCGCCTACCGGGATTCCTACGTCGGCACGGCCGATGGCCTGATCGGCGCCCTGGACGCCGCGCCAAACCTGAGCCAGATCATCTTCTGCAGTTCACTGAATGCCTATGGCGATGCCCACGGCGTGTCGCCGGTCGTCGAAACCACCCCGCCCAATGCCGCGTCCCCGGCGGCGCAGGTATTTATTGAAACCGAGCAGAAGCTGGCGGCACTTGTCACCGAGAATCGCCGGGTGTGCAATTACCGCACCGGGACGATCTACGGGCCGAAGCGCGAACACCAGAACGAGCTGCGCCACATCGCCGGCAAGCAGGTGCCATTCGACGGCAAATCGGATGCCATGCTGGTACACCGCGATGACGTCGTCCGGGCCATCGAGTTTGCCATCAGCGAGAAGCTGTCCGGACTCTTCAATCTCTTCAACGATATCCAGGACAACAAGGAAGACTACTTCGCCAAGGTGGCCAAACGCGCCGGCCTGGAGCCCGTCACGTGGCTCGGCGTCGTCAAGGGCCCGAAAGAAGTCTCGAATGCCCGCATCAAGACGGCGGGGTTCACCTTCGCCGATCCAATCGGCGCCCGTGAGAGCGACGACCTCCTGACCCGGTGAGCCTGCTGCCCGCGTCGGCGGTGTTTCGCAGCCGGGACTTCAGCCTGTACCTGGCCGGGCGGTTCCTCTCCGCCCTGGCCGTGCAGATGCAGAACGTCGCCGTCGGCTGGCTCGTCTACGACCTGACGCGCGATCCGTTCGCCCTGGGCCTGGTCGGGCTGGCCTCCTTTCTGCCGGCCGTTGCCCTTGCCCTGATCACCGGGCATACGGCCGACAGGTACGATCGCCGCCAGATCCTGGTCCTGTCCTACATCGTCACGCTGGCGACGGCGGCGGGTCTCCTCGTTATCGCCGCGACTGGCTACACACAGGTCTGGTTGATTTACGGGCTCCTGCTGATCTTCGGCATCGGGCGCGCCTTCGCCAATCCCGCGGGACAGGCGCTGGTGCCCAACCTGGTGCCGCCCGAGCAGCTGGGCAACGCCATCGCGTGGAATTCCACGGCCTGGCAAACCGCAACGATTGCCGGGCCGGCACTGGGTGGCCTGCTGTACTACTTCGGCGCAACGGTGGCGTTTGGCTCTGCCGCCCTCTGCTTTCTCGCCTGCAGCGTGCTGTACGGGGTCATGAAAAGCCGCCCCCAGGTGGCACCGAGCGATGTGACGTGGGAGACGCTGCTGGCGGGCATCCGCTTTATCCGGTCACGCCCCGTGGTCTTCGGCGCCATTTCACTCGACTTGTTTGCGGTACTGCTTGGGGGCGCAACTGCCCTGCTCCCGGTTTACGCCCGCGACATTCTTGACGTGGGACCGGGTGGCCTGGGACTCCTGCGCAGCATGCCCGCGGTCGGCGCCCTGCTGGTGGCGCTCTGGCTGGCGCAGCGCCCGTTGCAGTCGCGCAGCGGGCTGCGAATGTTTCAGGGTGTTGCGATATTCGGTGTGGCCACCATCGGCTTTGGGTTGTCGACCAACGTTGTACTGTCGTGTGTCTGCCTGTTTCTGCTGGGTGCCGCTGACATGATCAGCGTCTTCGTTCGCTCGACACTTGTGCAGTTTGAAACCCCGGACGCGATGCGAGGCAGGGTCGCCGCGGTTAATTCCGTATTTATCGGTGCGTCGAACGAGCTGGGTGAGTTCGAGTCAGGGGCCTTGGCGGCGATCATCGGCACGGTGCCTGCCGTGGTCTTCGGCGGCGTCGGCACACTAGCGGTCTGTGCGCTGTGGGCGCGCTGGTTCCCCGCGCTCCGCTACCGGGATCGCCTGACAGACTGATCGTCCGCCACCTGGCTGGCGAGCTGGCCGACGACCCGGAGGCTGTTTCGGTAGCGCTGCAGGAGCCCTACCACGGCCATCCCCGCACCGAGCGTCCGGAGCATCCAGCCACGGCCCACGACGAGTGTCACGACCGCACCAGCAGCCAGCAGCAGCGGGGACGGCGACGCTCCCAGCCAGCGCGCGGGTGACAAGCCGGCAGCCAGGTTGCGGAGCGTCCCCCGGATGCCCCTCGCCTGATCCTGCAGATCCTGTCTCTGGATGGCGATACGCTGGACCAGCTCCAGCCGCCGGGCGCGGAGGCGCTGCGACGCCTGGCTCACGGCGAACGACCGCGCAGTTCTTCCTCGTCCCTGGCCAGCTCGGCGAGCGTTGCCTGCAAGAACTGGGACTGGTCGCGCAACCTTGCTCGGGCGAGGATCCCGGCAATGGCCGCCAGGGCGAAGAAGCCGACGGCCACGAGTACCGTCGCAAGAATCCGGTGGGTGTTCCAGAAGCTGAAGATAATAGCCAGGGCCACATACAGAATTCCGGCGCCGGCCGCCAGCAGTCCTACGAAACCCCAGGCCAGGAGTTCAGCGGTGCGCTGCACCTCCTCGCGGACTTCAACCGTCAGGAGTTCCAGGCGGGTGCGGCCGATAGCAATGATCGTCGCCAGCAGGCCACTCAGCGAGCCGACGATCCGGCGAAACGGCCCCGACCCCTCGTGGTGTTCGTCCGGTTTCACCGCCGGCTGATCAGAAGGCCCAGAAGCAGGCCGACACCCGCCGCAACGCCGACGGCCTGCCACGGATTTTCGTGCACGTATTCGTCGGTGGAGCCGGCAACTTCCCGAACCTGTTCCCTGGCCTGGCCCTCGGCCTCGGCAAGGCGCGCCTTGGCCTGCTGCAACGATTCGCGGGCCCGCGACCGGATGGTTTCTACGCGCTCGCCGGTCTGGGCAGCCGTTGCCTGCAGCAGAGCCTCCGCATCCTCGACCACGATCTTCAGATCGTGGAGCAACTTTTCACTGGGGGTACTTTCGACCATCGGCTGGTTTCCCTCTTTTATTGGTTCAGATTCCATCATAACAGCCCGGCCTTGGTCAGCTCGGGCGAACCTGAAAACGTGAAGGCTGTACGGTGCCGACGCCCGCCGGTTTAACGCATACTGGCCGTGGGTTATCGCGGGGTTTCTGCCGCGATGGAGAACATATGCGCATGGGATCAGTTTCTACGATGGCAGCGGCCGTGCTGCTGTCATTTTCCGTCTCCTCACTGGCTATCGGGCAGGTCGCGACGAGTGTCCGCAGCACGGCACGCCTGATCGTCAAGCTGCGGCCCGGCACCGCGGCCACCATGGACACCCGGCGCCAGACGCAAAGCCGCACCGACCGCGTCCGCAGCCTCGCTGCGCGCTCTGCGTTGCAGCTGCGGGCGTCGCGGGATCTGGGCAATGACATGGTGGGTCTGTCCCTGCGGTCAAACCTGGCAGGCAGCACACTCGATGAGACTTTGGCAACCCTGCGCGCCGACCCGGACGTTGAGTTTGCCGAAGTTGACCAGCGTCGGTACGCGCGCGCCCTGCCCAATGACCCGCTTTACTTGAGTCAGTGGTACCTGCAGGGCGTCGAAACATCCGCCACGAATTTTGAGGACGCCTGGGACACGACCACGGGTGCGGCCGACACGGTCATTGCCGTGCTCGATACCGGCATTCTGGAGCACCCCGATCTGGCCGGACGGGCCTTGCCGGGCTACGACTTCGTCGACGGGGAATCCTCCACCTCATTCGTCGCGGCGAATGACGGCGACGGGTGGGACGACGACCCCTCGGATCCCGGCGACTGGGTCACAAGCGCCGAATCGCAGAGCGGCCCGTTGCGCGACTGCGATGTCAGCAGCAGTTCCTGGCACGGTACACGCGTCGCCGCGATGATCGCCGCGACGACAGATAACGCCGAGGGCATTGCCGGCGGCATGTGGACTGGCAAGGTGCTCCCCGTACGGGTACTCGGCAAGTGCGGTGGCTATGACTCGGACATCATCGCCGGGATGCGCTGGGCGGCCGGCTTGCCGGTGGAAGATCTTCCGCTAAATCCCAATCCCGCCCGGATCCTAAATGTGAGCCTGGGCAGTCCCGGCAGTTGTGTGCCGCAGTACCGAACGGCATTCACGGAACTGGCAGAAGCGGGCGTCCTGGTGGTGGCCTCCGCGGGTAACGACAGCGGCCCCGTCGAGACACCAGCCAACTGCTCCGGCGTACTGGCAGTGGCCGGCCTGCGGCAGGTCGGCACCAAAGTGGGTTACAGCAGTCTCGGGTCGGAGGTTGATATTTCTGCACCGGCAGGCAACTGCCCCGAACTGGACACAACCTTTCTTTGCAGCTACTCACTGGTTACGGGAGACAATACCGGCCAGACCGTGCCGATGTCATCGACCTACACAGACGATTTCAACTTCAACATCGGCACCAGCTTTTCGGCGCCGATAGTGTCGGCCGTGGCCGGGCTCATGCACAGCGTGAATGACGGACTCACCGCGACGGAATTTACCGCCCGGATCAAGGCCGGCGCCCGCCCCTTCCCCCCGAAAGAAAGCGGGATTCCGACCTGCCCGAGCCTTGATTCAGTCACCGCCCAGTGCAATTGCACGACCGCTACGTGCGGAGCCGGTATCGCTGACGCCCCGGGCGCCGTTGCCGAAGCCTTGCGCCCGATGGCGCGCATCGTGAAACCGGGCGGCAGCGGTGCAGGTCAAAATGTCCAGCTGGACGGGAGTAGCAGCGATGCGGCCCGCGGTCGCTCGGTGGCCGGCTACGCCTGGACAGCCGGGAATGGCAATTCGCTTTTTCTCGGTGCCACCAACGAAGCGACGGCAACCGTTGCCGTTCCGGATCAGGGACTGGTTACGGTGCGCCTGACGGTTACGGACGACGTGGGCGGCACCGACACACAGGAGGTGACGCTAGGCACGACCCCCAGTGGCGGGGGCGGTGGCGGCGCCATACACCCTCTGTTCCTGCTGGGGCTTTCGTTACTGCTCCGCCGTCGCCGCTTTCACTGATAGCCCTGCGCCTGCAGTTTGAACAGCCGCGCGTAGCGGCCATTGTGTGCCAGCAGTTCAACGTGCGTACCGTACTCAACGATCCGGCCGTGC
>JAQBGF010000002.1:0-8430 GCA_032122615.1 Gammaproteobacteria bacterium | reverse complement strand
ACAGACTGCCGAAAGTTCTGCGCAAATCGTGAAACGTGCAGGGCGGATCCAACTTCGCCCGCGCACTGGCGGCCACCATCCTTCTAATCTGGTGCGACGCGGCCCACGGCTCGCCGTCAGGCCGCAGGAATAGCCGTTCAGTGCCCGGCTTGCTGGCGGTCCACTGGCGAAACCACGCGGCGCCTTCTTTCGACACCGGAACGTGCTTAATGCTGCCGGTCTTGTGCTGCTGAAACCTCACGGTGCTGCCGTCGGCGTCGAAGTCCCGCGCCTGTAGCGTCACGATTTCGCCATATCTGGCGCCGGTCAGGAGTGCGGCGCGGACCAGCGGGCGAAAGTCGGGGTCGCAGGCATTAAGCAGGCGCTTGGCCTCGGCGGTGCTGAGGTAGCGGAGCCGGGCTTGGTCCGCCTTTCGGGTAACGCTCACGCGGCGCCATTCGCTGTCAGACGCGGCCTTGCGATATTTGAAAGCATGATTCAAGGCGGCGCGGAAGTCGCCCCAAACGCGTTTAGCTGTTGACGGCGTTTTGCTCGTGGCGAGCCGGTCGTGCCAGCGTTGCAGTTCCTCCGCCGTCAGGTCCGCCACCGGGCGGTCGCCGAAGGTCGGCAGGACGTGGCGTTGAAAGTTGTAGACCCGGTGCCCTTCCGGCTTGCGGGCGCGGACGGCCTCCAGGTAGTCGGCGACACACTGTTTCACGGTGTAGCAGTCGGCCAGGATGGATTCATTGGCCCGGCGCTCGCGGCGCCCGGTCACGGGGGATTCCGGTTCGCCCGTCTCGGCGCGTATGCCCTCGCTCATGGCGAGCTTGACGGCCTGCCCGTAGTTCAGCACGTCCACGCCGTTCGCCTTGGCGAAGTCGTCCGCCGTGGCGAGCTTGCGCACTTTCCACCGCCCGGCGCCCTCCTCGTGGGCCAGTCGGGGCCGGCGGGAATACCACGCGCCGCCCCGCTTGCCCTTGTAATAGCCGAGCGCCAGGCCGGGGCTAACGTGCTTCCAGTACGGGGTGCTCGCGGCCTTCAGCCGGGTGCGAGCGTCGGGGCTTTCAATGCGTGAATCGCGGGGCCGCCGTGCCATGATTGCTTCTCCTGTTTACAAGTTGTTCACAGAAACCGCGTACTGCCCTGCCTGAGCGAATACCGTTTTCCTGTAAACATTTGTAGACAATACCGGTATATACCGCCATATACCACTATAGACTACTATAGACTATTAGCCCTTATGAATCAGCCAGTTACGAGAGCGTTAAACCGTTGAATGAAAACGGAATATTTCGCACTCTCAAGGCTGAAACACGAGTTCAATTCTCGTAGGGAGCGCCACGCTTTCGACGCAGTCCGGCATGTCGCCTCATAGTAATCAGCTTCCCGGCCCGACGGCCGCACCCACAGCCGGCGTGTTTCGCCGCCTCGCCGCCGGCTGCTACGACGCCCTCCTCCTGGGCGCAATCTGGATGCTCGTCACGCTGATCATTGTTGCGCTTCGCCACGGCGAACCGGTGCCTGGGGGCGAGCCTGCCTACCAGCTTCTGCTACTGGTCACGGCCGCAGGGTTTTTCATCACGTCGTGGGTGCGTGGCGGCCAGACGCTCGGCATGCGCGCCTGGCGACTACGGGTGGAAACCGGTGCGGGCCAGCCACTCGATGTGCGAACCGGGATACTCCGGTTCATCGCCGGCCTGTTGTCAGTCGTCACGGGCGGCCTCGGTCTCTTATGGCTCTGGATCGACCGGGATAAGCTCACCTGGCACGACCGTCTCGCCGGCACACGTGTCGTCGTCGTGCCGAAGTAGCGGAGCAACGCACGGTCAACGCGTGCGGCTAAGCGCCAGCGTTGTCGCGATAGCCAGCAACACGGTTGGCAGCCAGGCCACGAAGACCGCGTTGAGATTCCAGACCGCACCGCCGTCCGAGAGAGTCCGGCTCATGAGGAACCACGTCAGGCCGATGCCAAGGCCGGCCAGCAAGCGCAACCCGGCGCCGCCTGACCGCAGGGGCCCGAGCACGAAGGGCACGGCGAGCACGCACATCAGTGGCACAGCCAACATCGACGCGATGCGGCTCCAGAACGCCACTTCGTACTTGCGGGCGTTCAACCCGCTGTGCTTAAGGTACTGAACATAGCGCCAGAGTACGGCCCCGGTCATGGTTTCCTCGCGGACCACAGTGAGCCCGAGAAGATCCGGATTGATGCCCTCAAGCGCCAGCGACTTTGGCAGCAGGCTCGTCTTGATTGCGGTCGGCGTAAATCGGCTCTCGGCATAATTGTGCAGGAACCAGCGTTTGTCCGGCTCGGCATGCACCGACTCGGCACGGCCCATGGCGTCGAGCCTGCCATCGTCGCCGAAGCGAAAGACATAGACATTTCCCGCCGGATGTTCCTCGCTGGGCGGAACGACGTTGAGGATGGTCTTGCGGTCGCGTATCCACGCATTGCCGCCAGCGCTGATCCCCGCCTGACCAAACTTTGCGAGCTCCCGCTGTTGGCGCGAGTAGCGTTCTAGCGGCGGGGCAAGGTAGAGACTGAACACGAAACTGACCATGGCCAGCACGAAACCGGTGACCAGTACCGCGCGGGCCAGGCCTCGCGGTGACACACCCGCCGCTCGCAAGACGATCAGCTCGCTGCGACTGGCCAGAGAACCGAGCCCAAGGAGTGCGCCGAGCAACGCCGCGATGGGCAGCAACTGCGCCACGATGTTGGGCATCTGCAGAAGCACCCAGCCGATCGCGTTCAGCAGCCCGTAATCACCAACGCCGATGTCATCCAGCTGGCCTACGAATTCAATGAACGCGCCGAGACTGAGCAGCACCGCAAGCACGAGCCCGGTAGTCCCGAGGATGGTGCGAAACAGGTATCCGCGCAAAATTCTCATGGCAAGCTTCTCATGCCCGCGCTGCGCGTCGCCACTGCCGCCACCACCCGAGCTGAAAAAACAGCATCACACCGGCGGCACCCAGGAACAGGGCGTGCACCCACCACAGGCCGACAAATTCCGGCACCTGGCTCCGTTCGAGCCAGCCGCGCCCGGCCGCGAGCAGATTGGCATAGATGAGGTACACCAGCACAGCCGACGCAAGGCCTGCAAAGCGGCCGCCCCGCGGCTCGGTCTTTGCCAGTGGCACGGCGACAAAGGTGAGTACGAGTAACGTCAGCGGAACGCCGAGGCGCCAGTGGAACTCGGCCCGATCGGCACGATCGGCGGAGGCCAGCAGATCGGCCGTGGGCCGGGCTGCCGTCTTCAGCTTCACGGGACCGGCTGCGGGCAGTTCAAAGGGAATGCCGTGTTCGGCGAATTCAACCTGGCGGAATCGGGTGTCGCCAGGCTCCCCTTCATAGCGGTGGCCACGCGCAAAGGTCAGCACGCGGACCCCGTTGCCAGCATCTTCCTGCCAGGCCTCGTCGGCAACGATCACTTCAACCCGGTCGCCGGTGCGGCGCTGGACAAAGACGCCGTGAAGGTGCCTGTCCGGCGTGACAGACTCGGCGTACAACGCAGCCGCGCCATCCGCAAAACTGACGAAGCGACCGGCCTCAAGCAGCCCGATACTCGCCTCCCGCTTCGCCTGCACGGCGAAAACCTCGACCTGGCGCAGTGCCCCCGGAGAAACCACAAGCGCAAGCACACCAACCAGCACCGCGAGCCCGGCACCCAGTGTCAGGACGGCCCTGTACAGCTGCACCGGCCCGATGCCACAGGCCATCATGGCCGCCATTTCGCTGTCGTGGTACAGCCTGGCCAGAGCCAGCATGATGGCCAGAAAGTAGCCGACCGGAATCAGGATGGTGAGGTACTGCACGGTCGTGAGGGCCAACACCTGCATGATGGCCGCACGCGGCAATTTGTTGGCCGCCGCATCACCGACGACCGATGCGAACTGGTTGGTCACCAGAATCAGCAACAGGACCAGCGTCACGACCAGCCAGGTCTGAAATATTTCACGAAGAACGTAGCGGTGGAGAAGACCGGTCATGGGCGGTTACGGCTTTGGCCAGCCTCCGGGTGAATCGAGTACACTAACAGGCGTTCCACAACGGTATTCATGCGACGTGGCGGACGCAGGCCAACCTTGGTTTAGAGGTCGCATGGAGTCAAGCACCCCACAGTTGAGGTCAGCATGAAGTTCCAGGTGAAAACCAGTGCCGCGAGCCAACAGCGGACCGCTTGTGCGATCGTTCCAATCTATTCCGGCGGTGAATTGACCACCACGGCTCGCAGCCTCGACGCGGCCAGCGGTGGCCTGATTACGCGGGCGATCAAGAATGGCGACATCAAGGGCGACGCAGGCGAATTGCTGCTGCTGACAGGCACCGGCGACCTGCACTGCCAGCGGATACTCCTGGTTAGCCTGGGCGCCAAGGCGAAG
Source organism: Gammaproteobacteria bacterium (assembly GCA_032122615.1). Taxonomy (GTDB): domain Bacteria; phylum Pseudomonadota; class Gammaproteobacteria; order Steroidobacterales; genus SHZI01. Next base: position 4,065 of record JAQBGF010000002.1, on the reverse strand, counting down.
CTTGATCGCAAAACCTGGCGCAAGGCCACGCGCGGCGCGCTCGCCGCCGTGGCCCGCAGCAAATACACCGAGGCCGTATTCCACCTGACCGCCGAAGCCGTCCGCGACGCCGATGCCTATCGGCGGGCGCGACTGGCCGTGGAAATCTGGCTCGAGGTTAGCTACCGGTTTACGGCCATGAAATCGGAGCCCGGGGACAAGTCGCCCACCCTGCAGACCCTCAGCCTTGCCAGTAACGCGCGGGACCAGCGCGCAACCCGGCGCGGCATCTCGCACGGTGAGGCCATCGGCCGGGCTGTGGCGCTGACCAAAGACCTGGGCAATCTACCGCCCAATGTCTGTACCCCAAGCTACCTGGTTGAGCGAGCGGGCAGCATCGCGAAACAGGGCAAGAAACTGACCCTCACTACACTCACGCCAGCCGCAATCCGCAAGCTGGGCATGGGCGCATTCCTCGCCGTCACGCAGGGTGCCGTGGAACCACCGCGTTTCATCGTGCTCAACTACCGGGGCGCACGGGTCAGCGAGAGGCCGGTCGTCCTCATCGGCAAGGGTATTACTTTCGATTCCGGCGGCATTTCCATCAAGCCGTCTGGCGCGATGGACGAGATGAAGTACGACATGTGTGGCGCAGCCGCCGTCCTTGGCGTGATGCAGGCCGTGTCGGAGCTCAAGCTGCCCATCAATGTGGTTGGCATCGTGCCGACCTGCGAAAACATGCCGAGTGGCGCGGCCACCCGGCCCGGCGACATCGTGCGAACGATGTCCGGGCAGACCGTCGAGATCCTGAACACCGACGCCGAAGGCCGCCTGATTCTATGCGACGCCATCACGTACGCCGCCCGCTTCAATCCAGCGGTCATGATCGACATCGCCACGCTCACGGGCGCCTGCCTGGTCGCGCTGGGAAGAGTACGTTCCGGGCTGCTTGGCAATTCCGACAAGCTGGCCAACAAACTGCTGGCGGCCGGCCAGGCGGCCGATGACCGGGCCTGGCGCCTGCCGCTGGACGACGACTACGCCGAACTCCTGAAAAGCCCATTCGCCGACGTGGCGAACATTGGCGGACGCGACGCCGGAACCATCACCGCCGCGGTGTTTCTGTCCCGCTTCGTTGGCAAGACCGACTGGGCGCACCTCGACATCGCCGGAACAGCCTGGACCCAGGGCAAAAGCAAGGGGGGCACCGGTCGGCCGGTCCCGTTGCTGATGGAGTTCCTGCTCCAACGGAAGTAACGTTAAGGACAATGAGTCAAGCGGAGATGAGTGCAGCGCGAGTGTCCTTCTACGTCCTCGGCGGCACGGCACCGAACACGCGTCTCGGCTATGCCTGCCGACTCCTCGAGAAGGCGTACAAATTGCAGAACCGCATCCACACGCACACCGGCGACGCCGATTTGGCGAAGGTTCTGGATACACTGCTATGGACCTTCCGCCAAGGCAGCTTTGTACCCCACGAACTACTGTCTCCTGACTGCCAGCCGGCGGCGCCGATCACGATAGGCTCGACAGTGTCTGACAATAGCGCCGAGCCGCCCGACGCCGACCTGCTAATTAATCTTGCCGCTGAAGTGCCCGCGTTTTATGCGCGCTACCCACGCATCGCGGAGATCATCGATGGCAGTCCCGCGAGTCGCGAGGCGGGCCGCGCACGGCACCGCTTTTATCGCGAACAGGGACTGGAACCGGAGACCCACGAGGTAAGCTGAAAATGGACAGATCACGCATTCCCGTACTCACCGACGCCGTCGCTCGTCCACGCCGCAGCGCCGCCGACGAGATGACTCGCCCTGCCCTTACCGAGTCCGAGCTGGCCGAACTGCAGGTCCGTATCGCGACGAGCAGCTTCATGCTGGTCGAGAAATTGCTGCACCTGGCGTACAAGGAAATGGAAGCGACACTCTTCGATGAAGTCGTGGGCCGCCTGCGCAATGAACTCCCCGAACTGATCGACCAGGTACTGCGCGAGCACTTCGAAGAAGACATCAAGGACGCCTGAGTGACCGACGAAGCTCCCGGAAACCCCACCACCCCTTTAGAGAAGGCCTACCAGCCCGCCGGTATCGAACAGCGCTGGTACGCGCACTGGGAGTCCGCCGGCTACTTCGCGCCGGCCGGACGCGGCGCGCCCTACTGCATCATGATCCCGCCGCCCAACGTCACGGGCACCTTGCACATGGGCCACGCCTTCCAGCACACGCTGCAGGACGCGCTGACCCGCTACCACCGGATGCGCGGCAACAACACCCTGTGGCAGCCAGGCACCGATCACGCCGGCATCGCCACGCAGATGGTCGTGGAGCGGCAGCTCAATGCCGAAGGCAAGCACCGCCGGGATCTCGGGCGCGAGGCCTTCGTTGACCGCGTCTGGCAGTGGAAGCACGAGTCCGGTGGCACCATCACGCGGCAGATGCGACGACTCGGCAATTCAGTGGACTGGTCGCGCGACCGCTTCACAATGGACGACGGCCTGTCGCGGGCCGTGACCGAGGTTTTTGTCCGCCTGCACGCCGAAGGCCTGATCTACCGCGGCAAGCGGCTGGTGAACTGGGACCCGGTGCTGCACACGGCACTGTCCGACCTGGAAGTCCAGTCGGAGCCGGAACAGGGTTCACTGTGGCATATCCGTTACCCGCTGGAAGATGGCAGCGGCCAGCTCGTCGTGGCCACGACGCGCCCTGAAACCATGCTCGGCGACACGGCCGTCGCGGTGAACCCGGCCGACGAGCGCTACCGGCATCTGGTCGGCAAGAAGATCCGGCTGCCGCTGACCAACCGTCTCATTCCCGTCGTTGCCGACGACTACGTGGATCGGGAGTTCGGCTCGGGCTGCGTAAAGATCACGCCAGGCCACGACTTCAACGACTACGAAGTCGGCAAGCGCCACGACCTTCCTCTGATCAACATCTTTGACCGGGACGCGCGAATCATCAGCAAGCCGGACGCCGCCGGCTCGGGCTACGACCCGGCGCAGGCACTGGCGGAAATTCCGGCGCAGTTACGCGGCCTCGACCGTGGGCAGGCCCGTCAGCGTGTCGTGGCCCTGCTGGAAGAACAAGGGCTGATGGAGCGCATCGATGCACACGCCCTGCAGGTTCCCCGCGGCGACCGCAGCGGTGCCATTCTGGAACCCTGGCTCACGGACCAGTGGTACGTGCAGATCGCGCCGCTCGCGGCCCCCGCCATCGCGGCGGTCGAGGACGGGCGGATCCGTTTTGTCCCCGATAACTGGGCAAAGACCTACTACCAGTGGATGAACAACATCCAGGACTGGTGCATCAGCCGCCAGCTGTGGTGGGGCCATCGCATTCCCGCCTGGTATGACGCGGACGGCGGCGTCTATGTGGGCTACAGCGAGGAGGATGTGCGCAAGAAGCACGGCCTCGCCCCTGAGCTGGCGCTGACCCGGGACGAGGACGTGCTCGACACCTGGTTCTCGTCAGCGCTCTGGCCATTCTCGACGCTGGGCTGGCCCGACCAGACTGAGGCGCTGAAGACCTTCTATCCCGGCAACGTGCTGGTTACCGGCTTCGACATCATCTTCTTCTGGGTCGCGCGCATGATCATGCTCGGACTGAAGTTCACCGGCGACGTGCCGTTCCGCGAGGTGTACATCACCGGCCTCATTCGCGATGAGAACGGCGACAAGATGTCCAAGTCCAAGGGCAACATCCTCGACCCGCTGGACCTGATCGACGGCATCGACCTGCCGAGCCTGCTGGCCAAGCGCACTGCCGGCCTCATGCAGCCCAGGCTAAAACCGCAGATCGAAAAGGCCACCCGGAAGCAGTTTCCGAACGGCATCCCGGACTACGGCACCGACGCGTTGCGATTCACCTTTGCCGCGCTGGCCAGCACGGGCCGGGATATCCGCTTCGATCTCAACCGGATCGAGGGCTACCGGCATTTCTGCAACAAGATCTGGAACGCGGCGCGCTTCGCGCTGATGAATCTGGAGGATCACGACCCCGAGGCGCCCGCCCCGGCCGATCTCGCGCCGGCTGATCGCTGGGTGCTCCGCCACCTCGGCATTGCGCTCGGCGAGGTCGATGCGGGATTCTCGAG
>JAQBGF010000001.1:0-4990 GCA_032122615.1 Gammaproteobacteria bacterium | reverse complement strand
GGGAAGACCCGCTGAGGGCTGGCCAGGACCTGTCCCGCCACCGACCGCTGCGCAGGAGTGGTATCGGGTCGCGCGTGAAGGCGCTCCTACGGTCGGAGTGTCGCGCCTGAAGGCGCTCCTACGGTGCGGAGTGCCGCGCCTGGGACTCGCCCGCCGGCACGCCGCCCGGCCCGAAGCGCCGCTCGATGCAGTGCCAGCCGCCACGCGCATCGGCCAGGATCAGCGTGCCCGCGCGCGTGCCGTAGTCCGCGCCCGTCACGAACGGCGTGACGCGAGCCCGGGCCTGCGGGGTGTCGCCATCGGGCTCGGTCACCGGCATGCGCCGGCCCACCAGCGCCAGCATTTCCTCCGCTTCGAGCTCGGGTCGGCGCAGGTAATTCTCCAGTGCCCGGTGCAGCCAGCCGACCTTCGGCCACGGCGTTTCCCGCGGTGAGTTCGACAGTGCGGTAATACCCGCGTCGAGGCGCCAGCGCGCGCCAAGGTCGCCGGCTGGCGCCACGAAGCCTTCGAGCCCCTGATCCAGTGTGCCGACCAGCAGGCTGAACCCTGCATAGCGCGCCTCGTCCCGCGCCACGGCGTCCAGGAACGGGCCGGCTGCGGCCGTGCCCGTGAGCCAGTCGCTAACCAGCGTGCCACGGCTCAACGGGCGGTCGAGCGCCGGCGGCCGCAACGGGTTGTTCGTGACCACCGCCAGCCGCCCGCTGCGGCTGACGCCGAGCCAGCTGCCCCCAGCCTTGAGATCCCGGCCGCCGAACACCCCGGGTGCTTCGGGCCACCAGCCCGCAGCGACGCTCGGCCGTTGATGAAACTCGTCGCGGTTGCCAAGCAGGATCAGCGGGTAGCGGGGATGCGCATTCCAGGCGATGGCGATGAGGCACATGGGTCTGGGTACGCGGGGAGAGGTCGCGGCTGAAGCCGCTCCTACTTGCGGTAGTCGGCGGGCGACGAGGGCCGGCGGAACATCGGGCTGTCGAGGCCCAGGCTCGCGAGCGGCGCGCCGCCGTCACTGTCAAACCAGTGTTCGATCAGCTGGAAGGCAATCGACTCCCGCGGCGGCAGGCCAATGGCGCCCGCACGGATGTCCTGTCGCGTGAGCCAGCGGGCTTCCACAAGCTCGCCGTCGTTGCAGCGGATGGCCTCGCTTTCCGCCTCGGCGTGAAAGCCGAGCATCATTGCGGCAGGGAACGGCCAGGGCTGCGACGCTATGTAGCTGCACTCGCCCACCCGGATGTTGGTTTCCTCGTGCACTTCCCGGGCTACGGCGTCTTCGAGCGACTCGCCGGGTTCGACGAAGCCGGCGATCGTGGAAAAACGGCCCTCGGACCAGGTGGCCTGACGGCCGAGCAGGCAGTGCTCGCCCCGGTGTACCAGCACGATCACGGCGGGGTCGATGCGGGGAAAGCTTTTGTGGTCGCAGCTGTCGCGGGTGCAGGCCATCACAAAGCCGCCCTCGGTAGCCCGGTTGGGCGCGCCGCACACACCGCAGTGCCGATGGCGCTCCTGCCAGAGAATCATGGCGCGGGCGTAGGCCAGCAGCGCCGCGTCGGCCGCGTTCACCTCGCCGACGACTTCCCGCAGGCCGCGAAAGCCGGCCGCCGGCAGGCCGACTGGCGGCGCGTCCCCGCGGACTTCGACCGCAAAGAGCGCCCGCCCTTCGCGTCGCCCGAGAAACACGGCGCCCTCGTGGTCGCGGACGAGCACCTCGATCTCTTCGCGCTGGCACGCAGCGATGGCGCCGTCGCGAAGCAGGCAGCGCGATTGCCAGATCGGCACGAAGCGCGCCCCCGGTTCGGCAAAGGCGGCAGCGAGTGCCGCCGGCTGCTGGCGCAACGTGGAAAAACGCTCCACGCCCGAGCCTGTGAAGGTGACGCGAATCATCCGGGCAGATTACGCATGATCCTTCACTTCGCAAAACGGGCAGCGCTGGTAGTCGAGGGCGTAGGCGTCTTGTACGTACGACCCTTCGCACAGCGTGCACCAGGCGAGTTGCAGTTCCTGCCGCGACACCGCGCACTGGTAGAGATTCCAGGCCCATTCGAAGGACAGTTGCGGTTCCGGGTGCAGCGCCTGGTAAGCCTCGAAGGCATCGCACAGGCCGTTGCCCAGCCTGACACCGGTCTCAGCGACGGCCCGCAGCGTACGGCTGTCCCGGTCCGGCTGCATGACGCCCGAAAGGACGAACAGGCCGATCAGCAGGCTGGCTTCGCCCTGCCGACGGGCCGAGCTGACAAACGGGGCTATCTGGCTGGGGGTCTTGCCGCGGCGCCGACGCACGCCGTCGCCTCCCGGGAAGTAAGTGGCGTAAATCTTGCGGATCCGGTCCTCGGTGAATCCCGTGCACTGGCGGATCGTGCCCGTCCGGGCCTCGTGCCCGATCATCCGGATGGCCAGATCGAAGCGCTCCCGTTCGCCCGCGTAGCGGTTGTCTGTGATCCGCATGTTTCCCCCGATTATCGTCAGATTTGGTCCATTTAGACCAAATCGTTGTTAAAAAGATGTTTATTTGGTCCCTTTGGACCATTTATAGTACAGTTTGGTCAGCCGGGGAACCGTACAAATGGCGAGTAAATGGCCTGATTCACAGGTTCGCCGGGAAATTCACGAGTTCAATCTCGAGTTTCTGGAGTTGATCTGTGCCGACGGCAGCCCCGGAGCGGCCTACGGCCTGGACCAGGCGGTACGGCAGCGGCTACTTCTGCTTGCCCCGGCCCAGAGGGAAGCCGTCGCGGCCACCCCGTGTTTGCTGGCCGCTTTTACCGTACTGCCGCCACGGGTGATTGCGCAGGGCGTCGCGGAAGCGCCATTGATGGCGATCCGCGAGTCGCAGTCGGAGGCCGCACGCCTGTTCGCTGCCTCTCTGCTGGCGTGGCTGTGGCACACGGCGCGGCAGGATCGTCTGCTGGCGGCGCTGTGCATCGGGCCCGGAAGCCTGGCCGTGGAGCATCTGCGCAGTGCGGCGTTCCGGGATCTGCAGCGGACAGCGGCGGAGGCCTTCGGGTGCCTCGAGGCGCGCTTTTGCCGGCATCCGCGCCTGTGGCCCGACCTGGTGCGGGCCGCCAGCCTTCCGGCGGGGCCGGTGCTCACGGCCACGCGCCTGTCTGTCGTCCAGCTCACGCTTATCAGCCGGCATTGATGCAGGTCAACGTTGTGTCGTTGCCTCAAGCAGGCACAATGCCGCGCCATGCACGCGCTCTCGGTTCGAAAGCTCACGAAGGTCTACGCCAACGGCTTTCGCGCGCTTGCGGGGATCGATCTTGACGTGGTCACCGGCGACTTCTTCGCGCTGCTCGGCCCGAACGGCGCTGGCAAGACCAGCCTGATCGGCATCGTCACCTCGCTGGTGACCAAGACCAGCGGCGTGGTCAGCGTTTTCGGCCACGACCTCGATAACGATCTGATCTCCGTCAAGAACGCCATTGGCGTCGTACCCCAGGAGCTCAATCTCAACCTGTGGGACAAGGTCAGTAACATCGTCGTCAACCAGGCGGGCTTCTACGGCCTGACTCCCGCCCGTGCCCGTCAGCGCGCCGAGGTGTGCCTCCGGCAGCTGCAGTTGTGGGACCGACGTAATGACACCGCCCGGACGCTATCCGGCGGCATGAAGCGCCGGCTGATGATTGCCCGCGCGCTGATGCACGAGCCCCGCCTGCTGATCCTCGACGAGCCTACCGCCGGCGTAGACATCGAGATCCGCCGTTCCATGTGGGACTTCCTGCGGGCGCTCAACGCAGCCGGCACGTCCATCATCCTGACCACTCATTACCTGGAGGAAGCCGAAAACCTCTGCCGGAACATTGCGATCATCGACCGCGGGCGTGTCATCGAGCAGGGGCCAATGATCAGTGTGCTGGGCAAGCTCAGCGAGGAAGTGTTCCTGCTGACGCCACGGGAGCCGCTGTACGTGGTGCCCTCGGTGCCGGGTTTCGAGATCCGGCTGAACGGGCCGCAGGAAATTGAGGTCGCCCTGCCACGCATCCGCAGTGTCAACGAACTGTTCGCGGCGCTCTCGGGTGCCGGCGTGGAAATCCTGAGCCTGCGCAACAAGGCTAATCGCCTTGAAGAACTGTTCCTCACCCTGACTGAGCGCAAGGGCGGTGCGGCGCCAGCCGGCGCCACATCGTCGACAGCGGTGTCGCCGTGAGCTTCCGGCAGCAGGCCATTGCCCTGTCGACCCTGTCGCGCAAGGAGTACCACCGGGTCGTGCGTATCTGGGGGCAGACGATCCTGCCGCCGGCAATCAATATGGCGCTGTACTTCGTCATCTTCGGCAACCTGATCGGCAGCCGCATCGGGCGCGTGGGTGGCTTTGACTACAAGCAGTACATCGCCCCGGGCCTGATCATGATGGCCGTTATCACCAACGCTTATGGCAACGTGGTGTCGTCCTTCTTCTCGGCGAAAATCAATCGCCACCTCGAGGAAATGCTCGTGGCGCCGATGTCGAACGTGACCATCGTCCTCGGCCACATGGCGGGCGGAATCATCCGCGGCGTGTTCGTCGGGCTGGCGGTAACAGGTGTCGCGCTGCTCTTTACGCCGCTGCCTTTTACCCACCCACTGATCACGATCTCCGTCTTCCTGCTCTGTGCCGCCATCTTCTCGCTGGGCGGCCTGATCAACGGCATCGTGGCGAGCAACTTTGACGACGTGACGATCATCCCGTCTTTCGTCCTGCAGCCGCTGATTTACCTCGGTGGCGTGTTTTACTCGATTGAGATGCTGCCCGAGCTGGCGCAGCAGGTCTCCCGGCTGAATCCGATCCTGTACCTGGTGAATGCGTTCCGCTACGGGATACTCGGAGTTGCCGACGTGCCGATCGGTTTTTCGTACCTGATGATGGTGCTGAGTCTCGCTGTCTTGTTCGGGACGTGCGTGCTGATGCTGAACCGCGGCTTTCGGATCCGGGAGTAGGAGCGCCTTCAGGCGCGACAACGCACTCCGTGGCCCGCGGGCGCGGTCGGGGAAAGTTTTGCGCTACCGTGAGTACACG